>NZ_WPAG02000003.1:300000-600000 GCF_013602415.1 Rhodococcus sp. B50 | reverse complement strand
CGGCCCGAAGACCGGATCCGCCACGACCGACACCGACACCTCGGGGCCGCCGGCGGCCTCCGCCGACGAGACCGTGATCCCGGCCGTCGCGAGCAGGTCGGCGACCACCTCGGGCGCGGGCGCGCCGAATCCGGCCCGCTCGGCGACGACGCGCATCCGCTCCGCTGCGACCCCGCTGGGCGGCCGGACCACACCGGCTGGCTGGCGCCGCCAGGCACCGTAGGCCGCGGCGCGGCCGAGCGCGGCGGCCGCGGCCTCCGGAAAGGTGTAACTGGGCACCGCGGGGCCGTCCACCCCGGCTGCCGCGAGCACGCCCTCGGTGCCGTCGAAGCTGGCGACCACCGTCTTGTTCGGAGCGGTGGCTGCCGCCCGGACCAGGGCGGCGGAGATGGCCTCCGTGCTCTGCACCAGCGGCGGTGTGAACAGTGCGACGACCGAGTCGACCGAATCGTCGGCGAGGAGCGCGCGCAGCGCCGCCTCGTATCGGTCCGCGTCGGCACGCGGGGTCAGGTCGAATGCGTCGCCCGAGTCACCGCCCGGTGCCAGATCGCGCAGCGCGGTGCGGGTCTCCGCGCCGACCGCGGCGATCCGCAGCCCAGCCGCCCGGCAGGCCGCGGCGGTCAGCACGCCGGGCTGCGCGGCATTGGTGAGCACCGCCACCCGATCTCCGCGCGGCACCGGCTGGTGGGCGAAGAGGCGTGCGACGTCGAACATCTCGGCGAGCGTCCGGGTCGCCACGATCCCGGTCTGGGAGAAGAGCGCGTCGGTGATCGCCCTGCGGTCGGCGGGCACCGGGTCGGCCTGGCCACCCAGTTCGGTGTGGATCGCGCTGGTGACGATGACGATCGGTTTGCGCGCGCTGACCCGCCGGGTCAGCCGGGCGAACTTGCGCGGATTCCCGAACTTCTGCAGGTCGAGCAGGATCACCGAGGTGCTCGCGTCCTCCTCCCACCACTGGAGCAGGTCGTTCGGCGACACGTCGGCCGACCTGCCGAGCGAGGCGAAGCCGGAGAAGCCGAGCCCGACTCTGCGGGCATGATCGAGCACCGCGAGCCCGAGCGTCCCGGACTGGCTGGCCATCGCCACCACCCCGAGTTCGGGTAGCGAGGGAGAGAAGGTGGCGGCCAGCCGATGCCCGTCCTGCTGGGCGACGATCCCCATGCTGGCGGGCCCGATCACCCGCATGTCCTGGGCGCGTGCGTAGCGCACCAGTTCCGCCTCGGCCGCCCGGCCGTGCTCGTCCAGCTCGCCGAAGCCGACAGACACCACCACCACCGCCGCCGCCGAAGCCGCAGCGCAGTCGCGCAGCACCTCCGGGACCAGCGTCGCCGCGACCGCCACCACCACCAGGTCGATGGGCTCGCCGATCGCCGCCACCGTGGGGTACGTCGGCAGCCCCATCACGGCGGGCGTGTTCGGGTTCACGGCGAAGACCCGCCCGGGGAAGCCGTGGTCCACCAGGTTGCGCACGACGGCCCGGCCGAGGTTGTCCGGGCCCGTCCCGGCGCCGACGACGGCGACCGTGCGGGACGCGAAGATGCGCCGCATGGAGGAGCGCACCGACTGGTGCTCGCGCCGGTCCGAGCGCGCCAGCATCTGCGCCCGCGGCGCGATGGCGATGTCCGCGTGCAGGACCGAGCCGGGAGGGCCGAATTCGACGGCGTACCCCGAATTCTCGAGGGTGCGGACCATGGCCAGGTTCTCGGCGAGCACGTCGGCCTCCAGCACCTCGATGCCGTAGTCCCTGGCCGCGACCGCGATGTGTTCCAGAAGCAGCCCGCCGAGCCCGAGCGACTGGTACTCGTCGGCGATGGTGAAGGTGACCTCGGCGCGTTCCGGGTGCCCGTCGACCCGCGCGAAGTCGGCAACCCCCACCGCGCGGTCCTCGTGCACCGCGACCAGCGCCAACTGGGTCGCCGGGTCGAAGTTCATGAAACGCGCCAGCCCCGCGCGGTTCAGCTGCACCACCGGCCCGAGCATCCGCATGGAGATGGTGCGGCGGGAGAGCCGGTGGCTGAAGTCGACGACGAGCTCGAGGTCGCCGGGGGTCAGCCGGCGGACCAGTACCGAACGGCCGTCCCTGAGCAACCCCGGGGTGCCGTCACCGGAATTCTGGTCGCCACGTGTCACACCGTCACCTCTCGATCGGGAATTGCGCGGGCCCGCCCGTCACGGCTCGACGAGCAACGTGTCTCCGTCCGTGCCGACCCGGCCGGACAACCCGGTCGGGACATCGGTGATCCGCGCCCGGCGCGCCGGTGGCCGAGGCCAGCAGTTCTCCGCCGGACTCCCGGAGCGCCCACTCGGCGCCGTTCACCCGCAGCACGTCGGGATCATCGGGCCGGGCGAGGCCGAGCGCCGGACCGAGGAAGGCGAGCAGGGCGGAGTTCACGCCCGCCGCGACCAGCTCGGTGTGCGCTTCCGGCCGAGCCCAGATCAGGCGGACGTCGCGGAACTGCGCCGCCAGATCGGGCTGCTGCGCCTGCACCGCGCCGAGGGTGTCCCCGCACAGCCCGATCACCACGGTGATCGGCAGGCGGTCCAGCACCGAGAGAAATCGGGTGAAGTCCCAGGGGTAGGTCTCGGCCGGGGTGTAGGTCGCGCCGATCCGGCGCAGCGCCCGCACCACCGGGCTCAGCCACGGGTTCTCGTGATTGGGCGCGGTCATCAGCACGTGGTCCCCGTCGGTGACGCCGGCGGCGAGCAGCTGGTGCTGCGCCCAGTCCGTGTCGCGCTCCAGATCGTCCCAGCCGATCGCGTAGTCGACGACGCTGTCGCCGGTGCGGCACACGCCGATGCCGTAGATCGGGGAACGGGGCAGCCGGGCGGCGGACTCCATACTGGTCCTGCGAGTCATTCCTTGACCGTCCTCGGGAACTTGGCGACGCTCGAACTGAACTGGAGGATGTCCTCGACGGTGAGCAGCGCGACATCGACACCGACGCCGAGCTCCGCCTCGATGATCCCGACCAGCCGCTGCTCCAGCTCGACGAGGTCGGCGGTCCGCTCGGGGGCGTAGCCGACCCGGAGCCGCAGCCGGGTCATCGGCGCGTCGGTGCGGATGATCTGGAACGTCCCGTCGGAGAGCTCGGGCAGCGATTCCACCAGCCGCCAGACGTCGCCGACCACGATCGCCTTGCCCCCGATCACGGTCTCGTCGCCGCGCCGGCCGGAGAACCACATCCGGGCGTGCGTGCGCCCGGTGGGCGCCGGCTCGCGGGTGACCCGGACGAGGTCGCCGGAGCGGAAACGGATGTAGGGCGCGACCCGGTTGTCCAGGTCGGTGGCGACCAGCTCGCCGACCTCCAGGTCGCCGACGGGTTCATCGGTCACGGTGTCGAGCACCTCCGGGAGCATCATGTCCTCCCACAGCTGGAACCCGTCGAGTTCCGGCTCCTCCCAAGCAGTTCCGGTGTCACCGGCGCTGGTGTAGGTGACGACCCGGACGCCCCAGTCCTCGGTGACCTTGCGCTTGAGCGCCGCCCCCATGGGCTGGCCGGCGAAGGCGAAGAACTTGACAGAGGCGAAGGCCTCGCGCAGGTCGTACTTCGACTCGAGCTTCTCGAACTCCATGATCGCGGGCAGGTGCACCTGCATGTAGGCCACCCGGTGCTCCCGGATGGCTCGCAGCAGCGCCTCGCCCTGGCCCAGCCAGCTGTCCACGAACACCGGGGTCAGTCCGAGGGCGAGGTAGAAGTCGTCCCAGTAGTTTCGGAAGGTGCCGACCGGGACGACGACTCGGTCCCCCGGCCGCAGCCCGTGGGCGTAGAGGTCGCGGGCCGAGGCCGCGGGCAGCGGCGGGGTGTCGGTCCAGACCTCGGGGAGCAGCTCGGGGGCCGAGGTGGTGCCCGAGGTCGTGGTCACCGAGGTGAGATCCTTGGGGTCGACGCAGAGCAGGCCGCCGTAGGGGTCGCCGGTGCGTTCCCGATAGGCCTTGATGTCGGCCTTGGTCAGGGTCGGGATCTTGGTGGTGAAGTCGTTCAGGCTGCGGATGTCGTCGGGCGAGACGCCGGCGGTGCTCCAGAACTCCCGGTACAGCGGCGAGTTGTCCCACGCGAACTGGACCAACTCCAGGACGGCTGCCTCCTGGTCTGCCCTGATGGCCGACCGCGGCGCCGTCTCGATCTCCGGTTCCAGGAATTCGCCGATCGTCGCGCGCGAATGTTCCAGCTCACTGATTGCCACTAATTTCCTCCGTCGCCCCCGGGATGTCCTGCGGCACACGTTCCGGTAGCGTGACCCGAGCCATAGCTTATCAGAATAAAAATCTACCTATATAAGCGCTCGGAACACGGCCCTCACGTCCCGCGGGCGGCAGAACGGCTACGGCGTCGAGACCCTGGTCGACCGCCTGCGCGCCCGGGTCGAGGAGGGCTCCGCCGGCTCCCGGTGAGCCTGCACGGCGGCCAGCGCGATGAACGTTTCCAGCACACTGTCCGGGTCGGCACCGAAGTGGTCATCGGCCTCCGCGGACCACTGCACAACCACACTCAGCGCACCGATGAAGGCGGCGGCGAGCGCCTTCGGATCGGCACCGGCCGGGAATTCGCCGCGCGAGCAGGCCCGATCGAAGACCGCGACGACCCGCGCGTTTCCGGGCAGGATGACCGTCCGCTGCACCCGCTCGTACAGTTCGGGGTGGCGGGCCGCCTGACCGGCGAAGGTGAACATGACCTGCAGGCTCTTCCACGCGCCCGGCCGATCGAATGCCTCGACCAGCAACCGCAACTCCTTCCGCAGGTCGCCCAGGTCGGGTACCTCCGGCCAGGTGGCGATCGAGGCAACGGCGTCGACGATGAGCTCCTGCGCGCTGGACCAGCGTCGGTAGAAGCCGCTGTTGCCGACCTTCGCGCGGCGCAGCGTCGCGGTCAGGCTGAAGGCATCCACCCCGGCGGCCACCAGCTCGGCCCTGGCCTCGTGCAGCACCCGTGCTTCCACCGTCTTGTCGACGGGCCGTCCCGTCCGCCTGCGGTCCGTCCCGGTCGACCCGGAATCCTGCCCTGTCGCCATTTCTCGACTGTAGGCCACGCCGGACGTCAGCCCTGCTCCGGCGTGCGCAGCCGCGCACGCTGCAACTTCCCCGCGGCGGTACGCGGCAGCTCGTCCACGACGACGATCTCGCGCGGCAACTTGTAGGTGGCCAACCGTTCGGCGGCGGCGGCCAGCAACTCCTCTGCCGACACCGGCTCAGCAGTCACGACGAACGCGACCACCCGCTCGCCGCGGTGCGGATCGGGGCGCCCGATCACCGCAGCGTCGGTCACCGCCGGGTGCCGCCGCAGCTCGGCCTCGATCTCGGCGGGCGCGACCTGGAAACCGGAGACCTTGATCATGTCCTTGAGCCGATCCACGATCCAGAGCCGGCCGTCCGCATCGATCCGGCCCACGTCGCCGGTCCGGAACCAACCGCCGGGAAGGAACGGGTCGTCCTGGGGCGCCGCGGTGTAGCGCGCGGCGACACACGGCCCGCGCACCTCGATCTCGTCGTGAGCGCCGAGCCGGATCTCGATGCCGTCCGAGAGGAAGCCGGGTGAATCCAGCCGCCACTGTTCCGGGTGCCCGACCGGGTTGAAGGCGATGGCGAAGGCCTCGGTCATGCCGTAGGAGCACAGGAAACCGACCCCCGTGCGGTCGGTGATCGTCGCGGCCAGCTCGGCGGGGACCGCGCTGCCGCCCCACATGAAGTACCGCAGCCCGGGGAAGTCGGCGCGGCTCAGCTGGGGAAGGTGCGCCAGGCGGTGCGCGACGGCGCCGGCCAGCGGCCACACGGTGACCGCGTCCTCCCGGATCTGACGCAGGCAGCGGTCGAAGTCGAACCGCTCGAAGAGTGTCACCTCGGCGCCGACCGCGAGCGCGGCGCCCATCATCGAGGTGCCGAAGATGTGGCACAGCGGCAGCGAGATCTGCAGGCGGTCGGCGTCGGTCAGTCCCAGGTGCGCCACCAGCTGGCCGATCCCGCCGGACAGACTTCCGACTGTGTGCACGACACCCTTGGGCAGCCCGGTGGTGCCCGAGGAGAAGGGAACGCACAGCTCGGCGGTGGCGGGTACCGGCTCCGCGGAGGGCGACGGCACGGACATGCCCTCCGTCGCCGCCGTGGCGAGCTCCTCGACCGGGATCGCGATCGGCAGGGCGGCGGCCGATGCCCGGTGCTGCGGTGCGTAGATCGCCGCTTCGGCACCGGCGGCGGCGACCACCCGAGCCATCTCGTGCTCGGTCCAGTACGGATTCGGCACCACGAAAACGGCACCGAGCCGGGCCAGCGCGAACTGCGCGAAGACGTACTCCGGCCGGTTCTCGACGAGGAGCAGGGTGCGGATGCCCGCGCCGACACCGGCGCGGGCGAGCCGGGCAGCGACCCCGGCGACGGCCCGGTCCAGCTCCCGATATGTCCAGGCCCGCCCCTCGAAGCGCAGCGCGGTCCGGTCCGGCCGGCGCTGGGCGGCGAGGGCCGGGAGCGCGGCGTACTCCAAGTAGGCGGTCATCTCGTCGTTCACCGGCCGGCCGCAGTCACCAGGTGCGGCGTTCGCCGTTGCCGGGGACCGACTCGCCCCAGGCCATCCACACGTCGGGCGTGCGGGTATCCGCCACCCGATGCATCCGGCCCTCCTGCTGCGGGTTGGGAATCCGACCCAACCCCTCCATCCGGCCGTTGGGATCGGGATCGACCCGCCACGCCTCACCGTTGATCGTGTAGTCGATACCCTCGTGCCAGTAGCCGTCGGCGGCGCGCTTCACCTCCGCCTCCATCGTGTGTGCGCTGGTGATCGTGCCGTCGCTGTGCCCGATGATCCCGACGTGGAAGTCACCGTTGCCGTAGAGGAAGTGCCCGACCTCGGAGCTGCCGTCCTCGTAGTGGTTGGCCCACGAGTACCAGGTCGTGTACTCGGCGTCGTGCAGCGGGTCCTTGTCGACGTAGAGCCTGGCGCCCTCGCGCATCCACGCCTCCTCCCAGAACAGGAAGCCACGCACCCGCTTGCCGGTGAGCTCGCCCTCGACCAGCCAGGTCTGGGTGAGGTAGAGCAGCGAGGAGTCCGGTCCGGGCAGGAACCACTGCAGTGGCGGCGCAGCCAGGGTGCCGGTGACGTCGATGACGTCGGTCTCCCGGTAGGCCAGGCTGTCGGCGGAGAGCGTCAGCGACACCTCGCGCCCGTGCTCGTTGGCGGGCGCCGTGAACTCCACCGCGCCGGCGTCGGTCATCCGACGGGACAGCTCGTTGCTCTCCGGCGCGTGCCGCGGTTCCCGGCGCAGCTGCTGCTGGTCACTGCCCGCGCCGGACAGCAGGATGAGCTTGCCGCCGAGCGAGCGGATGTCGCCGGTCGCCTTGGCGTTGTCCCGGACGGCGGGCACGCGGCGCATGACCGAGTGCAGGCCGCCGTCCTCGTCGCGCAGGGTGCCCCAGATGTAGCCGGCCTCCGGGACGAGGCCGTGGATGGTCGTGTCCTGAGCGAGTACCGCGGCCGGGTCGAAGCGGCGGCCGGAGGCGATCGCTCCGTGATTGAACGATCCGGTCTGCGGGAGCCCGGCGAGGGTTGCGGTCACGGTGGTGGGTCCTTTCGGAGTTTCAGTCACAGTCATTACCGTAATTTGACCTGGGCCGGAAAGCAACGGCCGGCAGGCCTGGGGATCAGCGGAAGGAGCCGCGGCCCCCGTCGGCGAAAAGGGTGCGGCCGGTCATGTAGTCGGAGAGGCTGCTGGCCAGGAAGACCGCGACGCCGCCGATGTCGTGCACCGGATCGCCCATCCGCTTGATCGGGAACGGCTTCAGCACCTCCGCGACGGCCTCGGGGCCGATCGACGCCGCCCACTGCTCGTGCGCCGGCGAGGTCCCGATGGGACAGATGACATTGACGGCGATCTCGAAGCGGCCCCACTCGACCGCTACCGCCTTGGAGAGTCCGCGCACCGCCTCCTTCGCGGCCGCGTAGGTCGCCATTCCCGCCTCGCCGCCAGTTCCGGATGCCGAGCCGAAATTGATCACCTTGCCGCCGTTCTCCTTCAGATGCGGGAAGCTCGCCATCATGAAGTTGTAGGTGCCGAGCACGCTCGACCGGTAGGCATCGAGTAGATCCGCCTCGGTGGACCGGTCGAACCGGACGAGCCGCTGCGTCATTGCGGCGTTGACCAGGATGTCGAGCCGACCGAACTTCTGCACGGTGGCGGCGACGGCGGCGTCCACCTGCTCCCGGTTCGCGACATCGCACGGCAGTGCGATGGCCTCGGCTCCACCGGCCACCAGCTCGGCGGCGGCCCGCTCGAGCCCGTCCCGGTTCAGGTCGACGCACGCCACGCGGGCGCCGTGCTGGGTGAATGCAGTCGCGCAGCCGGCGCCGAGGCCCTGCGCACTGCCGGTGACGAGGGCGACCTTGCCCGTCAGAAGACCCACTTGTCGATTCCTCTCGAAGAACGGCTGATCATCGGCCGTGGAATTCGGGCTTGCGGTGCTCGAGGAAGGCCGTCATGGCTTCCCGGGAGTCCGCGGTGTTGACCGCGAGGATCTGACTGCGATTCTCGCGGTCGACCGCTTCGCGGAAGCTGTCGGACTGATTCGCCCAGAAGACCTCCTTGGTGGTGGTCAGTCCGAAGGGCGAGAACTCTGCGATGCCGGCGGCCAACTCGACGGCCCGCTCGAGGAGCTGATCGTCCGGGTACATCGCCGAGACCAGACCGCGCCGCTCGGCCTCCTCGGCCGGAACCAGTCGATTGGTGAGCATGAGCTCGAGCGCGTTCGAGGTACCGATGAGCCGCGGCAGATGCCAACTGATCCCGCTCTCGCAGGCGCTCAGCCCCATGCGGATCGCGCCGTCGCGGAAGGCGGCCGAGGCGCCGGCGACCCGGATGTCGGCGGCGAGGGCGAGGCCGAACCCGGCGCCCACCGCCGGCCCGTTGACCGCGGCGATCACCGGGTGCCTGAGCTCGCGGATCGCGACGGCCAAGCCGCTCGTGCGCTGCTGCGCCTCGTACCGGGTCGGGATGTCGACCGAACTGCGCTCGCGCGCGCCCCCCACGTCGGACCCCGCGCAGAACGCGCGGCCGGCGCCGGTGAGGACGACTGCGCGTAGGTCGCGGCGCTCGTCCAGTTCCCTTAGCGCACTGTGCAGTTCGTCGATCAGTGGCCAGGTGAGTGCATTGAGCCGGTCGGGTCGGTTCAACGTCACCAGCGCCACGCCGGGCGCGGGTGTCGAGACCAGGAGCAGTGGCTCGTCAGCCGCCATCAGTGAACCTTCCGCCGCCCGCCCTGCGGCGGGAATCGATCGTTGCATTTGCGAGACTACCCCATTACGGTAACGCTCGTGACCGAAACTCAAACGGGGTCGCCTCAACCGAAGGCGGAAGCCGCCCGGCACAGCGACATCTTCGACATGACCGGACGGGTCGCGCTGGTGACCGGCTCGACGCGCGGGATGGGGTTGGCCGCCGCGGAGGAGCTCGCCCGGCACGGCGCCGAGGTGGTGATCGTCGGGCGCGATCCCGGCGAAACCAGTGCCGCGGCCGCGGCGGTGAACGCCGCGGTCGGCGCCGATCGCGCCCACCCCATCGCAGCCAACATCGGGCACCGGGACGCGGTGGTGGCGCTGGTCGAGCAGGCGAAGCGCGAGTTGGGCCGAATCGATGTGCTCATGCTGCACGCCGGGATGAACATCTGGATCGGCGAGACGACCGAGCTGGAGGATCGCACCCTCACCAAGTTCCTGGAGAGCAGTGTGCTGTCGGCGCACTGGTTCTGTCGGGAGGTGCTGCCCGGGATGGTCGAGCGCGGCTGGGGACGCATCGTCTTGACCTCCTCGGTGATCGGGTCGACCCTCGGCAGCGCGGACAACGGGCCGTACGGCATCACCAAGGCCGCGCTGGTGCAGATGGCCAGGAACCTGGCCTGTGAGTACGGGCAGTACGGCATCCGCGCGAATGCGATCGCCCCGGCGCTGTTCGACACCCGGCAGGCCGAATCGGTGATGTCCGACCCGGACCGCCTGCGCCGCTACCTCGATCGCTGCCCCGCGGGCCGGGTGGGCGACGTGCGCGAGTTCGCCGGCCTCGCTCTGCTTCTCGCCTCAGACGCCGGCGGCTACGTCAACGGCCAGACCATCAACGTCGACGGCGGTTACTCGGTGCTGTGGGACGGATACCGATGAGCGAGTTGACAGTCGAGGCCGTCCCCGGCCGCGTGGAGGTCTGGACGCTGAACCGTCCGGCCAATCGCAACGCGCTGACCAGCGACATGGCCCACCGGCTGATTGCCGAGGCGGACCGCTGCGACGATTCGGACGCGGTCGGGGCCATCGTGCTCACCGGCGCCGGGAAGGCCTTCTGCGCCGGGCTCGACCTGGACGAGTTCAGCAGGCCGGACGCACCGCGCGACCTGGTCGGTGCTGCCATCCGCCGGCTGGGCGGGCTCGCCACGCCGCTCGTCGGCGCCGTCAACGGCCCAGCGGTCACCGGCGGGCTGGAACTCGCGCTCGCCTGCGACGCATTGATCGCCACCCCGGCAGCCGTTTTCCGGGACACCCACCTGCGGATCGGGGCGATGAGCGGAAGTGGGATGACCGTGCGGCTCCCGCTCACGGTCGGGCGGGGCTGGGCCCGGCGGATGATCCTCGCGGGCGATCCGCTGCCCGCTGAGACAGCGCTGGGCCTCGGCCTCGTGACCGACATCGTCCCGGACACCGAACTTCTCGACAGCGCAACCGATCTCGCCCGCCGCATGGCGGCCATGGATCCCCCGCTTTCCGCCACTACCAAGCAACTGTGCGACGCGATCGAGCGCACGACTCCGGAGGACGGGTTCCGCCTGGAAGCCGAGGCCCTCCGCGAGCACCGGAAGAAAGGCCGAGCATGGAACACGGCAACGTGACAACCGAGGACTTCAATCCACTCTCCGCCGAGGTCGCCCACGACCCCTTCGGCGCCTACGGCCGCGCGCGGGAATCCTGCCCGGTCCACCACACGACCGGTTTCGACCCCTCCTTCTACAGCCTGACCCGATTCGCCGACATCACCGCGGCGCTCAATGACGCCGAAGCCGAGACGTGGTCGGCGCGGACCGGGAGCAGCCCTCAGTTCAACCCCCCGATCGGCTTCAACGTCGACGGCGCGGAAAGCAGGGAATTCCGCACGCTGTTCCGCAAGTGGCTCTCGCCCAGCGCGGGGGCGGTCAATGCCGAACTCATCGACACCACGATCAACGAACTCATCGACTCCATGACCGCCGGGGGCCGGGTCAGCGGTGACTTCGCCACGGAGTTCGCCGTCCTGCTGCCGATCCGGGTCATCGCCCATCTCATCGGCGTTCCGCCCGAGGACGCGCCGCTGCTCAAGGAGATGACCGACGAGTTTTTGGGCGCCTTCGACATTCCCGACCCGCGGGGGGTCGCGCCCGCGGTCCGGCGGCTGAACGCCTATTTCGCGCCGCACCTGGAGCACCGGCGGGAGCTGCTGCGCGCGGCGGGCATCACCGAGCCGGACGAATCCGATCTCGGTGACACGCTGCCGGACGATCTGCTCAGCTACATGCTCGCCGCGCACCACGGCGACCGGCGCCTCACGTCCGCCGAGATCGGCTACGTGCTGGCCACGGCCCTCACCGGTGGGAACGACACCACCACCTCGATGCTCACCAATGTCGTCCTGCGGCTGCTGGAGGATCCGGCGCGCTGGCAGCGGGTGGTCGAGGACGGCAAGCTGGTGCAGATCGCGATCGAGGAAAGCCTGCGCCTGGATCCGCCGGTGCTCGGCCTGTTCCGCACCACAGCGCGGGACACCACGGTGGACGAGTGCCCGATACCTGCCGGTTCCAAGGTGATGCTGCTGTTCGGGTCGGGCAATCGCGATCCGCGCAAGTGGGACGATCCCGACGAGTTCGACCTGGATCGACCGCGGAATGAGCTGCGGCGCCACCTCGCCTTCGGCTTCGGGCCGCATTTCTGCCTCGGCGCACAGTTGGCGCGGACGGAGGGGCACCGGGCGCTCGAGCTGCTGCGGACGCGCCTGCCGCACCTTCGCCTGGACGGGCCCTCCGAACGCGTACCGCAGCACCACCTCTGGGGACGTCGGCATCTGCCCGTCCGGTGGGACCATCCGCAGACCGCAGAGACCGGGAACTGAACCATGACAGACGACACCCAACCGGAGATCCTGGTCGAGGCGAGGGGGCCGGTACGACTGGTCACCTTCAACCGGCCGGAGAGCCGCAATGCCACCAGCGTGAGCATGCATCACGCTTTCCTCTCGCTGTGGCCGAAGCTGGCCGCCGACCCCGACGCCCGCTGCGTCGTGGTGACGGGGGCGGGCAAGGCGTTCAGCGCCGGCGGCGACTACGAGATGATGCGGCTGTCGCTGGAACCCGCCGGGCGCTGGCGCAATGTGGACGAGGCGCGGCGGCTGCTGGTCGAGCTCGTTCACTTCCCGCTCCCGATCGTCGCGGCGGTGAACGGCCCCGCGGTCGGTCTGGGAGCGAGCTTTCTGGCGTTCAGCGATTTCGTGGTCATGGCCGACTCGGCCTTCATCGCCGACCCGCACATCGCGGTCGGGCTCGTCTGCGGGGACGGCGGTGTCGCCTGGCCGCTGCACGTCGGGCTGCTGCGAGCCAAGGAGATGCTGCTCCTCGGTGGGCGGGTCGGCGCGGACGAGGCGAAGGCGATGGGTCTGGTCAACCGGGTGGTGCCGCGCGACGACGTGGTCGACGCGGCCATGGCCGTGGCGGAGCGGCTGGCCACGCAGCCCGCGGGGGCGTTGCAGGACACCAAGCGGGCGCTGAACATGTATCTCGAACAGAGTCTCGCCGGGCCGGTCGGGCACTCGCTGATGACCGAGCGGTACAGCATGGCCTCCCCCGAGCATCACGAGTTCGTGAACCGGCAGGTCGCGCCGTGATCCGCACCCAGCTCACCGACATGTTCGACATCCGGCATCCGATCGTGCAGGGCGGCATGCAGTGGGTCGCGACGGCGCCGCTGGTCGCCGCCGTCGCGAACGCAGGCGCGCTGGGTTTCCTGTCCGCGCTCACCCAGCCCGATCCGAATGCGCTGCGCGCGGAGATCGAGCGGTGCCGGGCACTGACCTCGAAACCGTTCGGGGTGAACCTGACCATCCTGCCGTCGATCTCGCCGCCGCCGTATGCCGAGTACCGCCGGGCCATCATCGAATCCGGGGTCACCGTCGTGGAGACCGCGGGGTCGAATCCGGGCGAGCACGTCGAGGCGTTCAAGGCCGCGGGCATCACCGTCGTGCACAAGTGCACGAGTGTCCGGCACGCCCTGTCCGCGCAGCGCCTCGGCGTCGACGCGGTCAGCATCGACGGCTTCGAGTGCGCGGGCCACGCGGGTGAGGACGACACCCCGGGGTTGGTCCTGATTCCGGCGGCCGTGGACGAGCTGGAGATCCCGGTCATCGCCTCGGGGGGTTTCGCCGACGGCCGCGGTCTCGTCGCCGCGCTGGCACTCGGCGCCGAGGGGATCAACATGGGCACACGGTTCATGTGTACCGTCGAGGCAGGCATCCACGACAACGTGAAGAAGCGCATTCAGGATGCCGATATCCGGGACACCGACCTGATCTTCCGCGAGCTCCGCAACACCTCCCGGGTGGCGAGCAACGCCATCAGCAGGGAAGTGGTCGGGTTACTGCGCAGCGGCGCGGCCTTCGAGGACGTCCGCGAACTCGTCGCCGGGATGCGGGGGCGGAAGGTCTACGAAACCGGCGACCTGGACCACGGAGTGTGGACCGTCGGGATGGCTCAGGGACTGGTGCACGACATCTCCACGGTGGACGAGGTCGTCTCCGGAATCGTCCGGGAAGCGCAGTCTTTGATCAATTCCCGGCTCGTCCCGGCCGCTCATCGTATCGATCAGGAGGAATGATGGAAGAGTCCGGAGCCGTACTCGTCACCGGAGCAACCGGGGCGCAGGGCGGGGCGGTCGTCGACGCGCTGCTCGCGGCGGGCAGGCCGGTGCGCGCGCTCGTCCGCGATCCCGAGTCGGATGCGGCGCTCGCCCTCGCGCAGCGCGGCGTCCGGCTGCACCGAGGACGGTTCGACGACCGGGATTCGCTGCGTGCCGCGGTCGCCGGCGCCGAGGCGGTCTTCTCCATGCAGATGCCGCCACACCCGAAGGATCCCGATCAGGAGCGGCGGGCCGCCGAGCACCTGGTCAACGCCGCCGTCGAGGCTGGGGTGCGAACCCTGGTGCACACCTCGGTCGCCCGCGCCGACGAGCACGAGACATTCGTCGGCTGGGACGAGAACCGGTGGTGGCCGCCGTACTGGACCGGCAAGGCCGCGGCCAACGACCTGGTCCGGTCCAGCTCGCTCCCCCACTGGGTGATCCTCAAGCCCGCGTTCATGATGGACAACTTCGCGCCGCCGAAGGTCGCCGCGATGTTCCCGCGGCTCGGCGACGGCGAGATCACCACGGCGATGGATGCCGACGTCCGACTGGACCTGATCGCTGCCTCCGACATCGGTCGGGTCGCCGCGGCCGTCTTCGCCGACCCCGCGCGCTTCGACCGGAGCGAAATCCCGCTGGCCGGAGAAGCGCTCACCATGGCGGAGGTCGCCGCGGTGCTGTCCGAGACGACTGGACGCACCGTGCGGGCGTCGCATCTATCCCCGGCGGACGCGGTGTCCGCCGGAACCCATTCCGGCGTCGTGCAGAACCAGGAATGGCTGACGGTCGAGGGCTACCGGGTCGATCCGGCCATCGCCGCACGCTGGGGCTTCGAGCTGCAGACCTTCGCCGAGTGGGCGGCGGAGCACCGGTCCCGGCTCGTGGTCGGTAAGCCCTGACACGGTCCGTCACCGACCGCCTGGTGCGAAGGTGCTGTGACGGTTCCCGTTTCAGGCGATCGCGAGCCTGAATGTGTCGAACGGGCCGAGTGTCGGGGCAATTGGATGCTCCTCATGCTCGGCGCCCGGGTCGTCGGCAGAGTCGAGAGAGCCGGTCCCGCCCGCGGGCGGGACCGGCTCGGCTCAGTTGGACGGCGGGACGAACAAGCCGGTGTCCGGCTCCAGGATCCGGTAGCCGCCGAGCGTTCCGCCCTTGTCCGCCGTGGCCACGATGATCTCGGAGGCGCAGACGTTGGGTGAGAGTGGGAATGCCTGACCGTTGCACTGGAACTGCACACCGTCGGTCAGCGGGGTACGGGAGCGCGGGGGCCGAACGCAGCCCCTCCGCCACCGACTCCTTGGTGACCTCACCCTCGCCCGCGTTCAGCGCGAGCGCGAGTCCGAGCACCGGCTGCCAGCCGCCCGCCGCGTTCGCCTCGATGCGCAGGCCCGGCTCGTATTTGTCGATGGCCGCCTGGAACAGCTTCATGTCCTCTGTGGCCGGATCCAGATTGGCCGTGGTGCCCACCTGCACGCCCTCGAACCCGCCGGGGATGGAGGAGCTGATGGAGGGGTCGACACAGCAGTCGTTCACCACGATCTCCGACTCGCGGTCCGCCGTCTTGATGCCTCGGAGCACGCCGCCGCAGAAGTTGGTGTTGTCCAGCACGGTCCACAGCCCCGGGTCGTTGCGCTTGGCCGCCGCGATCTGTGACGTCACATCAGGGGTTCCCGGCGGAATCGGGACGACCTCGAGCTCTGCTCCCGCATTCCCGACGGCTCATGAGAACGTCGGCGCGGTCGACGGCGGAGGAGTTCTCGGCCGCGGCGCCGGAAGGGCGCGAACTCGGAGTTCGCGCATCGTGGCGGGCGCGCACTGCGCCCGCCACGCGCGGGTGTCAGTCCAGGTGGACTCGGGCGCCGGGCAGGCCGCAGGCGCAGGGGGTGTCGTCGACCGTGCCGGTGACGCCCACATCCAGGTCCTCGACCTGGTACTTGCGCTCGCCGACCACCGACAGCCGCAGACTCGGGGTGATCCGCCACTCCGAGGGATCGAGGTGCAGCCCGGCTCGCTGCGGGCATTCGACGGCGAGGGCGGGGCCGAACCGCACGAGTTCGGCCGGGTTCAGCCCGGCGGCGCACAGCGGCCCCACAGCGTCGGTGCGCGCCCAGATCACCGGGACGGCACGGAGCAGTTCGGCGCCGTGCTCGTCGGCGAGCAACCCTTCGGCGTGCTCACCCTCGATGCCGATCACCGCGGTGATCGGCAGCATGGCCAGCAGGGCCCTGCTGCGCTTGGCGTCCCAGCCGTACGGCTCGGCGGCGCTGTAGATCACGCCCGCGTCACGGAGCGCGGCAGCGACGGGCCCGAACCACGGACCCTCCGCATTGCGCGCGGTGACCAGCGCGTTCTGTCCACGGCCGACACCCCAGAGTTCGAGCAACCTGCCCACCCACACGGTGTCCCGCTCGACCTCCGGCCAGCCGATCTCGAATCCGACCTGTCCGCCCTCGCCGGGGAACTGACCGATGCCGGCCAGCTCGGGATGGCGTCCGGCCATCGCGACAGCTATGGAGTTCCGGCTCATTGCTTCACCACTCTCGGGAATTTCGCGACGCTCGAACTGCGCGCGAGCAGACTGTCCACCGGGACCAACTCGATCTCCGGCTCCACGCCGACCTGGTCGTTGACCGCGTCTCGCAGTCGCGCGCGCAGGTCGTCCTGATCCGGTTCGCCGACGAAGCCGATCCGGAGCCGGAGCCGATCGGTGACGCGCGCGTCCCGGATGACCTGGAACAGGCCGTCGTGCGTCTCCTCCTGGGATTCGACCGCCCGCCACACTTCACCGACGACCACCGGCACGCCGCCTACCACCGTTTCGTCCCCGAGCCGGCCGATCACCCACTGCCGGACGTGGCTGCGGCCGCAGCCGCAACGTCCGCGGTCGAACCGGACCAGGTCGCCGCTGCGGTACCTGATCAGCGGCGCCGCGGCGTTGTCCAGGTCGGTGGCGACGAGTTCACCCACCTCGCCCTCGGGAACTGCGCGGTCGGTGTCGGTCCGCAGGAACTCCGGCAGGACCAGGTCCTCCCAGAGGTGGTAGCCGTTGTGCTCGCGGCACTCCCACGAGGTCCCGGTGTCCCCGGCACTGGCATAGGTGAACAGCTCCAGCCCCCACTGCTCGCGGACCTTGGTGGCCAGCGCGGCGCCGAGCGGTTGCCCCGCGAAGGCGGCGCCCTTGAACGAGGAGAACACCTCGCGGAAGTCGTAGCTCGACTCGTACCGCTCCAGCTCGACCACGGTCGGCATCATCAGCTGCATGTAGGCGGGCCGGTACCGGCGAATCGCCTCCAACACCTCGGCTCCGTGGCCCATCCAGCTGTCGACGTAGATCGGGACCAGCCCCAGTTCGTGGTAGAGCGTGTCGAAGAATCCGCGGAAGGTGCCCGCGGGGACGATCACCTTGTCGCCGGGGCGGAGCCCGAGCTCCCACAGGTCGCGGGCCGAACATGCGGGCAGCGGCGGCGCCACGTCCCAAATCTCCGGGAGCAGCTCCGGCGTGCCGGTGGTCCCCGATGTGGACATGACGGTCGTCAGCCCGTCCATGGGCACCTGCAGCAGGCCGGCGAACGGGTCGCCGGTACGGTCCCGGAAGGCCCGCAGGTCGTCCTTGGTGAAGGTCGGAATCTGCTCGGCGAAGTCCTCGAGCGAGCGCACCCGGCTCGGGTTCACGCCGGCCGCGGTCCACAGTTCGCGGTAGAACGGCGACTTCTCGAACGCTTCGGGGACGAGCGCGAGCACCCGCTCCTCCTGCAGCGCACGCAGCCGGTCGCGCTCCATGGTCTCGATGGCGGGTTGCAGGAATCGCCGGCTCGGATCGTCCTCGCTTCCTGCGAGGGACCTGGCCTGGGTTGCTTCCACGTCGTGACTTCCTTCGTCGATGTGGCACGAACTTGTGATCTGCCCCACACGGTAGGACGGCACCAGCGGTGTGACCTAGGGAACACTGTTCCGCCTCGTGTGGCCCCGATCTCGCGCGCCATATTGTTCAATGATTAAGCCGATGATTCGGCGATTCGACCGTCCCGTCGCTCACCGAGGAACCTCGTGACCCACCTGTATGAAATCGACGTCAAGATTCCGATGCGCGACGCCGTGTCGCTGACCGCGAACGTGTGGCACCCGACCGAGGGCCGTGCCCCGACACTGCTGATCCGCATTCCCTACGGGAAGGACATGGAGGTCGCCATGGGCGACACCATTCCCAACCTGACGACGCTGCTCGAGGCCGGATACGCGGTAGTGATCCAGGACTGCCGTGGCACCGGCCGGTCGGACGGGGAGTTCTTCCCGCACGCCGCCGAACGCGCCGACGGCGAGGACACCATCGCCTGGATCGCCGAGCAGCCGTGGTCGGACGGCACCGTCGGGATGACCGGAACGTCCTACATGGGCATGGTCCAGTGGGAGGCGGCGGGGGCGAACCCGCCCGCCCTGAAGGCGATCGCGCCCTGCTTCGCGACGCTCGACAAGTACAGGACGCCGTGGTACTCGACCGGTGGCGCGCTCTCCCTCGGCCTGGTGCACTGGTGGAGCGCCATGATGTACGCCGGCGACGCCAAGCGGTCGCTCGCCCAGGGAACCGGAACCGTCGAGCAGCTGATGGGTCTCGGCGCGGCGGTCCTCTACCCCGAGCCGATGAACGAGGTGCTGCCGATCGGCGACGTGCCGATCCTCGCCGGTTACGGCAAGTGGTGGAACGACTTCCTGGCCCACCCGGCGCACGACGAGTTCTGGCAGGCCTTCGACCTCAGGCCCGCGCTGCCCGACGTCACCGTCCCCGCGCTGCACATCGGCGGCTGGTACGACATCGCCATCGGAGCGGCCCTCCGCGACTTCGCCGCCGCGCGACGGAACGCGGGCACCGAAGAGGCCCGCGCCGAGCAGCGTCTCGTCATCGGCCCGTGGGATCACACCTCCACCGCCGGGACCTACCCTGACCGGTCGTTCGGCCCGATGGCCACGGCCAGGGCAGTGCGGCTGACCAACCTGCAGATCAAGTTCTTCGACCGATGGGTGCGCGGGGACACCACCGCGCTGGATGGCATCGCGCCGGTGCAGATCTTCGTCATGGGCATCGACCGGTGGCGCGACGAGCAGGCCTGGCCGCTGCCGGACACCCGGTGGACCGACTTCCACCTGGGCGGCGGCGGCCACGCCAATACCGCCGACGGTGACGGCACGCTGAGCGCCGAAGCCGAGTCGAGCCCCGGTCACGACACCTACCTCTACGATCCGCGCCGCCCCGTGCCGACGACCGGCGGCGCCTGCCTGCCGACCGCCATGGGCGTCTCCGGCCCGGTCGACCAGCGGTCCGTGGCGGGCCGGGACGACGTGCTGTGCTACGCCACGCCCGTTCTCGAGCAGCCTGTCGAGGTCATCGGTCCGATCAGTGTGACGCTGTTCGTCTCCTCCTCCGCGGTCGACACCGACTTCACCGCCAAGCTCGTCGACGTCTTACCGGACGGCAAGGCCATCAACCTGTGCGACGGGATCCTGCGCGCCCGCTACCGCGACAGCCTCGAGCACGAGGTACTGCTCGAGCCGGAGAAGATCTACGAGATCACCATCGACCTGGCAGCGACGGCGAACGTCTTCCTGCCCGGCCACCGGATCCGGCTCGACATCTCCAGCAGCAACTTCCCTCGCTACGACCGCAACACCAACACCGGCGGCGTGATCGCCCGGGAGACCGAGGAGCAGATGATCCCCGCGATCAACCGCATTCACCACGGCCCCGACCATCCGAGCCGCATCGTGCTGCCGATCATCGACCGCGGCACCTCGCGCTGAGCACCTCCCGGTCGTCCCGCCGTCCCCGGCCGGGACGACCGGTTCTCCGCCCTCTACTCTCGCCACAGCACATGTAGTAAGATGATTAATCTAATTACTGAGTAGAGGTGCGAAGTGCAGCCATCCGTCAGCGCATGCCAACACCCGGTACCGGATCGGGACTCCGAGACAAGGCACATACTCAGCGCCGCCTGGTGGGTCCTGGAGCGGTCGCGATTCCGCTCACTGAAGGTGCGGCAGGTGCTGGCCGAGTCGCGAACGTCGGCGAGCAACTTCTACCGACGGTTCCCGAGCAAGGCCCACCTTCTGCTCGCCCTGCTCGAGGACGAGGTGCAGCTCGTCGAGCAGCAGCTGCGCGAACGCATCGACCCGGACGCCCCGGTCGCCGAGCAACTGCGCGCCTGGCTGCACTACAACATCGGCATCCTGTACAACCAGCGCCGGGCGCAGCGCACCCGCCTGTTCCTCGACCCGGACCTGATGGATGTCCTGCCGGACGAGGTGACCGCGCTGTTCAATGTCGGCGATCGCCATCTGGCGGAGATCGTCCGGCGTGGCATCGCCACCGGTGATCTCCGAGTCGCCGACCCGGAGACCGCGGCGATGCTCGTCGGGCAGCTCATCCGCGGGCTGCTGACCAGCGGCGGCGGACTGCCCGAGGATCGCGACGAACTCGTCCGAAGCGTGCACGGCTTCGTGCTGCGTGCGCTCGACCACAGATGACCACCCGACATTGTCAGAAACGAACGCAGACAAGGAGACACCGTGACCCCCACGACACTGGGTGACATCTCACGTGAACACCGACGCAGCTACCCCGGCACCACCGCTGTCGTGGACGAGCAGACCCGCCTGACCTGGCCCGAGTTCGACGACCGGGTCAACCGCGCCGCGCACGCCCTGCAGGCCGCGGGCGTCGGCGCGGGCGACCGGGTGCTCTGGCTCGGTCAGACCTCCTTCCGGGTGTTCGAGCTGCTGGGCGCCTGCGCCAAGCTCGGTGCGATGGTGTGTCCGGCCAACTGGAGGCAGTCCGGCGAGGAGTTCGCCTTCGTGGTCGACGACTTCGACCCCAAGGTCGTCGTCTGGCAGGACGAGGAGATCGGCGACGCGGTGCGCGCCGCCCGCAAGCTCACCCAGCGCGATCCGGTGTGGTGGCAGCACGACACCACCGGGGAGGAGAGCTACGAGGACGCGCTCGCCGCGCAGAGCAGCGACGATCCCTGGGGTCCGGTCGACATCGACCTGCCGGTGCTGGTGATCTACACCGCGGCCATCGGCGGCAAGCCGAACGGCTCGATGCTCACGCAACGCAACCTGCTGACCATGGCGCACGAGTCCTCCTACCTGACCAGGTCGGCGCATGACTCGGTCTTCCTCAATTCCGGGCCGCTGTTCCACATCGGCAACTTCCAGTGGGACGCGCTCGCGGTCTACCTGCAGGGCGGCACCAATGTCTTCGTCCGCCGCGTCGAAGCCGAGTCGGTGCTGGAGATCATCACCCGCGAGGGCGTCACCTCCGCGTTCCTCATGCCGCCGACGATCATGCAGATGGTCCAGCTCTACGACGCGGACAAGCACGACCTCTCCCGGCTCCGCGGCGGGCCCTTCACGCCGCTCTGGAACGGCCTGCTGGCCGAGGACACCACGCTCTGGGGTTCGCTGCCGGGCGGTTTCGGGCAGACCGAGGTAAGCGGCCTCGCGGTGGTGAACGGTCACGGCGGGCGCGGGCAGGGCAACTCCGGTCGGCCCTCGCCCCGGGTCCGGGTCCGGATCGTGGACGCCGAGGGCAACGAGCAGCCGGTCGGCGAGCCGGGCGAGATCGTGGTGGCCGGCGACGTCGTGCACGCCGGCTACTGGAACCGTCCGGAGATCAACGAGGCCCGGATGCGCGACGGCTGGTGGCACACCACCGACATCGGCCGGCGTGAGCCCGACGGCAGCCTGCACTTCGTCGGCACCATGACCCGCATGATCAAGTCGGCCGCCGAGAACATCTATCCGGCCGAGGTGGAGGCCTGCCTGACGCAGCATCCCGCGGTGCGCGAGGCCGCACTGATCGGGGTGCCGGACCCCCAGTTCACCCAGTCGGTGAAGGCGGTCGTCGCGCTCGTCGACGGCGCCGAGGTCACTGCGGAGGAACTGATCGAGCACTGCCGGGAGCGGATCGCCTCCTACAAGAAGCCACGCACGGTGGAGTTCGTCACCGAGATCCCCAAGCGCGACGGCGCCACCGACTATGAGGCGCTGGACGAGCGATTCGGTGGCGGCGGCTACCCGGGCGGGGACAACGTCCGCGCCTGACCATGTTCGCGGCGTCGGCCCCGGAACCGGGGCCGGCGCCGTTCTCATTTCCGACCGAAGAAAGAGACCTCCATGGTGGAAGCGGTGATCGTCGCCGCGGCGCGCACCCCGTTCGGGCGCGCCTACAAGGGCAAGACATAGGATCTGCGCCCGGACGACCTCGCGGCACATGCAATCCGCGCGGCACTGGACCAGGTGCCCGACCTCGATCCGGCCAACGTCAAGGACCTGCTGCTCGGCTGCGGCGCGCCCGGCGGCGAGCAGGGGTTCAACATGGGCCGGGTCGTCTCGGTGCTGCTCGGCATGGACACCGTGCCCGGCACCACCGTCACCCGCTACTGCGCCTCCAGTGTGCAGACCACGCGGATGGCGCTGCACGCGATCAAGGCAGGCGAGGGCGAGGTCTTCGTCTCGGCCGGCGTGGAGGCGATCAGCCGCGGCACCCGCGGCCACGCCGATACCCCGCCGGTCGCCGAGGGCGCCGACCCGCGCGACGGGCGGCCAACCCGTGGGACCAACCCGCGGTTCCGGGACGCGCAGACCCGCACCGCGAAGCGCGCCACCGGCGACGCCCCAGTCTGACGGATCCCCGCGCCGACGAGCTGCCGCCGGACGTCTACATCGCCATGGGGCAGACGACGGAGAACGTCGCCCAGGTCCGCGGTGTCTCCCGGCAGGAGCAGGACGAGTTCGCCGCGCGCTCGCAGCAGCTGTACGCGCAGGCCGAGAGCGCGAGGTCCTGGGCGAGGGAGATCACCCCGATCACGCTGCCCGACGGCACCGTCATGGACGCCGACGAGAGCCCACGCGCCGGCACCACGGCCGAGGCACTGGCCGGGCTGCGCCCGGTCTTCCGCCCCGACGGCACGGTGACCGCGGGCAATGCCTGCCCGCTCAACGACGGCGCCGCGGCCCTGGTGGTCATGTCCGACACCGCCGCGCGAGGCCGGGGACTCACCTCGCTGGCCCGGGTCGCCGCGACCGGCGTGTCCGCGCTGTCACCAGAGATCATGGGCCTCGGGCCGGTGGCGGCCACGCGGGACGCGCTGGCGAATGCCGGGCTCTCGATCGGCGACATCGACCTGTTCGAAATCAACGAGGTCTTCGCGGCGCAGGTGATCCCCTCGTACCAGGAGCTCGGGATTCCGCTGGACTGCCTCAATGTGAACGGCGGCGCGATCGCGCTGGGCCATCCCTTCGGGATGACCGGCGCGCGCATCACCACCCTGATCAACTCGCTGCGCACCCACGACAAGCAGTTCAGGCTGGAGACCATGTGTGTCGGCGGCGGTCAGGGCATGGCGCTGATCCTGGAGCGGCTCAGCTGAAACAGCCCGTGGCCGGTCCTTCCGGGGCCGGCCACGGGCTTCTCGCCTCCACGTCGAACCGACGGCAGGGCGTCACCGATCGGATGGTCACCGGATCGCCGAGCCTGTTTCCGCTGGGGAACCGGGTTCGGCGCCGGAACCCTTCCCAGGGAGCCGTCCCGGGCAGAGGATCGAGGAAGAAGTAGCCCGACATGCCGCAGGGAGGACCAATGGTCGACGAACCATCGACGACAGCCACCACCGACGAGGACGTGTTCGCACGCTTTTCGCGCATCCGTCTGGACCAGGTCAACATCGAGTACTACCGCGGCCTGCTGCTGGGCGAGCTGCGCGCGGGTCGGTGCGCCCGGTGCGAGCAGTGGCACACCCCACTGCGCCCGATCTGCCCGGCATGCTGGTCGCCGGAGGTCGAGGTGCGGGCCGTGCGCGGCACCGGCACCGTGCACCTGCTCACGCGGCTGCACCAGGGGCCGCCGGTCGTCGACTACACCTCCCCGTGGCCGCTGGCCGCCGTCGAACTCGACGAGCAGCAGGGGCTGCGGATCGCGGCCCCACTGACCGACACCCCCACCGCGCTGCAGCGAATCGGGCAGCGGGTCGAGCTGGCCTGGATAGAGCGTGACGGCGCACCGTGGCCCGCGTTTCGCGCGGTGCCGGGCGAGGAGAACGCACTGTGAACCTGATGCCGCAACGCAATCCGAGCAAGGACCAGGTCGCCGTGGCGGGGCTGGGCCGGTCGCCGTACGCCCGCGACCGTGACACCACCGAGCTCGCCATGGTCCTCGAGGCCGCCACCGCGGCCATCGAGGACGCCGGGCTCGCCCGCGAGCAGATCGACGGCGTGGTCGGCGGCGGGCTGCACACCGGCGGCATCGATCCCGCCGTCGTCGTCTCCGCGCTCGGCCTGCCCGCCGTCACCTGGTGGACGGGGGTGCGGCCGCCGATCGGCAACCACCTCACCGCCGCGGTCAACGCGGTGTGGTCCGGTACCGCCAACGCCGTGCTGGTCTACCACTCCATGTACCGGATGGGCCGCGGCCTCTTCCGCGAGCGCGCCGCGGCCGGGCTGCCGGACGGCCGCGCCCTGCTCGGCGACGGTCACACCGAGTCCGAGCCCTACGGCATGTTCGGGTCGACCGGCTACGCCGCCTGGGCGGCCCGCTACCTCGCCACCTTCGGCCGGGACCGGCAGGACCTCGGGCTGGTCGCGATCAACGGCCGGACCAATGCCGCGGCAAACCCAGGCGCCGTCATGCGGGACCCGCTGGCCATGGAGGACTACCTCGACGGCCGGATGATCCGCGAGCCACTGTGCCTCTACGACATGGACGTCCCAATCGACGGCGCCGACGCGTTCATCGTGACCACCGCCGAGCACGCCCGGGACCTTCCGCACCGACCCGTTCTGGTGCACGCACTCTCGATGGGCCTGGCCGCACACCCGGAGGAGCATCTCACCGCGGGCCTCGACCACACCGGCCAGACGATCTCGGCGCGGGCGCTGCTGGCGCGCAGCGAGTTCGGCATCCACGACTTCGACGTGCTGCTCCCCTACGACGGCTTCTCACTGATCACCCTGCACTGCCTGGAGTCGTACGGGTTCGGCGAGCCCGGCACCGCCGGTGACTTCCTCGCCGAGCACTGGGACCCGAGTCGCGGGCGGGTCCTGATCGACGGCCGCGTGCCGATCAACCCGCACGGCGGCAGCCTCTCCGAGGGCGGCTCGCAGGGGGCGGGGCACCTACGCGAGGCGGTGCTGCAGCTGCGCGGCGACGCCGGCCGGCGGCAGGTCGACCGCGCCGCCTCGGCGCTGCTCACCCCGGGCGGGCTGTTCTTCAACGCCCAGGGCATCGCGCTCCGCACGGACTGAAGGGACTTGCGGTGACATCGACAGGGGATCGCGTGCAGCGGCTGGACGGCAAGGTCGCCTTCGTCACCGGTGCCGCGCGCGGCCAGGGACGCGCGCACTGCCTCCGGCTGGCCGAGGAGGGGGCCGACATCATCGCGATCGACATCGCGGGCCCGATGCCGGGCGGTCATCCCCGGACGGCCACGGCCGACGACCTCGACGAGACCCGGCGGCTGATCGAGCAGACCGGTCGCGGCGCCGTCGTGGGCCGGGCCGACGTCCGGGACTTCGCAGCACTCGCCGCCGTTGTCGACGAGGGCGTGGACCGTTTTGGACGGCTCGATGTCGTCGCCGCCAACGCGGGCACCATGTCCGGCGGGCGGATGTGGGAATTGACCGAGGAGCTGTGGAACATCTGCATCGACGTCAACCTCACCGGCGTGTGGAAGACCGTCAAGGCCACCGTGCCGCACATGATCGCCGCCGGCATCGGCGGCTCGATCATCCTCACCAGCTGCGCGGCAGGCTACCGCGCCGTACCCGCAGTCCGGCGGGTACGGCGCCGCCAAGCACGGCCTCGTCGGGCTGTGCCGGACCCTGGCGGTCGAGGTCGCGCGGTACGACATCCGGGTGAACACGATTCACCCCAACGGCGTCCGCACCGCCATGGGCCGGGCGCCCGACCCGGACACGCTGCGCGCGAGCGGCGTCGACGACCACGAGATCTGGCTCTTCGGGCATGTCACCGCCTCGGTGCTGCCACAGGGGATGCAGGAGCCGGAGGACGTCGCCTACCTGGCAAGCGACGACGCGCGCTTCACCACGGGCACCGCCCTGCAGATCGGGGCGGGGAACCAGCTCATGTGAGCAGACAGCCCGCTCGACGCCGCAGCGCCAACCGATTTCGCGTTTCCGATCCAGCAGAGGAACATTCCCGTGACACCACGTTTCGCCGAGCGGGTCGCGCTGGTCACCGGTGCCGGCTCCGGCATCGGTCAGGCCACCGCCGCCTTGCTCGCCCGCGACGGCGCGATCGTCGCGCTGAACGACATCTCGTCCGCCAGCGCCGGCGCGACGGCGGAGCTGATCCGCGACTCGGGCGGTACGGCCCACCCGATCGTCGGTGACGTCACCGTCCCGGGCTTCGTCGACGAGCTGTTCGAGGAGGTGCTCGCGCGGTACGGCCGCGTCGACATCGTGCACAACAATGTCGGTTTCGGCGGGAACCGGTCGATCGCGGACACGGACGACGACGTCTGGCACCACGGCCTGGACGGCAACCTCGGCGCGACCTTCCGCGGCGTGCGGGCGGCGATCCGCGCCATGACCCCGCAGCGGCGGGGCGTCATCGTCAACACCGCCTCGGCGGCAGGCGTGCGTAAGGTGCCGGGGGTGATCCCGTACTACGGCGTGGCCAAGGCCGGGGTGATTCAGCTGACCAGGGAGGCGGCGGTCGAGGCCGGGGAGTTCGGGATCCGGGTCAATGCAGTCGTTCCCGGCGCGGTCCGGACCCCAGCCTTCGAGTCGTACCTCGGCGCCGAACGCTTCGAGCAGTACCGGGAGCAGCTGCCGCTGCGCCGGATGGCCGAGGCCGAGGACATCGCCGAGGCGGTCGCCTTCCTCGCCTCCGACAGCGCCGCCGCCATCACCGGGGTCGCGCTGCCGGTCGACTCCGGCATCAGCGCGGTCATGCACCAGCCGGTCATGGACCGATGAGCCCGCTCGTTGGGCGGGTGGCGCTGATCACCGGCGCCGGGCGCGGCCTCGGCGCCGCGCACGCCGCCGCTCTCGCCGCGGCGGGCGCCGCGGTCGTGGTCAACGATCCCTCGGTGTCGATGGATGGAACCACCAGGGAGGACGCCGATCTCGCCGGTGCAGTCGCCGCATCGATCACGGCGGCGGGTGGAACCGCCGTCGCGGACCGGTCCGACATCGCATCCTTCGCCGGCGCCGCACGAGCGGTGGCATGTGCGCTGGACACGTTCGGACGCATCGACATCGTGGTCAACAACGCGGGCATCCTCACCCCGACCCCGGTGTCCGAGCTGACCCAGGCCGAGCTCGAGCGCGGCCTGGCCACCGCCGTGACCGGCAGCATCGGCGTCGCCAGGGCCGCCTTTGCGCCCATGCGTGAGCACGGTTACGGGCGGGTGGTCAACACCGTCTCCGAGGCGGCGTTCGGGCTGGGCTATCACACTGGCGTCGGCTACGCCGCTGCCAAGGCCGCGCTCTGGGGCGTCACCATGGCGCTCGCCGACGAGGGTGCGCCGCACGGTATCACGGTGAACGCGATCTCGCCGGGTGCGCGCACCCGGATGTCGCGCGAGCACCTGAACCGAAGCGGGGCCACGCTGGACCTGGATCCGGCGCACGTCTCCCGTGTGCTCCTCGCCCTGGTCGCCGACGACGCCGGCGACATCACCGGCCGGGTCGTGCACGCCGCGGGTGGAGCGGTCCGGGAGTACCTGCTGCGGCGCCAGGCCGATACCCCGCTGGTCGCAGCGCTGACCGGCACCGAGAAAGCATCGAGACAGGAGAACAGGTAATGGCGAACGACTCCTCACAGTCCGGCCGGATGGCGGGCAAGGTCGTCCTGGTCACCGGGGCCGGGCAGGGCATCGGGCGCGGCATCGCGCTGGCGCTGGCCCGCGAGGGCGCCGCGGTGGGCTTGGCGGGGCGGACGGTGGCCAAGGTGGAGAGCGTCGCCGGCGAGATCGAGGCCTTCGGCGGTACGGCGCTCGCCCTGGAATGTGATGTCACCGAACGAGATCAGATCGAACGGGCGGTCCGGTCGACCGCCGACCGGTTCGGCGGGCTGGACGGGCTGGTCAACAACGCCCAGTCCTCGACCCAGCGCCCGCTGGCCGACGTCACCGCCGAGGACGTGGAGATCGCGCTGTGCAGCGGCCCGCTGGCGGCACTGTGGGCGATGCAGGCGGCGCTGCCGCTGCTGCGCGAGCGCGGCGGCGGCTCGATCGTGAACTTCGGGTCCAGCACGGCGATCAACGGCGCGCCGATGTTCGGCGCCTACGCCATCGCCAAGGAGGGCATCCGCGGGCTGTCCCGGGTCGCGGCCAGGGAGTGGGGCCGCTACGGCATCCGCGTGAATGTCGTTGTGCCGACCGCACTCTCCCCCGCCGCCGAGCAGTTCGAGCGCGACCAACCAGAGCGTTTCCAACAGCACGTCAAGCGACTGCCGCTCGGCCGGATGGGCGACCCGGAGACCGATATCGGCCGCGCCGTCGCAGCGCTCCTCAGCGACGATCTCGCCTACCTCACCGGCGACACCCTCATGCTGACGGGCGGCGAGTGATGGAACCATCGACCCTGACCCGGCGGCTCGCCCGCACCGAGGCACAGTTGGAGATCGGCCAGTTGCCGATCCGGTACGCGCTCGCCGTCGACCAGCGCGACATCGACGCCTGGCTCGCACTGTTCGTCCCCGACGTCCAACTGGGCCGCCACGGTTCGGGGCGGGAGAACCTGCACGCCCTCATCGAACCGCAGCTGCGCTGGTTTTACCGCTCAGTCCACCTGATCTGCGGGCACCGCGTCGAGCTCGGCCCGGACGTGGACGACGACGGGCCGCTGACCGCCACCGGCCAGGTCTACTGCCGCGCCGAGCACGAGGTCGACGACCGCTGGGTGGTGATGGCCATCCGCTACGACGACCGCTACCGCCGGGTCGACGGCGAATGGCTGTTCGAGCGCCGCATCGAGAACCACTGGTATGCAGCCGATCTGCTGGAACGGCCGCAGCAGGCCGAGTTCGACAGCTGGCGGGTCGGCGGCCCGCCGGCACTGCCCGCACGGGACCCGTCGTGGGCGGCCTTCTGGCCCGCCGACATCGCGGCGCCGACCTCCCACCCCGCATCCGGAGCTGCCTCGTGACCGAGATCGGACTGTACTTCGACCTGCGCAACCCGCCGCACCGGACGGGCTCGGCCGCGCGGCTGCACGCCTTCACCCTGGAGATGTGCGAGGAGGCCGAGCGGCTCGGCGCCGGCTCCGTGTGGTTCTCCGAGCACCACCTGTTCGACGACGGCTACTTGACCCAACCGCTCACCTTCGCCGCCGCCGCGGCCGCCCGCACCCGTCGGATCCGGCTCGGGACCGCGATCCTGATCGCGCCGCTGCACTCCCCTGTCGAGGTCGCCGAGCAGGCCGCGCTGGTCGATCTGATCTCCGACGGCCGGCTGGATCTCGGGATCGGAACCGGCTACCGCAAGCCCGAATACGAGCTGTACGGCGCATCGGACCGGCAGCGCTACGGCCGCACCGACGACATGGTCCGTCGCCTGCGGGAGCTGTGGTCGAAGGGCGGAGTGACCCCCGCGCCGGTGCAGGATCCGATTCCGGTCTGGCTCGGTTACCACGGCCCACAGGGCGCTCGCCGGGCCGGGCTGCTCGGCGCGCCGCTGCTGACACCGAACCGGGAGAGCTGGACCGCCTATCGCGCGGGTCTGACCGAGGGCGGCCACGACCTCGCCGTCGCCCGGATGGGCGGTGGCGTGCAGGCATGGGTGACCGAGGATCCGGAGCGAGACTGGCCGCTGGTGGCGCCCTACATCGGCTACCAGGTGGATTCCTACCGTCGGCACATGGTCGACGGCACCGGGGAGCCGGCACCGAAGCCGATCGACCCGGCCCGCCTCGTCGACAGAGACGCACGGAACCCGCTGTCCTACTTCTGGTTCGGCACGCCCGATGCGATTGCCGAGCGGATTCGTGGGCTCACGGAAGGTGCCCCGGTCGACACCGTCTACCTGTGGGGCTCGGTCGGCGGCATGCCCGAGGAGATGGTCGCCGAGCACGTCCGGGTGGTCAGCACCCGCCTCGCTCCGCTACTTCGCTGAGCGGCGCTCCGGCGCGAATACACAGTCGGGCCGGGTCCCTGTACCGCTATCGCCATCCTTGACATCAAGCTGGCGACACTTACCGGTAGTTTGTTAGCTCGGGAGGTAGGGGGCTCCCCCCCCTGAATGAGGACATCGTGAACACTGGGTCGTGAAGGACCCAGAGGAAGAGATGTCACCAATGGTCATCCCTGAAAGGGGAGGGGCCTGTCAAGGTGCTGATTGGGCCCGTTTGGCGGCTCTTCCGACCTCCGTGTGGACAGCGCCAAGTGGAGGGTCGACCTCAAGATGGAGCGCCCGCAGCGTAGCGAGGACGAACGATCTTGATGGCGACCCTCCACTCGGCGAACACTTGTTCGGGGAGTCGGGGTGCGGTGCGATGTGCGATTGTGGGGGGCGAGGTCTCCAGTGTGATGTGTATGGGGTTGGGGCAGGGCCGAATCCCTCGGCTGCCGGTCATCCCTTCGTCCGGCCATGAGGCGGACATGGAGCGGTGCGCTGGCAACACGCGAGGCCAATCAAATCCGCGACCACGCCACTACGGGGGTCAGACTATTCAGCGGCCGTGCGCGTGCTGCGCCCGAGGTGCTCACGCCACCGCCTTCTGACGGGTCAGTGCGCGAATGTGCCCGTCGCGTAGCCCGTAGTAGACGAGAGTGAGCAGCTTGCGTGCCGCGGCGACCTTGGCGATGTTCTTGGCGCGGCGATCTTCGATGCGTGCACGGTCGAGGGAGATCTTCGTTCCGGTGGGCTGGTGCTGAATGGCCTCGACCGCTGCCCAGCGGACCAGTTTGCTGCCCTGCTTGGTGATGTGCCCACGGTGGACGAGGGTGTCCGACTCGTGGTGGCGCGGAGTCAGTCCCGCCCACGAACACAATCGGTCCGGACTCTTGAATCGGTGGGCATCTCCGATCTCGGCGACGAACACCGCAGCCAGCACTGGGCCGACGCCGGGCAGTTGCTGGATCACACGGTAGCCGGGATGGTTCTGCAACTGGTCGGCGATCGCGGTGGTGAACCGTGCCTCGTGGGTGTCGAGGACGTCGATCACTTCGAGCAGTGAGATGACCCGCTGCGCGTACGCCGCGCCGAGTGGGATCCTCGCCAGTCGCCTGCGGCCGTCGACGCCGAACAGGTCCGAGACGGGGATCAACTGGCCTTCCTTGGCGAGCACGGCGTGTACCTGTGCCTTGAGTCCCGACCGGAGTGCGACGAGCTTCGCCCGGTAGCGCACCAGCTCGCGCAGCTCTCGTGTCACCGGTGGAGCGATCCATGCCTCGGGGAGCCGGTTCATTCGCAGCAGGTCCGCCAGGTCACTGGCGTCGCGGACGTCGTTCTTCACCCGTCGGTAGCGGAATCCTTTGACACCCAATGGGTGTGCCAGGTGGACGTTCGCGCCGGCGGCCTGCAGTGCGTCGACCGCCCAGTACCAGCCGTAGGTGGCCTCGAGTACCACTTCGGGATGTTCTCCGGCCTTCTTGAGCTGCAACGCCAACGAGGCCGGGTCGTTGACAATCCGCACCGCCGCGAGCCGCTCACCGGTATCGGTTTGCCGCACGATCACTGATCGTTGTCGGTGCAGGTCGATCCCGACGAACTGTCTTCCGCCATACTCGCTCATAGGGGCCTCCTTCGTCGTGTTCGAACGTGACACCCCCAGCATTCGCCGGGAACCACGAGGAGCGGGAGGCCCCGCCCCTTTCATCGCATCAAGAAGGCGTACTCGGCGGAGTTCAAGGCCGATGCCGTCGCGTTGTATCTGTCCGATCCGAGCCACACCTTCGACGGCATCGGCAACGACCTCGGGGTCAGCCGCGAGACTCTACGCAACTGGGTTCGTGCGGAACGCAAACGCACCGGTACCTCCACGACCGAGCTGCGGACCAGCAGGCCGGCGCGGCCGGCATCCCGGAAGGCGAGGTATCGTCCGACTCCGTGTTGGAGGAAGAAAATAGGCAGCTCAAGGCCCAGATCCGCAAGCTCGAGGCCGAACGGGAGATCCTGTGCAGGGCCGCGAAATATTTCGCGGGCGAGACCAACTGGTGAGCCGCTTCGGAGTTCGTCGACGACCACCGCAACACCGCTCCGGTGAAGTGGCTGTGCCAGATCCTCGAGGTATTCAGGTCCGGATTCTACCGGTGGCTCGCCGCCGCACCGGCCCGGGCCGAACGCGCCCGCGCCGACGACGAGCTCGCGACACGGATCCGCGCCATCCACGCCGACTTCGACGGCACCTACGGTGCCCCGCGCATCACGGCCGAGCTGCGCGATGTCGGGATCGAGGTGAACCACAAGCGGGTCGAACGGGTGATGCGTGAGAACGGGATCGTCGGGGTGCACCTGCGCAAACCGGTGCGCACCACGGTCCCCGCTCCCTCCGCGACGCCGGTGCCGGACCTGATCCGGCGGGATTTCACCGCGAAGGCACCGAACACCAAGTACGTCGGCGACATCACCTCATGGGAGAGTCGGGCCTGATCCGACACGAAGAAGCGACTGGCAGGTGGTCACTGAGACATTACCGATCCAGGCGCAGTTTGAAGCGGTGAGCTGCTGGAAGGTGATCACTGCCGAGGGACTGCTGCACGATCGGGTGACATCTGAACTGTGGTGCCGTCAGGCACTGCTGGAAGGATGGACCCCGTGCCCAAGCCCTACCCGAAAGAGTTCCGCGACGACGTCGTGCGCGTGGCCCGCAACCGCGAACCGGGCCAGCATCTGCGGCAGATCGCCGCGGACTTCGGCATCAGCGAATCCTGCCTGACCAACTGGCTGCGAAAGGCCGACGTCGAGGACGGTATCAAGCCAGGGACGACGAACGAAGAGTCCAGAGAAAATTGTGAGCTGCGAAAGCGGATCCGGTTGCTCGAGCAGGAGACCGAGGTGCTGCGCCGGGCCGCGGCGTATCTGTCGCAGGCGAGTCTTCCGGGAAATGATGTTCCCCCGCAAGCGGGAGGTGCCCCCACCGCTCGTCCGCGAGCTGGCCGCCGGCGGGATTCCCGTCGTGGCGGATGTGCCGGGTCCTGAGGATCGCCCGCCAGCCGTACTACCTGTGGCTGGCCGATCCGATCACCGATGCCGAGCTCGAGGAGGCGTATCGGGCGAACGCCCTGTTCGACGCCCACCGCGAGGACCGAAGAGTTCGGTTACCGGTTTCTCGCCGACGAGGCCCGCGATGCGGGTGAGTCGATGTCGGACCGCACCGCCTGGCGGATCTGCTCCGAAAACCGTTGGTGGAGCGCCTTCGGCAAGAAACGCGGCTCGAACAAGGGCCGTTCGGGGCCGCCGGTGCACGACGATCTCGTCGGGCGTCTCTTCGCCGCGGACGGGTCGAACCGGTTGTGGCTTACCGATATCGAGCGCCACGAGGCGCTGTTGAACCGAGTGGGGGTGAGAGACCACCACGGCCGTGCTGTCGCAGCAGCACGGTGAAGCTGAGGGCAGCCTGATCCCCGGGACGGGGGTGCGGGTGGAAGCAGCCCTGACAACGACGAGACGCGTCAGCACTGCCAGATGGCGTGGGCTCGGCTAGCAAGACGGGAAGGCGTACGTGAGGAACCAGCGGCTGAACGCCCCTCAAGAGAGCCTCCGGCTCGAACCTGGTGGATCCGGGCCGGTTAGCTGTCGCGGGTCATGACGTTGTAGACACCAGCACGGGGGCTGACGAAGGCGGACGGGTCTTCCGACGGCAGGATGGGAAGTACCACCAACTCATCCGCCGAACGAAAGAACCCGTCCGTGCTCCACCGCAGGCGCCCCGCTGTCCGTCGAAGGTCGCCGCCGTCTCGTGCAGCGGTGCCAGACCCGCCCGCTCTCCCATGTCGCCGCCGAGATGGGGATTTCCCGGGCCTGCGCCAGCAAATGGATGGCCCGCTACCGCGCCGGAACCACAAGTGGTCCGCAGCTCGGATCGCGCACGAGCTCGCCGCCGACGGCATCAGCATCTCGGTGCGCACCGTCAGCCGGCACCTCGCTCACCTCGGGCTGAACCGGCGCAGGTTCCTCGACCCGAACGGCGAGAACAACCGCCAGCCACGCCGGATCATCGCCCGCTGGCCCGGCCACATGGTGCACGTCGACATCAAAAAAGTCGGCCGGATTCCCGACGGCGGTGGCTGGCGGGTCCACGGCAAGGGCTCGGAGCAGGCCAAGAAGGTCGAGCGCGCCCAGACCACCGGTGCCCGCGCCGGCTACGTCTACCTGCATTCGGCGGTCGACGGGTTCTCCCGTCTCGCCTACACCGAGGCCCTGGCCGACGAGAAAGCCGCCACGGCAATCGGGTTCATGCACCGTGCGCGGGTGTTCTTCGCCGCCCACGGCATCGTGCACATCCACCGGGTGGTCACCGACAACGGGTCCTGCTACCGCGCGAAGGACTTCGCGAAAGTGCTCCACGGTGGCCGGCATCAGCGGATCACCCCGTATACGCCTCGCCACAACGGGAAGGTCGAGCGCTACAACTTCGATTCTGGCCGAGGAGTTCCACTACGCCCGCGTCTGGGTCAGTGAACGGCAACGCGTCCAGGCGCTACAGGTGTGGAATGTGCACTACAACTATCATCGTCCGCATACTGCCGTCGGTAATCGGCCGCCCGCGAGCAAACTCCGGACCGGTGTCACCAACGTCATGGCCTCATACAAAGGTGAGGAGACACCTCCATCATGAGCGTCACCCTCGAGTACCCGCAAGCATCAGAGATGATCGTCGCCGGAGTGGACTCGCACGCCGACACCCACCATGTCGTCGTGCCCGACCCCCACGGACACCGCATCGCCGACCACCAGTTCCCCGCCATGTCCGGCGGCTACCACGCCTTGCTCACCTGGCTCGCAGCCTTCGGGCGCATCCACCTGATCGGAATCGAGTCGACCGGCACCTACCCGGCCGCGCTGACGTGCTTCCTCACCGCACACCAGGTGCCGGTCGTGGAAGTGAACACCCCACACGCCCACACCCGTGCCCGTGTCGGCAAGGACGACGCACTCGACGCGGAAGCCGCTGCACGCAAAGCCTTGTGGGGTGAGGCTACCGCGGCTCCCAAGGGCCAGTGTCAGCGTGTCCACCACCCGGGGCTACCCCACCCTTCAAGATCGTCCGGCGTCAGTCGGCGTACGAGCACCGAACGGCCGTATCTGAGCAATCCGGGGGTGCCGTCGTCGGAGTTGTGTTCGGCACGCGTCACACGGCCACCTCCCGGTCGGAGGAATACGAGCGCCCACCCCACGGTGACGGGGTGGGCGCTCTGGCAATCAGGGCTCGAGGAGGATCGTATCGCCGTCCCGAGCCAGTCGGCCGGACAGTCCTGCCGGGAAATTGGCGATCCGTGCCCGTCGCGCCGCGGTTGCCGACACGAGCAACCCGCCATCGGTTTCCTGGACGGTCCACTCGGCACCGTTGATTCGCAGGATGCCCGGAGCGTCCGGTGTTGCGAGACCCAGTGCCGGACCCACCAAAGCCAGGAGAAGTGCGTCGACGTTCGCGGCAACCAGTTCGGCGTGTGCTTCCGGGCGGGCCCAGATGAGGCGCACTTTGTCGAACACTGCGGTCAGGTCGGGTTGTTGCGCTCTGATCGAATCGAGTGTATCGCCGCCCAGTCCGATGACGACCGTGATCGGCAGGCGCTCTAGCACCGACAAGAACCGGGTGACGTCCCAGTTGTAGGTCTCGGCCGGGGTGTAAGTCGCGCCGATCAGACGCAGAGCTCGTACCACCGGACTCAGCCACGGGTTCTCATGGTTGGGGGTGGTGATCAATACGTGGTCGCGTTCGGTGACGCCGGCGGCGACCAGCTGCTCGTGTGCCCACGCAACGTCGCGTTCGAGATCCTCCCAGCCGATTTCGTAGTCGACGAAACCGTCGCCGGAAGGGAGCACACCGATTCCGTAGATCGGAGACCGGGGCAGACGCCGTGCGGCGTCCAGCATGGTCTGACGTGTCATTTCTTCACCATCCTCGGGAACTTGGCGACGCTCGAGCTGTACTGCAGGATGTCTTCGAGGGTGAGCAGGGCAAGGTCGACACCGACACCCAGCTTTGCCTCGAGAAGGCCGGTCAATCGACGCTCGAGATCGACCACATCCGACGTGCGTTCGGGTGCGTAACCGACTCGCAGCCGAAGCCGCGTCATCGGCGCTTCCGTCCGAATGATCTGGAACATGCCGTCCGACAGCTCCGGCAGCGACTCCACCAGACGCCATACGTCACCGACCACGATGGCCTTGCCGTCGATCACAGCTTCGTCGCCTCGCCGACCGGAGAACCACATGCGGGCGTGCGTCCGCCCGCTCGGCGAGGGACGGCGGGTGACCTTCACCAGATCACCGGATCGGAACCTGATGTAGGGGGCGGCCCGGTTGTCGAGGTCGGTGGCGATCAACTCGCCGACCTCCATGTCGCCGACCGGTTGGTCGGTAACCGTATCAAGCACCTCGGGGAGCATCGTGTCCTCCCACAGCTGGAAACCGTCGAGCTCCGGCCCTTCCCACGCGGTCCCGGTATCTCCCGCACTGGTGTAGGCGACGATCCGGACACCCCAGTCCTCGGTGACCTTGCGCTTGAGCGCCTCGCCCATGGGCTGTCCGGCGAAGGCGCAGAATTTGATCGAGGCGAATGCTTCCCGCAGGTCGTACTTCTCCTCGAGCTTCTCGAACTCCATGATCGCCGGCAGATGCACCTGCATGTAGGCCACCTTGTGCTCGCAGATCGCGCGCAGCAGGGACTCCCCCTGCCCTAGCCAGCTGTCTACGAACACCGGTGTCAACCCGAGGGTTGTGTAGAAATCGTCCCAATAATTGCGGAACGTGCCTACTGGAACGATCACCCTGTCGCCCGGGCGTAGTCCGTGCGCATAGAGATCACGGGTGCTGGCAGCAGCCAACGGCGGAGCATCACTCCAGATCTCCGGCAGCAATTCGGGTGCTGAGGTGGTACCCGACGTCGTGGTCACCGAGGTCAGATCCTTCGAATCCACGCACAGCAAGCCGCCGTAAGGGTCGCCGGTGCGTGCCCGGTAGGCCTGGATATCAGCCTTGGTAAGGGTTGGAATCTTGGTGGTGAAGTCCGCGAGGGTACGAATGTCATCGGGTGAAATCCCCGCCGCGCTCCAGTGCTCGCGATAAAGCGGGGAGTTGTCCCATGCGAACCGGACCAGCTCCAGCACTGCGGCCTCTTGACTGGCTTCGATGACCTCCCGGGGGGCGGTCTCTACTTCTGGTTCCAAGAAGTCGCAGAGCTCGCCGTCGAGCTTCTCGCGGGGGTCTTCCCGCCCGGTGATTGTCACGGTCTCCTCCATCGCCGAGGTCAGAACAAAGTCGGTGTAGTAAGGGACACACCGAATGATCCGTATGATCTGCAGCACAGTCTATCGGCATAAATATCTACCTGTATATACCGGAACAAGGAACGTTGTTCCAGGTCGTCAAAGACTGCCGGCGGGAGTGCATGCACAGGGCGGCGCAGGAGTACCCGGCACCGACTCCGTCGCCCGCAGGTTCTTCCGGACGCGCAGCCCTGCCGGATCATCCTCACGCATCGAGTGAGCCGACTGTTGCCGGTCGAGTCGACGGCAACCGTCACCCGGCGCGTGCGGAATCTGCACCGCGGTCGGATGCGAGTCCGACACTCGAGCGCCTACAGACCGGCAAGGCGACGCTTCTATAAGGTAGGTCGACACCGATCTTCGATTGCCGTGACCGAATGCGAACAGTTCGAACGGAAGCGGCGCGGAACGTCGCGCTCTAGATGGACGAGCTGCGCTGGCCTTCCAGCCATGCATAGTGTAATTCGAAATGCGTCTCGGGTCGCTTGATCATTACTGCATCTGCCTCGGCGACTATCGCCCCGGAGGTCTCCAACTCGAGCGTTGCCCGGACGAACACCTTGCGCTTCTCTCGTCCAACGATCCAGGCGCGACCGATCAGCGCCCATTCGATCGGTACCGGTCGTACAAACTTGACAATGAGCGTTCCGGTAACGCCGAACTCGTTGTTCATCATCAGCGTATGGCCGACCAGTTCGTCCATCACGCCCGCCGTCCAGCCCCCGTGGGCCACCTGGGGGCCGCCTTCTTCCTCAGGACCGCACACCACTCGGCTCACCACCACGCCATCATCGTCGAGGCGCTCGTTTTCGATGCCCAAGCGACATCGGTTCAACCGCCGGCACCCGTGACACAACCGCATGCCCTCCGGTGATTCGGGGGCGTACAGCGGCGATGACGGGTCGGCACTGACCGCCGCAGTGGGAACCGCGTCCTGAGCGAGGTCGTCGTGTCCGGTGTCGGTCATTGAAGATCCTTTCGGCGGAGAGGTCCGGACTCCAGCCGGATCTATGAGAATAGATGGGAATGTGCACTACGCACGACATCAACACCGCGGGCGCCGGGGAAGGCGCCCGCGGTGTTGATGTTCGCCTCAGACTGACGGGAAGAGCTCTTCGAAGGCACCGTGCAGCACCCGGTCCCGAATCTTCGTGTCGACGCCGTCGAAGACGGTGCGCAACGTCTCCTGGGTGTGTCCATAGGTACCCTCGAGGTGCGGGTAGTCATCCCCCCACAGCACATTGTTGTAGTTCGTGTCCTCGATGACCTGCACTGCGCTGATGTCGTGCTGGAAAGAGGCGTACACCTGCTGGCGGATGATCTCGCTGGGCAGTCGCGAAAGCCTCGGTCGCACGAACATTCCGTGCTGGCGGTAACCCTCGTCCATCCGGTCCCCGATGGCAGGCACCCAGCCGGCGCCACCTTCTGCCACGAGAACCTTCAGATCAGGGTGCCGATCCAGTGCACCGCCCGCCACCAGATGCGTGATCACCCGCATTCCCGGGTAGGTGGTCTCCATGTAATTGACCACCGCGCCTCCCGGGCCACGGTAGACGACGTTGGCCGCACCGGTACCGATGTGCCAGCACAGCGGAAGCTTCAGTTCCTCCGCCGCGGTCCACAATGGCTCCCAGATGTCGAGGCCCCACGCCCGGTCGTCATCGATCCCACACGGGAAATAAAGGGCTCGGAACCCCATCTCGGCAGCGCGCTCGGCTTCGGCCACCGCGTCCTCCACCTTCTGCAGAGGCACGATGGCGGGGGCGAAGATCCGATCCTGCTTGCCCATGATGTCTTCCATCGCCCAGTCGTTCCAGGCACGGGCGACCGCGACCTCCAGTTCGGGATCACGAATATTGTTGACCCAGAAGCCCATGGACGGAAACGCAAGCTGGTTGCGCACGCCCTCCCGGTCCAAATCCTGCAGACGAATGTTCAGGTCCTTGAATCCCGGCGGACGCATGGCATCCATGAAGTCGTTCAACTGCCGGTCGATCTGCATTCCGTCGATATAGACGATCTCGTACTTCTCACCGCGCTCGGAGCGCGGCGCGCGGTCCGCCAGACGCTTGGATAGCCGGGCGGTCCACAGATCCTCCGGCTCCATCAGGTGGGAGTCTCCGGAATTGGCCCAGATCTTCTCCTCTTCCTGCTGATCCTGAACTGTTGAAATCGCCTTGGTCATGAGTTCCTCCTCGGATCGAATGACATCGTGGCGCATCGCCGCAAACCTCGCCCCGCCACATGCTTTACACTGTAACGAAATTGCGTCATCCTGTGAAGAGGAGAACGTACGAGATGCCCGGGAGGCGCGATGGAACCGACAGTCGGTAGCAAGGCACTTACTCGCGAACAGCGCGACAAGTACCTGGAAAATCTCAACGAAGAGACCCTGTCCGCGTTGATGCGGTCCACGTGGACCTGGGACGATCGAGCACTACGGCGCACGCTCAGCGAATTGGTCACCGGACTTACTGCGGTACGCGAGTTGAGACTCGGCGAAGTCGGTTGCCCAGCCCCCGTCCTGCAAGCAGCCGAGTCCAGAGTGCTCGCGGCCACCGGCGAGTTCGTCGCCGAGGTCCTCGGCCCGCGATTGCTCGTCGATGCCGACAACGATTTCCGGGAATCGCTTCTGCCACTCGTGGAAGCAACCGGCGCACTGACCGCCGATGCTTCTCGCGCTTTGGACGTCCTCGCCGTCGATGTCACCGGCCAGGTGATCGAGCGCAACGAATCCCTGTCGACCATCCTGCCGGAGGACAGGTGGGAAGAAAAAGCGTTCGGCGGATCAGCGGCGAACCTGGCCCGGGTGGGCTACTCCGCCGGCTACACGCTCTCCGACCACGACTATTTCGCGGCCGCAGGACTCGGTGCCCAGGCATACACCATCGCGGGCTCCCCGATCGACCACCGCATCGACGTAGACCGCTCCACATTGGCAGCGGCGGAAAAGACGGGTTCCTGGGATCCGGCACTCGTGCGGACCCGAGCCAAGGCCGTCGACGGCGGTTGGCGGCTTACCGGCGAGAAGTGGTATGTCCCTAGCGCCACTACCACGGCCATCCTCTTCGTGATTGCCCGCAATATCGGCGGACCCTCGCTGTACCTCGTCGAACGAGGTGCCCCCGGCGTCACGATCGAGCCGCTCGACTCCATCGACCCGACCCGCCCCCTTGCACGGGTCGGATTCGACGACACGCCCGCCACCCTGGTCGGCCGCGACGGCGCGGGAGGGTTGATCATGAATCGCACAGTGGACAGGGCGGCGACTGTGCTTGCAGCCGAGCAGATGGGCATCGTGGACCGAGCCCTGAAGTGCCTGTCGGACGTCCCGCCGGCAACCACGGACAGCGAGTCCTGGCGCGGATACACACGCAAGCTGGCCGAACTGGAATTGCTCCGGACGTGCTCGACAGCCCTGTGGTACCGCGCCGTGAAGCTCCAGGGCGGAGACGACCCGAATGCTACCTCCGTGGCCGCGGCGATGGCGCATATCGGCTGCTCCAACGCCGTCCGTCAGGTGATCCTGCGACTCCCCTCGGTGGCTGCCGATCTCGACAACACCGTCGTCAGCGCCATTGCCGCCCGCGCACGCTACACCGACCTTCTCCTCGGCGGCCCCGCACTGGCACACGAGCGGCTACTGGAGCGGCTGGGAGTGTGACCCACCAGGCAGCTTCCCCGGGAACCTCGCGGACGGGCGTACGAGTATGATCCCCGGCGTGGGCTCGAACGACCATCCGGAAACTCTGTCTCGAAAAGCCCGGGGTCGTCCGCCTTCGTTGACGGAAGACCAGATCGTCGACGCTGCCCTCGAGATCATCAGGTCGCAGGGGCTGGATGCGCTCTCGATGCGACGGCTCTCCCAGCGGCTCGGCCGCTCCCAGATGGCGGCGTATTCGTACGTCGCCGACAAGCAGGAGTTGCTCGATCTGGTTGCCCAGCGCACGCTGGTCGACGTTCAAGTCCCGGACGAGTCCGCCGGGCCATGGGACTGCCGGTTACGGATGCTGATCGACGGCATCGATTCTCAGTTGCGACGAAACCCCGGAATCGCCGGATTTCTGCTTCAGCGCATGCTTCATTCCGATCGCCGACTGGTTGACGCCTTCATGGCCATCCTGCTCAGCGCCGGACTGCGAGAGCCGCAGGTGTTGTTGTCGTACGCCATGATCCACACCTATCTCTTCGGTCGATACCAAGTCGCTCTGGCCGAAGTCCCCCGCGATACAACCGACCTACCACCTGCTCTCGCGCAAGTGATGCCGCACCTGACCGGGCTGCGCGGCGCCGACTACTACACCTTTGGTATCGAGACCCTCATCGACGGCCTACGCGCCAGAGTCACCGAGAACTCCCCCGAAGGTCGCTGACGGCCACTCGGCGCAAGTACGAAATATCAGTAGCACCACGACACCGGTCAGATCCTCGCCCGAGAGAACCGACCGACGAACGACGACATGCCTGGTTCGGCAGATTTCGTCCTCTTCTGCGCCGGATACCGAGCAGTTCGGACAGTTTGACGACCCGAGTGTTCAACTCGCCATTCCCGCCCGCTGCGTCCTCCGCCGGCACCGGCGTTCCGATCAGTACTCGCACACACCTCACCATCATCCAGTAGAATTATTAAGTTAATTGACTAGCAAGCGTGCTTGACGAGCAGGAGTTCGAAGTGCAGCTGTCCGCCACCACGTGCGATCTCCGCAGCCGAACCGCGATCCCGAAAGCTGCGCCATTCTCGATGCCGCGTGGTGGGCACTCGAACGCTCCCACTTCCGTTCCCCTGAAAGTACGGCAGGTTCTGGCTGCGTCGAGCCCCTCGGCAAGCAACTTCTATCGGCGATTTCCCAGCAATGCGCATCTACTCCTAGCCCTATTGAAAGGTGAATTCCAGCTCGTCGAAAGTCGGCGTCGAGACCGTATCGACACCGACGCGCCGTTCGCGGAGCAACTGGAAACCTGGTTGCGCTACAACATCGGAATCCTTTACCACCATCGTCGTGCTCAACGGGCCCTCATGTTCCTCATCAGGCCCTGTTGGAGCTTCTACCGGAACAGGTCGTCCCGCTCTACGAAAACCGGCGATCGATACTTGTCCGAGATCATCCAGAGAGGCATGAACAAGGGCGAACTCTTCGATGGCGATCCCCTTCAAGCGGCGATGTTCATCGGGAATCTGATCCGAGGCTTCCTGGCCGGAGGCAGCGCAGGACAGAGCGTGGAAGACGATCTCGTCGTTCGGATGCACGACTTCGTCTTGCGAGTATTCGGCCCACATGGCATCCAGAACTACGGCTTTCGCCTACCCAAATGAGGAGAAGACCATGACCCACACCACGTTGGGCGACATCTCACGCGAGCACAGACGCAGTTACCCCTCCGGTATCGCCATCGTGGACGACCAGTACCGGCTGACCTGGCCCGAATTCGATGACCGCGTCAACCGGACAGCGCACGCGCTGCAGTCCGCCGGCGTGGCCGAGGGAGATCGTGTGCTGTGGCTCGGGCAGACCTCCTTCCGCGTATTCGAACTTCTCGGTGCCTGCGCGAAACTCGGCGCGATGGTGTGTCCGGCGAACTGGCGACAGTCGGATGAGGAATTCGCGTTCGTGATCGACGATTTCGATCCGAAGGTCGTCGTATGGCAGGAGGAGGAGATCGGAGAGGCAGTGCGAGGCGCCGCCAAGCTGACCACACGTGATCCGGTCTGGTGGCAGCACGACACCGACGATCAGGATAGTTACGAAAATGCGCTCGCCGCTCAGAGCACCGAGGACCGGTGGGGCCCGGTGGATGTCGATCTACCACTGCTGGTGATCTACACCGCGGCGATCGGGGGCAAACCGAACGGTTCCATGCTGACCCACCGCAATCTGCTCGCGATGGCGCACGAGGCGTCCTACCTGACGCGATCGAACTCGGACTCGGTATTCCTCAACTCCGGGCCCTTGTTCCACATCGGTAACTTCCAGTGGGACGCGATGGCGGTCTATCTACAGGGCGGTACCAATGTCTTCGTACGCCGGGTTGACGCCAAAGCGCTGCTCGAGACCATCACCCGGGAGGGTGTGACCTCCGCCTTCCTTATGCCCCCGACCATCATGCAGATGACGCAGCTCTACGACGCGGATAAGCACGACGTGTCGCGGCTGCGCGGCGGAGCGTTCACCCCGCTGTGGAACGGCCTGCTGGAGCAGGACACCACCCCGTGGGGTTCTGCCCCTGGCGGATTCGGGCAAACCGAAGTCAGCGGACTCGCGGTGGTCAACGGCCACGGTGGACGTGGCCGAGGCAACTCGGGTCGCCCCTCGCCCCTGGTCCGCGTCCGCATCGTGGATACCGAGGGCAACGAGCAGCCGATCGGCCAAGCCGGCGAGATCGTGGTCGCGGGTGACGTCGTGCACGCAGGTTACTGGAACCGCCCGGAGATCAATGCACAGCGAATGCGCGACGGGTGGTGGCACACAACCGATCTGGGAAGACGCGAGCCGGACGGCACCATCCATTTCCTCGGAACCATGACCAGGATGATCAAGTCTGCGGCCGAGAACATCTACCCCGCCGAGGTCGAGAACTGCCTCGAGCAGCACCCGGCAGTACGCGAAGCTGCTCTGATCGGCGTACCGGATCCGCAGTTCACCCAGGCCGTCAAGGCAGTCGTGGCTTTGGTGGACGGTGCGCGGGTCACCACAGAGGAACTCATCGAGCATTGCCGCGAACGCATCGCCTCCTACAAAAAGCCCCGCACGGTGGAGTTCGTCAGCGAGATACCCAAGCGCGACGGCGGCAAGGACTACGGGACGCTGGACGCGATGTTCGGTGGTGGAGGCTACCCGGGTGGGGACAACGTCCGCGCCTGATCTGCTGGCGGCAGCAGCGGTGATCGGCACCGCGTTCGCACATCGAGCGACCCCCATAACACGTTCAACGAGAATCAGGAGCACGAATGGCCGCTGCACCCACACCAGCCGACGACTCCGGCAGGCTCATCGACGGCACCGGCGAAAGCCCTACAACGGAAGATGTCTTCAAACGCTTTCCGCGGATCCGGCTGGATCAGATCAATATCGAGTACTACCGGGGTCTGCTGTTACACGAACTGCGCGCCGGTTGGTGCCCAGAGTGCGAACAGTGGCACACCCCGTTACGGCCGATCTGTCCGTCCTGCTGGTCGAGTGAGGTCGTAGTCCGCCCGGTACAGGGAAGCGGAACCATTCACCTGCTGACCCGGCTGCATCAAGGTCCGCCCGTGGTGGACTACACCACCCCCTGGCCGCTCGCCGCGATCGACCTGACGGAACAGCCGGGCCTGCGGATCGTGGCTCCGCTGGTCGACTCACCGGAAACCACGCAGCGAATCGGACAGCCCGTGGAACTCACGTGGATCGAGCGTGACGGCGCACCGTGGCCCGCATTCCGTACGGTCACGGAGAAGGAGAACGCCCGATGAATGTGCTTCCGCAACGTAATCCGATGAAGGATCGCGTCGCCATCACCGGACTCGGACGCTCCCCCTATACCCGCGACCGAAACGTCACCGAACTGACCATGGTTCTGGAGGCAGCCACCCGCGCCATCAAAGATGCCGGGCTGACCGCGGATCAGATCGACGGCGTAGTCGGTGGTGGGCTCCACACCGGTGGCATCGATCCCGCGATCGTGGCATCAGCCCTCGGGCTACCCAGCGTCACCTATTGGACCACCGCGAGACCACCGATCGGTAACCACCTCACCGCCGCCGTGAACGCCGTGTGGTCGGGAACCGCCAACGCGGTCCTGGTCTACCACTCCGTGTACCGACTCGGTCGCGGACCGTTCCGCGAACGGGCCGCCGTCGGTCTGGCCGATGGACGGGCAATGTTCGGAGACGGCCACACCGAAGCCGAGCCGTACGGCATGTTCGGCCCCATCGGTTATGCGGCCTGGGCGGAGCGCTACCTTGCCACCTACAACCGCACGCGACAGGACTTCGGGCTGGTCGCACTCAACGGGCGCGCGAACGCCGCAGACAATCCCAACGCGGTCATGAGCGCCCCCCTGACGATGGACGGTTACCTCGAAGGCCGGATGATCCGTGAACCGTTGTGCATCTACGACATGGACGTTCCGATCGACGGCGCCGACGCATTCGTCGTCACCACAGCAGAGAGTGCCACCGACGCCCCGAATCGCCCCGTTCTCATCCACGCCCTGTCGATGGGATTGACGGACCATCCGGAGGAACACCTCACCGCGAGCTTCGACCGCACCGGCCAGACCGTCTCCGCCGATGCTCTTCTCAATCGCAGTGACCTCGGGACAAATGATTTCGACGTACTGTTCCCCTACGACGGATTCTCCCTGATCACGCTGCACTGCCTGGAATCCTATGGATTCTGCAAGCCCGGTGAGGGCGGCGACTTCCTGCGTGAGCACTGGGACGACAGTCGGGGCCGAGTCATGATCGACGGCAAGGTACCGATCAATCCACACGGCGGCAGCCTTTCCGAAGGCGGAACCCAGGGCGCCGGCCACCTACACGAAGCGGTGCTGCAACTTCGCGGTGAATCCGGGGACCGTCAGGTGCCCCACGCCGCTTCCGTCCTGGTGACTCCAGGCGGATTGTTCTTCAACGCACAAGGAATCGTTCTTCGCACGAGTTGACCTGCTCAGACACGGTGGGCAGGCGACGTTCGTCCACCCACCGTGCTCGAGCAGCACGCGAACCACCGACCGCCATCAAGCCTCCGTGTTTGGCGATTCGGTCCCGATACATCCGGACCGCACGCTCCTGAGTCTCCGCGTCGTACTTCCTCGGTGCAGGCATACCAGCATTCTCTTTGGATCGGGAGCCTCCACCTCACACAGGACAGTTCAAGGGAAGGGTGACCGCAGTCGCGGTCACCCTTCCCTTGCGGTAATACAGCCGGACGGTCGGCGTCTCCCTACGCGCTGCCGTCCATCGCCGACCTCGAGGCTGCGAGCATGTCCTCGATCGAGACGAACTTCAGGCGTGAGCGTCCCGCCGCCGAACCGCGGGCCTTTTCCTGCTTGTCGATCTGCAACCAGCCCCGGTAGTCGATGTGCTCCGGGCGCCGCTCGGCGACCAGCGCCGCCAACTTCTCCCGATCCGCGACCGGCTCGGGCAACCGGCCCGCGACGAAATCGTCGAGGATCTTTTCGACGGTTTCCGCCGAGCACTGCTTGTTGGTGCCGATCACCCCGCTCGGGCCACGCTTGATCCAGCCCGCGGTGTAGACGCCGGGCACCGGCGCTCCGGTCTCGGGATCGATCACGCGACCGCCGTCGTTGGGGATGACCCCGCGCCGCTCGTCGAAGGGCAGGCTCGCCGGCGCGGTCCCGCGGTAGCCGATCGACCGCAGCACCAATCCCGCCTCGAGGGTCTCGGTCTGCCCGGTCGGGCGGGCCTCGAGCCGGCCGCCCGTCTCGACGAGTTCGGTGCGTTCGAGCGTGATCGACTCGACGACCCCGTCGCCGGAGATCTCCACCGGCGACGCGAGAAACCGCAGCACGATCCGCTTGGTGCCCTCACCGGGGGTGTTCTGCGCGAAGCCCTCGACCTGCCGCACCTTCAGAGCCAGGCGCGGTTCGACCTCCGGATCGTCGATCAGTGCGCGGCTGACCGGATCGAGTTGCACCTCGGCCGGGTCGACGACCACATCCACCCCCGCCAGCGAACCGAGCGCCAGCAGCTCCGGATTGGTGTAGGCGGCCTGCGCCGGGCCGCGCCGTCCCACCACCACCACCTCGCGAATGTTCGACTTCCGCAGCGCCTCGAGGGCGTGCTCGGCGATGTCGGTGCGGGCCAGCTCCTCCGGATCCATCACCAGCGCCCGCGCCACGTCCAGGGCGACGTTGCCGTTGCCGATGATCACCGCCCGCTCGGCCGACAGGTCGAAGGTGCGATCGGCGAAATCCGGGTGCCCGTTGTACCAGGCCACGAACTCGGTCGCGGCGTGCGAGCCGGCCAGGTCCTCACCGGGGATGTTCAGCGTGCGGTCGCCCGCGGCGCCGACGGCGTAGATCACCGCGTGATGATGCGCCAGCAACTCCTCGTGGGTGATGTGGGTGCCGACCTCGACGTTGAAATAGCACTGGGTGTTCTTGTGGCCGATGGCGCTGCGGAACACATCGCCGACACCCTTGGTGCTCTGATGATCCGGAGCCACCCCGGCACGGACCAGCCCGTAGGGGGTGGGCAGGCGATCGAAGATGTCGACCTGCACCGCCGAGTGCGTCACCAGATCCATCGCCGCGTAGCACGCGGCCGGGCCGGATCCGACGATCGCGACCCGCAGGGTGCCCAGCTCGGCGGGCAGCTTGCGGCGTGTGCGCAGTTCGGGCCAGTCCGGCCCGATCGGGTATCGCCGGTAGTACTCGGCGTTGATCTCGAGGTACGGCTCCTGCGCCGGGGTCAGTTCGTTGTCGGCGGCGATCGCGTCGACCGGGCACTCGTCGACGCATGCTCCGCAGTCGATGCACGTGTCCGGATCGATGTACAGCATCTCCGTCGTCGCGAAAGGAGCTTCATCGGGCGTCGGGTGAATACAGTTGACCGGGCAGACCTCGACACACGAGACGTCGTTACAACACGCCTGGGTGATTACATAAGCCACAGCAGTACCTGCCCGATATCCGACTGCGAGACAGCGTCACATCGCAGACTCATCATCTTCAGTCCTTGTCTGCTCTACCAGGTAACGGGGAGGCTCTTGCGTCCCCAGAAATTGAACGGTTCGATGCGCTGCGATTCGCCGTCCAATCGCAATCCCTCGAACTTGTCGAGAAGTGCGTTCAGAGCGATCCGCGCTTCCAGCCGTGACAGCGCTGCGCCGGGGCACGCATGTGCGCCCTTACCGAAGGCGATGTGACGCCGCAGTTCGTCCCGCGGGCGGTCAAGACGGAATTCGTCGGGCTCGGAGAACATTTCGGGATCGCGGTTCGCTGCTCCGTAGGTGACCATGATCCGGGTCTTCTCCGGAATTTCCGTCCCGCTCAATTCCGTCTGCTGCACGCTCGTTCGGAACATCCCGAGCACCGGCGAGTCGAAACGCAGGCTTTCCTCGATCGCAACGTCGACCAGATCCCTGTCCGCGACAACAGCGGCCCACCGTTCGGGCTTCTCCAGCAATCGCCAGACCACGTTGGTGAGCAACGAGATCGTGGTCTCGTTGCCTGCGAGGAGAAGGTTCATCAAGGAGTTCGACACCTCGTAGTCCGTGAGCTGCCGTCCGTCCTCCCCGCGAATCACGAGCAGCATGGACATGAGGTCGTCCGGCACAACATCGCCAAGGTGCTCAGGTCCGGGGTTCTCGACCTTCGCGAGTGCTTCCTTGCGCGATGCGAGCTGCCCCTCCCAGTAGGCGTCGAGTTCTTCGAGGATCCGAAGGAATTCGGCAGGATCAGTGCTGTTCATCCCTTCCGCCATCAGCGCGTCTGAAAGGTCCTTGAAGCGCCCCACGTCGCCTTCGATTCCGAGGAGGCGAGCGGCCACGAAGACGGGCAGCGGCCCTGCGAACAGTTCGTGGAAGTCACCCGGCCCGTGGGCTTCCATCCGGGCGAGCAGATCGTCGGCCAGTTCCCTGATGACCGGTTCGAGCGCTTTCACCTGCTTGACGCCCAGGCCTGCCATCACTGCGCGACGGAATTTCATGTGCTCCGGACCGTCGGTGTTGAACCCGACGCCCCGCTGGAACCGCGGTCCGATGCCGTACTTCGCGGTCCATTCGGACTGGTCGGTCACGATACGAACCACATCCGCGTATCGGAGAGCGACGAAGAAGCCGGGGTCGTGATCCGCGACGTGCGGAATCGGGCATGCCCCACGCGTTTCGGCATACGCCGTGAAGGGGTCCTCGAGGACCTCGGAAGAGAGGGGGTCGAAAGCGGGGCAAGAACTCACCGGAAGACTCCTGGAATTAGGGGGCCATGTTGGTACCCTAATGCTGGCCCGCTTTGGTTCTGATGTCAACAGGTGCCATGCTCAGGATTGTGAGCACGCCCGCAACGTCGAATCCCAAGCGCCCCGGGCGCCGCCGAGACGAGTCCCTCACAGTCCGAATTCTCGAAGCCGCGCGGGAAGAGATCGCGACGGTCGGAGCAGCAGACTTCAGCATCCGCCAGGTCGCACGGCGTGCCGAGGTCTCCAGAAAGACCATCACCGCCCGGTGGCAGAACTCCGACGAGCTTCTTCTCGCAGCGATCGGTGCAATCGATCTGGTCGAGTTCGAACCCACCGGAGATCTGGAGAGTGACCTGTTCACCCTGGGAGCGATGTTCGTCGACGGCCTTCGGTCCGACACCCTCGAACTCCAACTGCGCCTCACCGCCGATGCCGGCAAGCACCCCGAGGCGTATTCCCTCCTGCAACGACATGTCCTGGAACCGCGGTCACGCGCTCTCGCTGCCGCACTTCGAGCCGCCCAGAAAGCGGGCCAGATCCGCGAAGGCGAAGTGACCTGGCTCGTTCGAGCGTTCTTCGGAGCGCTGCTGTCCTGCACCTTCCAGCACCCGAATCGATCGTCACCTTCGACCGACGAGCTTCGCGATCTGATCGCCCAGATGAAGTCCTGGGCAGCACCCGAACCGTCCTGATCGGACCCTTCATCGCGCCGACACCGGAACACGGCGTTGCCCGACCCGCACCCACATCCTTGACGAGTTCGCCGTAAACACGTTAAATGATTAATCTATTAAGTCTTGGGTGGTTCACCCATCGGTAAACCTTCCCCTTCGGCGATCGACAGGAGAACACATATGTCCCCCACCAACCTGAGTGGAACATCCGCCATCGTCACCGGCGGCGCGGGCGGTTTGGGTGAGGCCGTGGTTCGCGGGCTGCACGCTGCCGGCGCGTCGGTCGTCATCGCCGACCTTGCGGACGATAAAGCCAAGTTGCTCGCAGACGAACTCGGCTATTCGGTCGTGTACTCCCGCACCGACGTGACCGACTCGGACAGCGTTGCGGCCACGATCGAAACGGCAAGCCGGCTCGGCACGCTCCGGTACGCGGTGATCACCCACGGCGGATGGGGCGTCGCCGAGCGAATCGTCAACCGCGACGGCAGCCCGGCGAGCCTCGAAGGATTCGCCAAGACACTCGACCTGTACCTCACCGGCACCTACAACGTGCTGCGACTCGTGAGCGCCGAGATCGCCAAGAACGAACCGAATGCAGACGGCGAACGTGGAGCGATCGTGCAGACCGCGTCGATCGCCGGTTACGAGGGGCAGATCGGCCAGAGCGCGTACGCTGCCGCAAAGGCCGGTGTCATCGGCCTGACGATCGCCGGCGCACGCGACCTGAGCTCGGTGGGTATCCGACTCAACACGATCGCTCCGGGAACGATGCACACGGCGATGATGGAATCCGTCGGAGAGGAAGCACTCCAGAAGTTCTGCGCGAATGTGCCCTTCCCGAAGCGACTCGGCAAGCCGGAAGAATTCGCAGATCTCGCCCTGACGCTGCTGACCAACGGCTACATCAACGGTGAGGTTGTGCGGCTCGATGGAGCACAACGCTTCGCACCCCGCTGACGAGCAATCACGTCAATGGCCGGTCCGCACCGAAAGGGTGGGCCGGCCATTGACGTGACGTTGTACTGGATCCTGGAACAGCAGCTCAGAACACGGTCGGAGTGTACGGGTCGAATCGGGGATTGCGCTTCTCGATCAGTGCATCTACACCCTCGCGGAAGTCCGGGCGTCCCTTCGCCAGTGTCAGGAGGTACTGAGCCCTTATCCTGGCCTGCTCCATCGTCGACTCGGTGTCGCGCCACACCTGCGACTTCATCATCGCCATCGATACCGGCGACACATTCGCTGCGATGGAACGCGCATACTCGACCGCATCCTCGAGCACCGATCCCGGTTCGCTGAGGCGTTGCACCACACCGAGATCCAGCGCTTCCTCGGCCTGGAACACCCGGCCGGACACCACCAGGTCCATCGCGTGAGCCGGCCCGGCAAGCCGGCTGAGGATCCACGCAGATGCGTCCTCGGCCGGCAGTCCCCGCTTCGAGAATGCAGTCGTGAACTTCGCGCCACGGGCAGCGAATCGGAAGTCGAAGCACAAGGCCTGGGCCAACCCGATTCCGGCGCAGGAGCCGTTGATGGCGCCGATGATCATCTTGGGGATCGTGGTGGCATACGTCTGCGGCAGCCGGTTCGTCGCATAGGTCGATCCCCCCTTGATCCCGTCCAGCACGCCAGGATCCAGGCCAGGACAGAACGTGGATCCGGCGCCGGTCACCACGATGACACGAACATCCTGATCTTCGGCAGCCCGGTCGAGCGCCGAGTAGAACGCCGTCTCCATCTCCAGCGACCACAGATTCTTGCGCTCGGGCCGGTTGAGCGTGAGCACCAGGACCCCGTCATCGTCCACTTCGTAGAGAACCGGTTCGTTGTTCGACACCGTCATCCCTCCCATTCGCTCGATGCCGCGACGTCCACCGCGTAGCGCTTGTCGAGTGTGAATTGGGGGGGTCTCTTCTCGATGAATGCCGCGACCCCCTCTGTCGCGTCCGACTCTCGTCCGATCGCCCGGAAGTTCTCCCATTCGAGATGGAAGGCCGCCTCCCGGTCGGCCTCCTCGAGCAGCGAGTACACCAGTTCCTTCGTCAGGCCGACGGCGGCCGCACTGGTGTTGTCGGCAATTTCGTTCGCAATCGACAATGCGGTATCGAGCACCTGGTCACCAGGAACAGCCCGCGCGGCGATTCCGAGTTCCCGCGCTTCCGCGCCGCTGAACAATCGCCCGGTCAGGAGCAGTTCGACCGCGGTGGCAAGCCCGACGAGTTTCGGGAGCAACCACAGTGAGTTCTGTTCGGGAATCAGTCCGCGGCGTGTGAACACGAACCCGTACTTGGCGCTTTCGTTGACCACCCGGATGTCCCATTGGAGGGCGAAGGTCAGCCCCAGTCCCACCGCCGATCCGTTCATCGCCGCGATGACAGGAGTTCTCAGCTTCCAGGGCCGAGGACGATCGCGCATCATCTTTCGAGCGCGCGCGGTCTGTTCGGCGTCGAAGGCGAAGTTCGCTCCACCTGGTTCCATATCAGCGCCGGTGGAGAAGAACCGGCCGCGCCCGGTGACCACGATCGCTCGGACCTCGTCGTCGGCATCTAGGGCAGCCAGCTGCTCGTGCAGCTCGACCTGCATATCCGAGATGAATCCGTTCCCGCGGTCCGGTCGGTCGAGCCAGACGACGGCTACCGAGTCGCGCCGTTCGACACTGATTCCGTTGACCGGTGCCATCACGCCCCCTGGCGTGGTTGTCCCGAACCGTCGGAGTTGGGCCGGGCCTCCGCGACGAGACGAGGAATCACCTCACCGAGTTCGGCCGGATCCCACTTCGCGTACTTCTCCTCGGAAGGTCCGGCCACCCAGGTCTCCGCGACCCCGATGCGCCCGCCCTTGACGTTGAAGACCCGTCCCGTGATCTGCGAGGCTTCGGGCGAGGCCAGCCAGACGACCGGAGGAGCGATATTGGCCGGTGAGCCGTAGTCGAATCCGGTCTTCTCCTTGATCTCCTCGAGCTTCGCGACGTAGGCGTCGAGACCGGCCGTCATCTGCGTGAGCGCACTGGGCGCGATCGCGTTCACCGTGACGCCCAGACGCGACAGTTCGTCCGCGAGGATGACGGTGAAGGCAGCGATGGCGGCCTTGGCCGCGCCGTAGTTCGACTGGCCGACGTTTCCGTAGAGGCCGGACGGTGAGGACGTGTTGACGATGCGAGGATGCGAAACAGGTTCGCCGGCCTTGTGCTTCGACCGCCAGTAATCCACTGCGTGACGGGTGGGGCAGAACGTTCCCCGCAGGTGCACGCGCATGACGTCGTCCCACATACCCACGTCCATGTTGACGAACATCTTGTCCCGGAGGATGCCCGCATTGTTCACCAGTACGTGGAGGTCACCGAAGGTGTCGACCGCCGATGCGACAAGCCTGCCGGCAGCGTCCCAGTCGGACACGTCGTCGTTGCTGGCGACCGCTTCGCCGCCCATGGCCTTGATCTCCGCAACGGTGTCGTCGGTCGAGCCGAGGTCGTTGACTACGACCTTCGCACCCTGTCGCGCAAATTCCAGTGCATGCTCGCGGCCGATGCCCTGCCCGGCACCGGTCACGATCACGATCCGATCGTCGTGCAAGCCCATATCGCCTCCTGATAGTTGCGGACGCTTCGTCATTGCGTCGTCATCTCAGCTAATTAGTTAGTTATTTGTACTCTATTTGCACCGGCACGCCAAGCCTCGGAACATGCTCGGCATGCGGCGCCCGGCCCCCCACCCGCACCGACTCCCGTTGTTTAATCGGTTAGCTTATTATACTCTTTATGAAGACGTCTCCCGACCTAGGAGAGCAATGTTGACCTCAACTCCCGAACAGGACGAGCTGCGCTCCGTGGTGCGGCGGCTGTTCGACACCCATTCGTCCGAGGAGCACGTCCGCTCCTTCCTGGACCAGACCAGCGGTTTCGACGTCACGTCGTGGAAACTGATGGCCGAGCAGGTCGGTGTCCAAGCACTTGCCATCCCCGAGGAATACGGTGGCGCGGGCTTCGGTTTCGCCGAACTTGCGATCGTCCTGGAGGAAAGCGGCCGTTCCCTCCTGTGCGCACCCCTGCTGTCGACGTGCGTGCTGGCGACATACGCACTGCTGCTCGCCGAAGATCCCGAGACTGCCAGCCGGTACCTCCCCGGAATCGCCGCCGGGGAGACGATCGCGACCCTGGCCGTCACCGAAGGCAACGAGACGGCTTCGGAGGAGAACGTCCATGTGCGCGCCGAGCTCCACGAGGGTTCCTATCGCATCACCGGCGTCAAATCGTATGTACTCGACGGAGCGGATGCAGATCTCCTGATCGTCGCCGCCCGTACCGAGCGCGGCCTCTCCCTGTTCACGGTCGACGCACACACCGAAGGCGTCACGACGGAACCGCTGTCGACTCTCGACCGGACGCGAAATCTCGCCACCGTCACCCTGAACGGTGCACCGGCCTCCCTCCTGGGAGAGGACGGACGAGGGTGGGACATCGTCGCCGAGGTTCTCGACATCGGGGCCGCGGCCCTGGCTGCCGAACAGGTCGGCGGCGCGGCTCACGTCCTCGAGTCGACTGTCGAATACGCCAAAATGCGTCGGCAGTTCGGACGCCCTATCGGCTCTTTCCAGGCCATCAAGCATCAGCTCGCCGACATGCTCGTCGAGCTCGAGTCCGCCAGGTCGGCCGCGTACTACGCCTGCGGGGCCGTGGGGGCGAATTCGGAGGACCGAGCACTCGCGTCGTCCATTGCGAAGACGTACTGCTCGGATGCCTACTATCACATCGCCGCCCAAAGCATCCAGATCCACGGCGGCATCGGCTTCACCTGGGAACATCCCGCACATCTCTACTTCAAACGAGCACGCGGCTCGCAGACGCTCCTGGGTTCTCCGGGAGTGCATCGCCGGCGCATCGCAGAACTCGTAGGTCTCTGAGGTCCGTCACAAGCGAGCGGGTGGTTCGATCTCGAGGATCGAACCACCCGCTCGCTTGTTCGGACGTGCATCCCTGACGTCCGCTGCAGGCTCGGACGTCAGGAAAGACGTTCCAGGATCATCGCCATACCCTGACCGCCTCCCACGCACATCGTTTCGAGTCCGAACTGCTTGTCGTGCGTTCGCATCGAGTTGATGAGCGTGGTGGCGATGCGGGCCCCGGTCATACCGAAAGGGTGCCCTGCGGCAATTCCGCCACCGTTGACATTCAGCTTGTCGAGCGGGATGCCGAGCTCTTTGTACGACGGAATAACCTGCGCTGCAAAGGCCTCGTTGATCTCGAACAGGTCGATGTCCGCGATGCCGAGACCGGCGTTCGCCAGAGCATCACGGGTGGCCTCGATAGGCCCGAGCCCCATGATTTCCGGCGACAGTGCAGAGACACCCGTGGCCACGACGCGCGCCAGCGGGGTGATCCCCAATTCGGCGGCCTTGCGATCCGACATGACGACCAGGGCTGCTGCGCCGTCGTTGAGGGGGCACGCGTTGCCTGCTGTGACGGTCCCGTCGGGACGGAAGACCGGCGCCAGCGCCGCCAGCTTTTCGAGAGTGGTACCGGCGCGCGGACTTTCGTCGCGATCCAGCACGGTTCCGTCGGGGAGGGTCAGGGGTGTGATCTCACGCTTCCAGAACCCGGCTGCCAGCGACTGCTGGTACAACTCCTGAGACCGGAGGGCGAACTCGTCCTGCTCCTCTCGGGTGACACCGCACCGCTGCGCGACGTTCTCGGCGGTCTGTCCCATAGCGATATAGACGTCCGGCAACTCCCCTGTAGCACGCGGATCCGTCCACTCCGGGGCGCCTCCGGCGCTGCGTTCGCGGGTTCTGCCCTGCGCCGCCGCGAATCGGGGATTCGTCCACGGATTCTTCGCTCGGTCACGCGGGTCGGCGTCATCGGGGACCGGCGGTGTATCCGCGTGCCCTCGACGACCACGGCTGATGGCCTCGACGCCTGCCGCGATGAACACATCACCCTCGCCGGCGCGGATGGCATGCATCGCCATCCGGGTGGTCTGCACGCTCGACGCGCAATACCGCGTGACCGTCGTGCCCGGTACGGAATCCCATCCGAGCAGGGTCGACACGACCCGACCCATATTGAAACCCTGTTCGCCGCCGGGCGCGCCGCAGCCCAGCATCAGGTCGCGCACCGATGACGGATCCAGTTGCGGCACTTGGTCGACCGCAGCCCGTACCACGTGTGCAGCGAGTTCGTCCGGCCGCATGTCCTTCAGCCCTCCCTTGTAGGCCCGGCCGATCGGGGTACGCGCCGCCGCAACGATCACAGCTTCCGGCATGATTCTCCTTCTGTTGTTCGTATGGGGGCCGAGTCGCTCAATAACGCATATGCGTTCCGGCAGCCACGTTCACCGTTTCTCCGGTGATGTTCTTCGCTCGATCCGAGACGAGGAAGGCTGCCGCCTCGACGATGTCGTCGACGTGGGACAGTCTCCCGAGGGGTGACTTCTCCCGCTCGCGATCCTGCATGTCGGGGTGGAGCGCATCGGTGAACCGCGTTCCGGTGACCATCCCCATCGACAACGTGTTGGCTCGTATCCCGTACGGGCCGCCCTCGTGCGCACAGCTTCGGGTCAACACGTTCAGCCCGCCCTTACTGACCGCATACGGCGCTTCGATCCCCTCCCCACCCACATCGGGTGCGTACGTAGAGATGTTCAGAATGACACCGGGAATGCCGTCGTCCCGCATCTGCCTCATCGCCTGACGCGACAGCATCCACGGACCACTGAGATTGACGTTCAGTACCCGATCCCAATCCGCCGGGTCGTAGTCGAAGATCGGTCCCATCACATTGACCGCCGCATTGTTGACCAGAATGGAGATGGGTCCGACCTCGGCATGGACAGTGTCGGTGACCGCAACGATCCGTTCACGGTCCCCTACATCGAGAACGTGCCCGATAACCTTGCCCTGCGTCGCTTCTCGAATTTCCGAGACCGCTTCTTCGAGACGTCGAGCGTGTGAGTCCGTGACCACGACCGTAGCTCCGTCGGACGCCAGGCGCGTTGCGATCGCTCTTCCGATCCCGGCTCCGGCAGCACCGGTGACCAGCGCCACGCGCCCGTCCAGTGTCGACATCGTCAACTTCCTTTCTTTCGGTGTGATCGGATTGTGGGTCAACGACTTCCGTTCTGTCGTGCCGCGGCGGCATCGACGAGCGCCCGTGACAACTCGCGATGTTCCGCCGAATTGACGCTCGAGCGTTCGGCCGCCAGTGCATCGTCGAGGAGTCCGGCGAGGGCGCGCGCGGTATGGGTGTTCATCAGTCGCTTCGTCTGCCGCAGGGCGTCGTGGGGTACCGCGGCCAGTTTGTGAGCCAGCTCCATCACTGCCGGCATGAGATCCTCGTGGTCCAGAATGCGATTGACCAAGCCGAGCTCCTTCGCGACCGGGGCGGTGATCCGCTCCCCGGTGAAGACGTACTCCTTGGCTCGAAGCGCTCCCATGATCAGCGGCCAGAGCAGGGCGGCACCGTCTGCCGGTACCAGGCCGACGCCGAGATGCGGGTCTGCGAGAAACGCACGGTCCGACGCGAGGGCCAGGTCGCACAGGGTGACCAGACTGGCGCCCAGGCCCACTGCCGCACCGTTGACCGCAGCGATCAACGGCTGCGGCAGTGCGAGCATGCCGAGCACTGTTCGCCGCGCTTCCGAGAAGACTTCGTCCTGGATAGTGGCGTCTTCCTGGGTTGCAACCATCCGGGGCAGATCTCCCCCGGCACTGAAAGCCTTGCCCGCCCCGGTGAGGACGACGACGCGACATCCCGGGTCGACCGCCAGAAGATCCCATACCTCCGCGAGTTCACGATGCATGACGGCATCGGCGGCGTTGCGAGCGTCCGGACGATTCATCGTGACGATTCGCACGCGGCCGTCTGCCGTCACCTTCAGCGTCTCGAACCGACTCTGCCAATCCGTCACTACATTCTCCTTGCTTCGCGTCGACCGCTTCCACGGCAGTTGTAGTTTAATTATTGCACCTTTAACGTCCGATCGACAGCCCGATCCCCCAATCGAGAACGGAGTACAGAATGTCTACTGATTCAGCAGTGACAGTCGAACAGCACGAACGCATCCTGCTCGTCACCCTCAACCGCCCCGAAGCCCGGAACGCCATCAACCGAGAAGTCAGCTTCGCCTTGTCGGACGCCATGGATCGACTCGACGAAGATCCGTCGCTCTCGGTTGCCGTCCTCACCGGTGCCGGCGGCAACTTCTGCGCGGGGATGGACCTCAAGGCATTCGTCCGCGGCGAGGACCCTTCCGTCCCCGGACGGGGACTCGGATTCACCGAGGCTCCCCCACGCAAGCCCGTGATTTCTGCTGTCGAGGGATTCGCACTGGCCGGAGGCACCGAACTCGCACTCGCCACCGACCTCATCGTGGCGTCCAGAACCGCGATGTTCGGGATTCCCGAGACGAAGCGCGGCCTCGTCGCCGGTGGAGGCGGTCTCATTCGGCTCCCCCAGCGCATTCCCTATCAGCTCGCGATGGAACTTGCTTTGACCGGCGACAACCTCCCTGCCCCACGAGCTCACGAGCTGGGCCTGGTCAATCGCCTCACCGAGCCGGGAGAAGCATTGGAAGCAGCGATGGAACTTGCACGTAAGATCACCGCCAACGGTCCGCTCGCGGTCGCGGTCACGAAGGAAGTCATCACGCAATCACGCGATTGGCCCGCCCCCGAAGCCTTCGACAAACAACGCACGATGATCGACCCTGTGTTCACCTCCGCCGACGCAAGAGAGGGCGCACTCGCTTTCGCCGAGAAACGAGCACCCGTCTGGTCCGGCCGGTAACCCGCACCTTCACCCGAACACGAACCGCCGCCCGTCTTCACGACAGGCGGCGGTTCGTTCTTGCCTCCCGGCCCGATTCCAGGCCTCAGCTCTATCTAGGGAGCCCGAGGACCCGTTCCGCGGCGATGTTCCGCTGGATCTCCGATGTTCCGCCGTAGATGGTTTCGGCGCGAGACGACAGAAACAGCTTCTGCACGGTGGAGACATCGTCGAGGGGGTCGCCCGTCTCGAACAGTCCGGCGAATCCGAGAATATCCATCGCCAGTTCGCCCATCTTCTGGTGCTGGGTCGAGGCGAACAGTTTCGTCGTCATCGCCGCGGCTGCCGTCGCGGCACCCGGATCCGGCGAATCCTCGTTCAGCAGATCCGCCACCACGCGCAGATTCGTCGATCGCATGAGCTTCGTACCGATATATGCATCGACGAGTCTCTGCCGAATGTCGGGATCGTCGAGTGATCCGTTCCGACGTGCAATGTCGATGATGCTGCTCAGTTCCCGCTCCATGCCCAACTGAACCGGCATCAGCGCACTGCCACGTTCGAGTCCCAGCGTGGTCATCACCACCGACCATCCCCCATCGATTTCACCGACGGTGAGATCGGCAGTGCTTCTGGCGTCGTTGAAGAAGCACTCGCTGAACTCGGTCGAACGGTTGATGTTCTCGATGGGCCGGATCTCCACGCCGTCCTGGCGTGCGTCGACGAGCAGCAACGACAACCCCCTGTGCCGAAGCGCGACGTCGGGATTGGTCCGGCACAGGACGTACAACCAATCCGCGTGATGGCCGAAGGTCGTCCAGATCTTCTGACCGTCGATATGCCAGACTCCGCCGTCGTCGAGCACGGCCCGCGTGCGGACATCGGCGAGATCCGAACCGGCACCGGGTTCGCTGAACCCTTGCCCCCACATCTCCTCCACCTTCAGGATCTTCGGAAGGAAGCGGGATTTCTGCTCATGGGTGCCGCAGGCGAGCAGCGTCGGGCCGAGGAGCTCGAGAGCCTGCGTATTGACACGCGCCGGCGCGGCGGCTCTCGCATACTCGTATTCGAACACGATCTCCTCGGCGAGCCCCAGACCCCGGCCTCCGAATTCCTCCGGCCAGGTCAGGCCAAGCCAGCGTCCCGCGGACAGCTCGCGTTCCCATTCCACACGCAGGTCCCACGCCGTGTCGTCCGTGGGACTGCCGACGCCACGATGCGCAGCGAACTCACCCACGATGTGCTCGGCGAGCCAGGTACGGACTTCCTCTCGGAAGTCCTCGAGTCCAGGGGCAAAGTCAAGTTCCATTATCGAGTCCTATGAACGTGTGGAAGGATTCCGGGGGTCAGCTCGGCAGACCGAAGACCCTGCGGGCATTGCCACCGAGGTACCCCTCACGTGCACGACCGGTCAGGGACAGAGCCCGACCTTCGGTGATGGTTCTCTCGATGGAAAGAATCGGGTAATCCGATGCCCACATGAGCTTCTCGGGATTACGGCGTTGCGCGAACGTGAGGATCTCCTCCGGCACATACTTGGGAGCCCAGCCGGCGGTCATTGCGAACACATTGGGATGCTTGATGAGCATGGCCACGGTCTCGCTGATCCACGGGTCTCCGAGATGGCTCATCACCAGTTTCAACTCGGGGAAGGCCAGGGCTACCTCGTCGATCAGGATCGTTCGCTGCAACTTCGCCGGCTTCATCGGTCCCGGAACACCGACGTTGATCGACACCACCGCGCCCTCGTCGCAGGCCGCAGTGTAGGCCGGATAGGCCAGCTTGTCGTCGATGGCGATACCGGTGAACATCGGAATGATGCGGATGCACTTGATTCCGTATTCGCGCACGGCGATTCGTACGTGCTTCGCGGCCTCGTATCCCAGGCGCGGATCGATTCCCACCGACGTGACGAATCGTCCCGGATGGTCCATCTGGATCTGTGCGAGCCGTTCACAGGTCTCGCGCAGAACCTTCTCACCGGTCTTCGTTCCGTGAACGTAGGCGGGGGTGATGTCGCGGGGCACCTTCGTGAGCACACCCGCGGCGATACCCATGCGATCCATCTCCGCCACGACGTCGGCGATCGTCTCTCCGCCTTCGTACGCACTGTTGCCGCGCTTGAATCGCGCGACCACCGCAGGATCGGGTGTGACCTCACCGGGCAGGTAGGGCAGATTGATCCATGCGTCGAAGACGTCCGGCTCCGTAGACGCTTCCACTTGCTCCGACATTCGGGTTCTCCTTGAGTATTCGACGTACGGGTGCAGCCCCCGCCCGATGCGGGCATATCGGACTACCTTCCGCGGTACACGGGTTCACGCTTTTCTTTCATGGCCGACAACGCCTCGGCCGAGTCTTCGGTGGCTGCGACCACTGCAAAGTGTGAAGAGGCCAGGTCGAGCGCAGTGCGCAGATCCGCATCGGCGGACTGGTACGTGATTCGCTTGATCATTCGAACCGTGACGGGAGCATGGGCAGCAATCGATTCTGCGAACTTCTGCGTTTCCTCCGCGAACGACTCTGCCGGAACGACACGGTTGACCAGGCCGATCCGGTGAGCTTCGGCCGCATCGACGAAGTCGCCGGTCAGCAGCAACTCGAGCGCCTTCGAGGTCCCGACGAGACGCGGAAGGTAGTAAGCCCCGCCGTCCCCGGGCGTGAGACCCACGCGGACGTATCCCTCCGAGAGCTTGGCGATGGAGGACATGATGCGCATGTCGCACATCAAGGCCATGTCCAGGCCGGCACCCACCGCAACACCGTTGATGGCCGCAATGAGTGGCTTGTCGAGGGCCTCCACAGCGCGCGCAACGCGATGGATCTCCTCGTGCAACTGGTTCTTGCGCTGAAGCGGCGTCAGGTTCCGATCGGCATTGGAAATCGAACCGAGATCGACTCCGGAGCAGAAGGCTCTGTCACCTGCGCCTGTCAGCACCACCACGCGCACGCAGTCGTCTTCCTGGGCTTCGCGGAGCATGCGCTCCCATTCGCGCACCATGTCGAAAGTAAAGGCATTGCGCGCGTGAGGTCGATTGAGGGTGATGGTTCCGATCCCTCCCGAAACCGACCATGAGATCTCGTCCACCGACGACTCCTCCAGTCCGGGAGCCGGCCCACCTCCCTGCGTTCCAGTGAAGAGGGCTGGCTAATTCTCTAACTGATTGTACTATAGGAGCATGGGTTCTTCAGAGGACAGTTTCGGCGAACTGCCGTTGTCGGATGCCGACCGGGAGTTCCGCGACGAGGTGCGCACGTGGTTGAAGGAGCACCTCACAAAGGAGTTCTCCGGTCAGGCAGACCGCGGCGGTCCGGACGACGACGACAACTGGGAACTGCGCCGGGCATGGGAGCGTGAACTCGGAGCCGGAAACTGGCTGGGCCTGTCCTGGCCGCGAGAGTACGGCGGACGCGGCGCGACCATGACCCAGGAAATCGTCTTCGCCATGGAGTACGCGCGCGCCGGCGCTCCCCCACGCGCAGCATTCCACGGTGAGACTCTCATGGCACCCACCGCGCTGTCGTACGGCACCGAAGAACAGAAGAAACGCCTCCTGATACCGATGTCCAAGGCCGAAGTGGTGTGGTGCCAGGGATATTCGGAACCGGGGGCGGGGTCCGACCTGGCGAATGTGGCCACCCGCGCACACCTCGACGGGGACGAGTGGGTAATCAACGGCCAGAAGATCTGGACCACCTTCGCCCAGCATGCCGACTGGATCTTCGCGATCGTCCGCACCGACCCGACGTCCAGCCGACATGCCGGACTGTCCTACATGCTCGTGCCGCTCGACCAGCCCGGGGTCACCATCCGCCCCATACGCACCATGCTCGGGGACAGTGGATTCAACGAAGTATTCTTCGACGACGCTCGAACCTCGATCGACAATGTCCTGGGGGCGACGGGCGAGGGCTGGAACGCCGCAATGACGACCCTCGGTCACGAGCGAGCGACATCGGTCCTGAATTATCAGTTCTCCTTCGTCCGCGAGATGGAACACCTCAAGGACCTCTCGAAACGACGCGCTCCCCTTGATGATCCGGCTCTCCGCAACCGGATCGTCGATTCCTACATCGGCCTGCAGATCATGGCCTACAACAACCTCCGGACGTTGTCCACCGCACTGCGGGACGGTGAGTTCGGTCCCGAAGCATCCATCGGCAAGTACTACTGGTCTCGCTGGCACCAGAACTTCACCGAGGTCGCCATGGATGTGCTGGGTGAGGAGTCCCTGCTGGGAACCGACTGGGCGGTCGACGACACGTCGGGCGCCGCCGTCGTCGACGAGGCCACCGCACTGCGGCGCGCCTTCGTCCGCGCACGAGCGGAAACGATCTACGCCGGCGCGAGCGAGATCCAGAAGAACATCATCAGCGAACGAGTGCTGAAATTGCCCAAGGAGCCCCGCAGGTGAACGCCAAGATCGAAACCACAGGCCCGCTGGCGGGCATACGTATTCTCGACCTGAGCCGCATCCTTGCCGCACCGCTCGCCACTCAGCTTCTGGGCGACCTCGGCGCCGAGGTGATCAAGGTCGAACGTCCCGGCGTGGGCGACGACTCGAGGCAGTACGGTCCCCCCTTCTTCGGGGAACCGTCCGACCGCAACTCCGGTTTCTATCTCAGCGCGAATCGGAACAAGCAGTCCATCACGGTCGATCATTCCGACCCGCGGGGCGCCGCACTGATCCGTGAACTGGCAGGCAGTTCCGACGTCTTGGTCGAGAACTTCCGAACCGGTGTGCTGGCGAAGTACGGATTGGACTTCGAGTCTCTTCGTCAGCACAACCCGAGGCTGGTCTACTGCTCCGTGACAGGATTCGGCCAGGACGGACCGTACGCGATGCGAGCGGGCTACGACGGCGTGTTCCAGGCGATGAGCGGAATGATGAGCGTCTCGGGCATTCCCGACGGTGAACCGGGAGCCGGACCCATGAAGGTGGGCGTCTCGATGGTCGACGTCCTCGCCGGCCTGTATACGTCCACAGCGATACTTGCGGCACTACGCCATCGTGACCGAACAGGCGAGGGCCAGCATATCGACGTATCCCTGCTCGACTGTGGTGTGGCGTCCCTGTCCCATTACGTCCAGAACTATCTGGTCTCGGGCGAACAAGCACCCCGCCGGGGCAACGGAGGGTTCGGCGGCATCCCCTCCCAGGCTTTCCGGTGCAGCGACGGCAACGACATATTCGTCGTCGCAAGCACACCGAAGCAGTTCTCCGGTCTGGCTGCAGCACTGGGCCGACCCGAACTGGTCGACGATCCACGATTCGCCACCGTGTCCGCCAGAATCGAGAACCGGGATTTCGTCCTGGAGGTTCTGTCGAAGATCTTCGTCACCGAACCGGTCGAGTACTGGGTCGAGAAACTGGAAGCGGCCGACGTGCCCTGCAGTCCGGTCAACTCCATGAAGGAAGTCTTCGAGAACCCCCAGATCCAGCACCGAGAACTGCTCAAGCACACCGACGTGGACGGCCTTGCTCTCGTCGGCAATCCCATCCGGTTCTCCGGCAGCCCGGTTACGACGTACCGCGTACCACCTCGACTGGGGGAGCACACAGACGCTGTTCTCCGGGATGTCCTCTGCAAGCCCGAGGAAGAGATCGCCGCCCTCAAAGCCGACGACGTCATCTGACCACCGCAACAGGATCCGCTCTCGAACTCGACGAAAGGCAAGTCCTCGTGACCACTACATTCCCGAAGCTCTCCCCGACCGGATCGTTCAACCACGCTGCGCTGTGCAGCTCGCGCCGCTTCGATCCCACAGCCGTGCTTTCCCGGGAGAAGTCCATCCATGGACTCACCCCGGAGGCCGGCTACATCTGGGGAACCCTCCGCGACGACGAGGGCGCCATGTACACGATCATGCGACGCATCCCGGCGGTCACGGATCAACCGGATTCCGACGGTGAGGTCAAATCCCTGGGTGGAAAGCTGCTGCTGGTCTCCAGTGACGGCAAGGACGGTCAGATGCAACTCCGGCGCGAACCCCGATTCGCTCCGGACAGCAATAAGCTCGAACGACGGATCCTCGACAACTCGTCCATCGAGCTGAGCACTCCGACGAACGAACACGGCCGTCGCACCTCCCTGACACTCACGGAGGATTCGATGAAGTACGTCGAGACCGACGTGATCGACGTGAGCGGCACTCTGGTCACCCCTCCCCTGCAATGGTTCCTCCCGGGTCCCGATTCCTCCCTGCTGTATCTCACGCAGACATGGCTGGTCGAAGGCGACGTGGCCGGGCGACGTGTCCGCGGTTTCCTGTTCTGGGAAGAAGCCTGGATGCCTGAAGGTGCCCGTCTCTACGTGAACAAGGATCCGCTCCACGACGCCGAATACACCACCTGGTATTCGTGGGCGAACCACTGGGAGGACGGGACTGCCGAGGTGGGGCACTTCCTGTACGGAAACGGAGACTTCCAGGTAGCCATCGTGGCGCACAGTGACGGCACCGTCACTGTCGGACGTCACATGGACGCCGATGTACGTCGCGCCGCCGACGGCTACTGGCACGACGGCATCGACTACGTGATCGACGGCGAGAAGTGGGTCTGCGAAGCCGACCCGCACGGCCGTATGGAAGGTTTGGGCAAGGTGCCCAACCCCCAGCAGGAAGGCCGCATGCATCGAGTGTGGGACTGTAAGAACAACGGTGTAACTCTGAAAGGAGATACGCCACCATGACTGATGTGATTGATCGTGAGGCAGAGACGAACTCAGTTCAGCCGAGTGTCAGCGATGCGCGACTGAAGGAGCTGGTCGAGCAAGCGCGGGCCGAAGGGTTGCAGTTGACCGGCGACGGTGGGTTGTTGGCGAAGCTGACCAAGCTGGTGGTGGAGTCCGCGCTCGAGGGCGAGATGGATGACCACCTCGGCTACGGCAAGAGCGACCCGGCCGGCAGGGGCAGCGGCAACTCCCGCAACGGCAGGCGAGCCAAGACCGTGTTGACCGAGGCCGGTCCGGTCGAGCTCGACGTGCCTCGGGACCGGGATTCCTCCTTCGAGCCGAAGATCGTGGCGAAGCGGCAGCGGCGGCTGACCGGGGTGGAGGACATGGTGATCTCGCTGTCGGCCAAGGGGTTGACCACCGGTGAAATCTCTGCGCACATGGCCGAGGTGTACGGCGCCGAGGTGTCCAAGCAGACGATCTCGACGATCACCGAGCGGGTGATGGACGGCATGGCCGAGTGGCAGAATCGGCCGTTGGATCCTGTGTACCCGGTGTTGTTCATCGACTGCATTCACGTCAAGATCCGCGACGGTAATGTGGCCAACCGGCCGATCTACGTCGTGCTGGGGGTCACTGCCGACGGCACCCGCGACATTCTGGGGTTATGGGCCGGCGAGCACGGCGACGGGGAAGGAGCGAAGTACTGGCTTCGGGTGTTGTCCGAGCTGAAAAATCGTGGTGTGCAAGACGTTCTGATCGCCGTGTGCGACGGTCTGAAGTATCTGCCCGACTCGATCGGGCAGGTGTGGCCGCAGACCATTGTGCAAACCTGCGTGGTGCACCTCCTTCGCAATACCTACGCCTACGCCTCTCGTAAGGACTGGGCCGAGATCGCCAAGGACCTCAAACCGGTGTACACCGCGCCGACGGAGCAGGCCGCGCTGGACCGGTTCGTCGAGTTCAGCGACAAATGGGAGAAACGCTATCCCGCGATCATCCGGCTCTGGACCAACGCCTGGGCCGAGTTCGTGCCGTTCCTGCAGTTCGACAACGCCATCAGGCAGGTCATCTACACGACCAACGCCATCGAGAGTGTCAACGCCAGGATCCGGAGAGCCGTGAAGGCTCGCGGTCACTTCCCGACCGAGGCCGCGGCCCTGAAATGCGTGTACCTGGCCATCATGAGCCTCGATCCCAAAGGCACCGCCCGCCAACGCTGGTCCAACCGCTGGAAGGCAGCACTGAACGCCTTCGAAATCACCTTCGACGGACGCCTGTCCACCGGACGAAAGTAACGACAAATCAACCAGTTACACCGTTATCTGGACAGACCCTCGAGTGTCCGACACGCGGACGCCGGATGTGTGGATGGCATGGGGCGAAACCGTGCCGGGCAACGGGGATCGTCGCAAGTGGTAATCACTTACCTGTTCGAGGAAAGGTAGCAATCGATATGACGGAAAGCTTCGTCACCTATGAGACGGTCGGCGCCGGCAACATCGCCCGCATCGGTCTCAATCGCCCGGAGGCGAGGAACGCTCAGAACCGGGGCCTGCTGGTCGAACTCGACGAGGCTTTCCGTCGCGCCGAGCAGGACGACACCATCGACGTCATCATCCTCTTCGGTCATGGCCCGAGCTTCTCGGCAGGCCACGATATGGGATCCGAGATCGCAGCGAGGGAAGAGTTGCCGGGTCCCGAGCAGCATCCGACCTTCCGCATCGACGGCGGCACTGCGCAGTCGCATGTGGAGCGGCGAATGCTGCAGGAGTGGCACTACTACTTCGACTGCACACGGCGCTGGCGCGACCTTCGCAAGATCACGATTGCTCAGGTGCACGGCAAGGTCATTTCTGCCGGCCTCATGCTGATGTGGGCGTGCGACCTCATCGTCGCGTCCGAGGACACGTTGTTCGCGGACGTGGTCGCCACCCGACTCGGCATGCCGGGTGTCGAATATCTCGCTCACCCATTCGAATTCGGTCCTCGTAAAGCGAAGGAACTGCTTCTCACCGGAGATGCCATCGACGCCGAGGAAGGGCACCGACTCGGCATGGTGTCGAAGATCTTCCCTGCGGACGAATTGGCGGACAGCACGGTGGAGTTCGCATCCAGAATCGCGAAGCGCCCTGCCATGGCGCGGCTGCTGATCAAGGATTCGGTCAACGGTGCAGTCGACGCGATGGGTTTCCAGGAGTCCTTGAAGAACAGCTTCGCGCTGCACCAACTCGGGCACGCGCATTGGACTGCACTTCACGACGACAAGTTCCCTGCAGCGAAGCCCGGACCCGACATCGAGGACTGGCGTTCGGCAGGTCCGCTGCGCACCGCCGATCCGCGTGTCCCCTGATGACAGAGATTCCGGATTACGCCTCGCTACCCGAGCGGGCAGCGCGGACGTGGCCTGATCGGATCGCGCTCCGGTTCCAGGGACGGTCCTGGACCTATCGGGAATTCGCGGACGTCGTGACGCGCACCGAGCAGGTGCTCCGCATGCGCGGAATCGGTGCGGGAACTCGTACCGCGCTGTTGATCGAGAACCGACCGGAGTACGTCGTTGCACAATTCGCACTCGCCCGGATCGGTGCCGTCTTTGTCACCCCGAACCCCTACTGGACCGAGCACGAAGTCCGAGCAGCGCTGAGCGAGGCACATGTGGTCGCCGCCGTGTATTCACAGCCGCATCGCACTGTCGCAACAGAATTGGAGATAGCACTCCCCGCCGAGGATCTGGTAGGGGCGACGGAAGCACGGACTCGTCCGGAACCCGGAATTTTTCAAGGCGATTGAGTCCACCGGGTGTTAAGCGGCGACTTCCTCGGTGTCCGGTTCGGTCGCCGGGTCTTGGACGGGTTTGTTGATCCAGGCGTCGGCGGGTAGGGCCAGGATCGTTGGGTATGGGTCCGTCGTACCGAAGCGCGCGGGGTGGGTGCGGCGGGCGTCGGCGAGCACTCGAGCACGCTCAGTCGCCTTGGGTGCCGCGAGACCGAAGTGCACATCGGCCGGGGTGTGCAATCCGATTCCGGTATGACGGTGATCGTGGTTGTACCACGCGACGAACGAGTCCATGAACTCCCGGGCGTGGTGCACCGAACTGAACCGCTCCGGGAAACCCGGTCCGTATTTCAATGTCTTGAACAATGATTCGGAGTATGGATTGTCATTGGACACCCTCGGCCGCGAGTGCGACCGGACCACATCGAGGTCCGCGAGCAAGGTCGCGACCGACTTGCTCGTCATCGATGTGCCTCGATCCGCGTGCACCACCTCGGGGATCCCGTGGGTGGCGAAGATATCGGTCATGAACTCGACGGCCAGCAGCCCGGATTCATGGGTCTGCACGTGCGCTCCGACGATGTATCGGGAGTAGATGTCGACCATCACATACGCGTCGTAATACACACCCTTGGTTGGGCCGGGCAGTTTCGTGATGTCCCACGAGTACACCTGCCGCGGGGCTCGCGCCACCAATTCCGGACACGCCCGAGCCGGATGTCGCGCCTGCCGACGCCGGTCGCTGACCTGCCGGTTCTCCCGCAGAATCCGGTACATCGTCGCCACCGAACACAGATAGATGCCCTCGTCGAGCAGGGTGGCGTACACCTCGAGCGGCGCCCGGTCGACGAACCGATCCGAGCACAGCACCTCCACGACCCGGCGGCGCTCGAGCGCGGACAGCTTGTTCGCCGGCGCACGCATGACCGCTGAGACGGATGGGACGGAAGCGGCCGGGCGTTCCCGGGTGCGGATCGCTGTCGAGCGGGCCACAGCGGTCAATGTTGTTGCGGCACGGGTGGTCACACCGGCTGCGGTGAGGGCGTGGTGGGCGGCTGTCAGTGCTTCTTCCGCGTCTCGTCGGCGTCCGCGCTCTCGGAGAGTTGTTCCAAGAGCGCGTGCGCTTTTCCCATGATGGACAGTGCGGTCTCGGTAGTGGCCAGCTTCTTGTTCGCCCGTTCCAGTTCCCGCTTGAGGCGGGCGATCTCCGCCTGTTCGGGGGTCAGTTTGCCGATCTTCGCGCCCGGCTTCTTGCCCGTGAGGACGCCGGCGTCGCGTTGGCGGCGCCATTCGACGATCAGCGACGAGTACAAGCCTTCGCGACGCAGGTACGCCCCACCCTCGTTGGTCTCGCAGGCCTGCTCGTAGGCGTCGAGGTGCGCGAGCTTGTCCGCCGGAGTGAACGTCCGCCGTGGTTGCGGACCGCCGGCCCTGGGATGGTTCGCCTCGTCCTCCATACGGTCATTGTCCAGGACTGTGATCGAGTTGGTCATGATCGCGGTTGGTCCTTCTCTCGCCCTCTATCGTGGGTTGGCTTGCAATGACCCGATGGACTCAACTCACCCTGACATAGAGGGACCCGCCGAACAGACACGTCCAGGCGAGCAGCAGGACCTGTTCATCCCGTTCTCCTCCGGGACGACCGGATATCCGAAGGGCGTGATCCATACCCACTCCAGCTTGTCCGGAGGGGTGCATCAGCTCGTCACCCATCTGGGTCTCGGCGAGACGGATGTCCTCCAGATCTCGTTACCGCTGTGCCACATCTTCGGCACCTCGATGATGGGTGCCGCTCTCGCAGTGGGAGCACAGGTCACCCTGTTCGAACGCTTCGACCTCGATGCCTGTCTCCGGCACATCCGAGAAGATGCGGTCACCGTGTGGCCCCTGGCTGGCACCGTCGCTCATCAACTGCTCGACATCGCCCATCTGGGGCCCGCCGATTTTCCCGGGTTGCGGTACTTCATGTGGGGTGGCAGCGCGGTTCCTGCCGAAGTAGCCAGGGCTCTCACGGCCAGGACCGGTGTCGGTTTCCTCTGTTCGTACGGGATGACCGAGGCGATGACCGTCGCCTTCAATCCGGTGCACGATCCTGCGGACCGGCGTCTCGATTCGCCCGGGTACGCGACCGAAGGAACCGAGATCCGGCTGGGACCCGACGACGAGATCGAGGTCCGGGGCGTGTCGGTGGCGCGGGGATACACCACGCCTGAAGCGAATGCTGCGTTCACCACCGAGGGGTGGTTCCGCACAGGAGATGTGGGGCGCATCGACGCAGACGGGCGATTGTGGATCGTGGATCGCCGCAAGGACATGATCAAGGTCTCCGGGTTCCAGGTCGCGCCGACGGAGGTCGAGCAGGAACTGTTACGTCATCCGGCAGTGGACGACGCAGCTGTCGTCGGTGGCCCGGACGATCGGCATGGCGAGCGAGTAGTCGCATATATCGTTGTTTCGGCGGATGTCCCCGTCGACGACCTCCGGCGTTTCCTCGGAGAGCGTCTCGCCACCTACAAGATCCCGCGTGATGTCGTGTTCGTCGAGGTCCTGCCCAGGACGGCCTCCGGCAAGCTTCAGCGAGCGCGCCTGCGCACCGACGGCGGACCTCGCTGAGTGAGCTCGGTCCTGCGATGGTGCTCATGCGTCCGCTGCGTGGCGGATCTACCGATGCGTGGCCCACCGTAGGTACGATCGTCCGTTGCTATCGTCTGCGTCACGGGGCATCAGCCGCTGACGACGACCGAAGGAAGAACAATCATGGCGTCCTTGCGTGAACGGAACCGGACCAGGACGCGGCTCGAGATCGAGAACGCCGCACTCGAACTGTTCGAGCGGCAAGGTTACGACCGGACGAGTGTCGAGGAGATCGCCGATCAGGCAGGCGTATCGCGCGCGACATTCTTCCGCTACTACCCGTCGAAGGAAGAACTCCTGTTCACCAACGAATCCGAGGCAGTCGAGGAGATGGTGAAACATGTTGCGCAACGCGAGGATGCCGGTCGGACGCTGAGCGCGCTCGCCGCGCCGATGGCCCGGTTCGGACACCACCTTCTCGACGACGATTCCTCGGAAGGGCAGAGACTGACCAGACTGGTCATGACGACCCGGGAACTCGAAGCCCGCAGCATGCGAATGCGGCTCCGGTGGGAGCGCGCACTCGCCCGCCAACTGGCACATGAACGCGGGTCGGAAGCACCCGAGTCCTCGGACGTGCTTCTGGCCAATCTCACGGTCGGATGCCTGGCTGCGGCACTGTGGGAGTGGCAGGCCGTTTCGGAGCCGATATCGATAGACCGGATCATCATGTCCAAATTCGCCCAAGCCCAGTCCATGATTGCCGCCGGCTGAACTCCCCCCACCCGGATATTGTGCGACACCGTCTCAGTTTGATACCGTGGCTCATATCGGAGGCCCAGCGAAGCTACGCGAGCGGCCCCGAATCCCCGACACGGAGGCGAGCATGGCGCTGATCAAGAACTCGGTGGGAACCCTCCCGTACCTGATGGCCGACTTCGATCAACATTCCTACGAGGCACCTGACGCGTTCACGCGTTTCATGCCCAAGAACAAGCTTCATACGGCAGTGCGACCGATCGAGGCACCGGGGTACGACCGCAAGGTCCTGCTGGCAAACGACCGAATCGTGACAGCACTCGAGGCCGACCTCGATCAGGCATACGTCCCCGGGTCGCTGGTCGAGATGCTCAAGCAGCGCGCCTCCGGTAATGCCACCGACGCCGAGAGGTTCTACGAGCCGATCCAGGCCGAATACCTCGACAAGGACAAGCGACTGATCCAGCTGCAGGAGCAGCAGATCGAAAAGGCCGTTATGTACCCCGGCGGCTGGGGACTGCTGGCCGAGGCATACCTGGACGGCATCGATCCCCTGTACGACAACCTCGAGTCCTTCAATCGGTGGATCGACGAGGACTGGGGCTTCGCCTACAAGGACACCATCTACGCTCCGGCGATGCTGTCGCTGCGCGACCTCGACCGGGCATGCGCCGAGTTGGACCGCGTCCTGGACAAGGGCGCCAGGTTCATCATGCTGCCGGCAGGCCCGGCCTACGGACGCTCTCCGGGCGACCCCTACTTCGATCCTTTCTGGGCACGAATCAACGAAGCGAAAGCTGTGGTTTCCTACCACATCTCGGAGTTCCACTATCAGGCGAACGTTGCCTCTCACTGGGGATGGAACCTCGTACCGCCGTTCCAGTTCTCCGCTTGGCAATGGCAGAACACCTACGGCGAACGCCCCATCACCGACACACTGTCGGCACTCATCTTCGACAACCTCTTCGGCCGCTTCCCCAACATCAAGGTCCTCGTCAGCGAATTCGGCGCCGAGTGGATTCCCCACTTCATCCGGCACATGGACAAGAGTCGCGGCATGGCCCGGAACGGACGATGGCTCGGCGGCCAGCTCACGGAGCGCCCCAGCACCATCTTCAAGAACCACATCCGTGTCGTTCCGTACCCGGAAGACGATACGGTCGGTATGGTCGAGAAGCTCGGGACCGTGGACTGCCTCGTCATGGGATCGGACTGGCCGCACGCCGAAGGACTCCGCGAACCGGCCGACTTCTTCGAAAGGGTCGAGGGACTCGGTGACGAGAAGCGCAAACGCTTCATCCGCCAGAACGGAATGGACCTGATCGCGGGAAAGTAGTCCCGAGAGGCACATGCGACGGTGCCTGCCGACAAGAACATCCCTCGGCAGGCACCGGTCCACTCACTGATCCGACCGAACTACACGATTCACCGCACGCCATTCCCGCCTGCTCGTGCACGAGCACAGCCGAGAGGTCCTCCGATCATGATCGGGCTAGTTCCAGAAGTAATCCCCCTCCCACCGGAAACTGCAGAGTTGCGCGCCGCGGTCCGCGATTTCCTTGCGGCGGACCGAAATCGCTACGGGTGGGAACCACGCGTCGATTCATGGATCTCCTCGTGGGATCCGGGCTTCAGCCGTCGCCTCGCACAGCAGGGCTGGCTCGGGATGACCATCCCCACCGAACACGGTGGACAGGGCAGAAGTCACCTCGAACGCTTCGTCGTCACCGAAGAACTTCTCGCACACGGCGCACCGGTCGCGGCACATTGGGTGTCCGACCGCCAGGTAGGGCCGGCCCTGCTCAAACACGGATCGACGACTCAGCGAGAACGTTATCTTCCTCGGATCGCCTCCGGTGAATGCTATTTCGCGATCGGGATGAGTGAGCCCGAAGCAGGCTCCGATCTCGCCTCGGTGCGCACCCGCGGCGTCCGAGTCGACGGCGGATGGGAAGTCACCGGCACCAAGGTGTGGACTTCGGGTGCACACCACAGTGAAGCGTTCTTCGTCCTCGCCCGGACCGAAGACCTGGATCCCAAACACCGGCACGAGGGTCTGAGCCAATTCCTCATCACCCTCAACTCCCCAGGCATCGACATCCGCCCCATCAAATTGCTCACCGGTCAACATCACTTCAACGAAGTGGTGCTCGATCATGTCTTCGTTCCGGACGACATGGTGGTCGGCACCCCCGGAGAAGGATGGAGGCAGGTGGGGTCGGAACTGAGCTTCGAGCGCAGCGGTCCCGAACGCATTCTTTCCCCGCAGCCCCTTCTCGATGCGGTGGGCGCGCAGTTGGCAGGTAGCGACGACGTGGACGACCATTCGTTGGTGACCTTCGGCAACCTCGTCGCAGATCTCACCACTCTTCGTCACCTTTCGAGCTCCGTGGCCCGGGCACTGTCGAACGACGAGCCCGCCGACCTCGCCGCGGCACTCATCAAGGAGATCGGTACGAGCTTCGAGCAGCGCGTCGTCAGCGACTGTGCAGAGCTGGCCGCACACGCTCACACCGATCTCGAATCCTCCGACACGCTCGGCCGATTGATTGCCGAGGCCCTTTTGCATGCACCAGGTTTCACACTCCGAGGTGGAACGAGCGAAGTGTTGCGCGGAGTCATCGCGCGCGGATTGGGATTGAGATGACCTCGACTGTTCACGGCTCGACCTCGGCGGAACTGGATGCCTTGCGCGAACTCACCGACGACCTGTTCGGTTCGATCACGGGCCCCCACCTGCACAGTCCGCAGACGACCCTGCCTTACTCCCCCGAAGCCTGGGACCTCCTGGGCGAATCGGGTTTGACCCTCCTCACGACGCCCGAAGACGCCGGCGGCAGCGGTGGCGGGGTCTCCGAAGCCGCTCTCATGCTGGACCGCAGCGGCTACCACGCGCTCCCTGCGCCACTGTTCGAGACCGACCTTCTCGCGTCGTGGCTGATCGGCCTGCACGGTACCGACGCATCGTCGGCACCGATGACCGCCGTCCAGGTCGACTGGTCGCCCGAGGACCTTCGAGCAGGGGAAGTCGTTCTCAACCGTGTTCCCTGGGGACAGATTGCAAGCGACATTCTCGTTGCAGGTGACAGCTTCGTCGGCCGTATCGGCACCGATGACGCCGAGATCGAACCTGTAGGCGATCTGGTGGGAGAGCACTATGCCCACGTGTCCGTTCCGGTCGAAGCTCTGAACGTGGTCCCCACATCGACGGACACGCGCAGCGAGTACCTGACCCGAGGCGCCTGGGCACGGTCGGAACAGATCTGCGGCGCCCTGGAACGCGTTCTCGATCTGGGGATCGCCCACGTGACCGAACGTCATCAGTTCGGCCGGCCGATCGGCAAATTCCAAGCCGTTCAGGAGTTGATCTCCCGGTCTGCCGGGCTCGTCACCACCGCAAAGGCCGCGGCCGCCCATGCCACCGCGGTGATCGACCAGCTGGGCTTCGACGCCGACGGTTCTCGCATCGCGGTCTCGATAGCGAAGATTCAAGCCGGTCGGGCAGCAACTGTCGTCAGCCGCGATATCCACCAGGCGCACGGAGCCATCGGTTTCACACTGGACCACCAACTCAGGCACTTCACCACGCGTGCACTTGCGTGGAACCGCGATTTCGGAGCGCCGACGCAGTGGTCCAAGGAACTCGGCCGGAAGGCCCTCGGTTCGGGGATGTCGGTCTGGGAGTTCGCCGTCGCTCACTGAACGGCGATCATCACCGAACGGCGAAATCACCGGATCGAGACCATACCCTTTCGCAACCAATTAAATAGTCAGTATATTTAACTCATTGGCGTCACGAAGGCGCCGCCCTCCTAGTGCTGACGGAGTGACAGCAATGCGACGCAAGATTTTCGAACCCGAACACGACGAGTTCCGGGCCACAGCACGTTCGTTCTTCGAAACCGCGTGTGTCCCCCACTCCGAGGAGTGGGAGGAACGCGGCTACGTCGATCGTGACGTCTGGCTCGAGGCCGGCAAACTCGGACTCATCGGCTGGGAGATGCCGGAAGAGTACGGCGGCGCCGACATCAAGGACTTCCGCTTCAACGCCATCCTCAACGAGGAATACCACGCCACCGGCGCGGTCGGCATCGGTCTCGGTGTGCAGAACGACATCCTGTCCGGTTATTTCCGCGACCTCACCACCGACGAGCAGAAGAAGCGCTGGCTCCCCAAGTACGTCAGCGGCGAGTACATCACCGCTATCGCAATGTCCGAACCCGGCGCCGGATCCGATCTCGCCAACGTGAAGACCTCGGCTCGGCGCGACGGTGACCACTACGTGGTCAACGGCGCCAAGACCTTCATCTCGAACGGCCTGCTCGCCGATCTCGTCGTCGTCGTGTGCCGCACCGACCCCGACGCCGAGAAGCCGCACAAGGGCATCAGCCTGCTGGTGGTGGAGACCGGCATGGAGGGCTTCACCCGCGGCCGCAAGCTCGACAAGATCGGCCAGAAATCCGCCGACACGGCCGAGTTGTTCTTCGACAACGTCCGAGTGCCGGTCGAGAACCTCCTCGGCGAGGAGAACCGCGGCTTCTACCACCTGATGGGCAACCTGCCGGCCGAGCGCCTCGGCATTGCCATCCATGCGGTCGCCCAGGCACGCCGCGCCGTCGACCTGACGACCGCGTATGCCCACGAGCGAAAGGCCTTCGGCCAGGAAATCGGCAAGTTCCAGGTCAATCGTCACGCCCTCGCGCAGATGCGGGTGGAAGTCGATGTCATGCAGACCTATGTGGACCAGTGCATCCTGGGCGTCAATTCCGGCGATCTCACGGCAGAGGAAGCCGCCGGCGCCAAGTGGTGGGCGACGGAAACCCAGTGGAAGATCGTCGACCGATGCCTCCAGCTGCACGGTGGCTACGGATACATGAACGAGTACGAGATCGCTCGGCTCTGGCGCGACGCCCGCGTTCAGCGCATCTACGGCGGCACGAACGAGATCATGCTCGACATCGTCGGACGTAATCTGGGCTTCTGACAGACGCCGTTGCAACCGCACGCCGAAAGGGGCGGTCCTACATCGAGTAGGACCGCCCCTTTTCGCGCAAGAACACCGATCGTCAGACGGGTCTGATCAGTCCCTCCTGGACGACGCTCGCGACATGGACACCATCGGCGTCGAAGAACTCACCACGGCAGAAGCCCAGTCCGCCGTGCGCGGAGGGCGACATGCGGTCGTAGAGCAGCCATTCGTCGACGCGGAAATCCCGATGGAACCAGACGCAGTGGTCGAGAGACGCCGTCTGGACGCCCGGATGGGAGGACGGTACGCCGTGTGGCCGAACCGACTCCGGAAGGATCAACAGGTCCGAGATGCACGCCAGCAGTGCCCGGTGCATATAGGCCTCATCACAGGCTATCTTGTTCGCCCGCATCCACGTCAGGCCGCGCGACCCGATCCCGGTCGAAGTCGGGATCGCCGGTACGTCCGCGTCCGGCACGATCCGCATCTCGAGCGGACCCCATTCCAGATAGAACTCCGGCCACAGCCCGGGTTCCGCGTGGTACAGATCGACGATCGACGGGACCGTATCGGGTGCCGGGGCCGCGGGGGCAGGCATCTGATGGTCGAAGCCGTTCTCGTCGCGATGAAACGAGGCGCGTGCCGTGAAGATGAGTTTGTCGCTCTGATACGCGTCGATCGACCTGCTGGCGAAGGACGTGCCGTCCCGGGTCGGAGTGACGACGAATCTGATGACCTGGCCCGCACGTCCCGGCCTGAGGAATTGGGACTGGACCGAGTGCATGGACCAGCCTGTCGGGACGGTACGTGCACTCGCAGCGACGGCGAGGCCCACCACCTGACCGCCGAAGACCCGCGGTAGCGGGTAATCGGCAGGTAGGGACTCGAATATCAGTTCGTCGACCTGGTCGAGTTTCAGTAGAGCGGTCAGGTCGGTCAATCCGGCGGTCATGCGCCGTTCCTCTCGTGATGAAGCAACTCAGCCGACGCCCGGCACCGGGACCTGTGCACCCGTCACCGCCGACGCTGCATCCGATACCAGGAAGGCTACGGTCGACGCGATCTGCGCCGGGGAGACCCACCCGTCCCTGCTCGAATCCGGTTGTGTCGAGCGGTTACCCGGAGTGTCTATTACGGAGGGCAGTATCGCGTTGGCGCGGATTCCGTCTCGCGAGTACTCCGCCGCGACTGCACCGAGGAATGCGCAGACAGCGGCCTTCGAGGTGATGTAACCCGAGGCGCCGCTGAAGGGGGCGAACGCCGCCTTCGCCGAAACGCCGACGATCGAACCACCACCCGCTCGGACCAACGCGGGCAGAGCATGTTGTGTGAGGAGATAGAGAGGATGCAGGTTCAGACGCAGCAACCGGTCGAATTCGCTGATCGGTGTGTCTGCAACGCGCTCTCCCATCGCGAACCCGCCGACGAGGTTGACCACGGCCCCGAGCGGACGGTCGTCATGCCGGGTAGCTTCGGCCACTACGCCGCGCACCTGCTCCTCGTCGAACAGGTCGGCTTCGATCAGCGTGAGGCGGTCCGACTGCGGAAGCCGGCTCAACTCCTCCTCGACGACCCACGGTACGACGACGTGCCATCCTCCGGCGAGAAGTTCACCGACGACCGCGGTGCCCAGCCCACCGGTTCCACCGGAGACGATGACTGTCCGCTCAGACATACAATTGCCTTTCTGCAAGGGCCGCTGGAATGCTTCTACTTCTAGAACGCAACCCGGCTCACCGTTTCCGCCACCAATGCCGGCTTGTCCTGCCCTTCGATTTCCATCGACTGGCCGACGATCATCTGCACAGATCCGTTGGGCAGGGATTCCGCGGATACCAACGTGGAGTGCAGGCGCACGCGAGACCCGACGGGAACAGGGTTGACGAACCGGACCTTGTTGGAACCGTAATTGATTCCCATTTTCGAGCCTTCGATCCGGTAGATCTGCCACCCCAGCATCGGAAGCAGCGACAAAGTCAGATATCCGTGAGCGATCGGCTTCCCGTAGGGGCTCTCGGAATTCGCACGCTCGACATCGACGTGGATCCACTGATGATCCCCCGTCGCTTCTGCGAAGGTGTCGATCCGCTCCTGAGTGATGTCCACCCAGTCCGAGACACCCAGCTTCTCACCTGCTGCACCGACTATCTCGTCGGCCGAGCTGAAAACACGCATGTGCTTCTCCAATCATTCTTCCGACAGCAAGCGCAGGAACTGTTCGACAACGTCGTGCAGGCGCGTGTCTTTAAAACCGTCACCGAAGCAACAGTTCGTGTTTGCGCAGCTTCCCGGTGGGTGTGCGCGGCAGTTCTTCGACGAATCGGAATTCGCGCGGGATCTTGAATTTCGCCAGGGAGTCCCTGCAGAACTCGGTCAGGGCGCGAGACAGTAAATCGACCGGAACCGTCGAGTCCGGGCGCGGTTGCACGAATGCCACCACGCGATGACCCATCTCCTCGTCCGGAAGCCCGACCACCGCAATGTCCAGCACATCCGGATGAAGAATCAGCGCGTCCTCGATCTCTCTCGGATAGACGTTGACTCCACCCGAGATGATGAGATCGGCCCGTCGATCTGCCAGATAGAGGTAGCCGTCCTCGTCCATCCAGCCCAGATCCCCGACGGTTGCGCGTCCCTCCGCGTCGTGCGCATCTGCCGTCTTGGCAGCGTCACCGTGATACCGGAAATTGCTACCGCCCGAGAACCAGATCGTCCCTACGACGCCGGTGTCCACCGGCCGATGGTCGTCGTCCAAGATCTCGATCTTCCCTATCAACGGCCGCCCCACCGATCCCGGCTTACGCAGCCAGTCGTCGGAGAAGATGCTGGTGGCCCCAACGCCCTCGGTGGAGGAGTAGAACTCGAAGAGGATCGGTCCCCACCAGTCGATCATCTGCCGCTTCACCTCGATCGGGCAGGCCGCGGCCGCATGCACGGCGACGCGATGACTCGACAGATCGAAGCGATGACGAACTTCCGGATCGAGTTTGAGCATTCGCACGAACATGGTCGGCACCCACTGACTGTGGGTGACGCGATGTCTCTCGATCAGTTCGAGGGCAAGGGATGCATCGAACCGTTCCATGACGACAGCCGTGGTGCCCTGGCGAAGGGCTCCCATCGTCCATGCCAGAGGCGCCGCGTGGTAGAGCGGAGCGGGTGTCAGGTAAACGTCTCCCGGCACCAGACCGAGCAGTCCCGACAACCACTTGCCCGGGATGTCCGGGTAGCTTCCGAATTCTCCACCAGTCAGGGGCCGTTCGATGCCTTTGGGCCGCCCTGTCGTACCGGAGGAGTACAGGAGGAAATCCCCCTCTGCTTGGTCCGCCACAGGGTTGCCCGGGTACGGCTCGAGGTCGAGAATATGCCACCCTTCCGTCTCCACCGGGTCGACGGAGAATCGTCGGATCTCCGGCTTCGTGACAGCGAGGTGGCATCGCGAGGAAGACACAACCAGGGAGGCGCCGCAGTCTTCGACGATGTAGTCGATCTCCGCCGATGTCAGGTGGGTGTTGACGGCTGCGTAGTACAGGCCGCATCGCTGCGCGGCGAAAGCCAGGACGAGCAGCTCGATCCGGTTCTCCAGGAGAAGGGCGACCGTATCACCGATTCGCAGACCTTGTTCTCGAAAGAAGTGCGCGGCGCGGTTCGAGCGTTCCTCGATTTCCGCGAACGTGACGCTCTCGCCGGTCGGCTCGACGACGAGCGCAGTGCGCTGCGCCCAGTCCGGGGGAAAAACGGTGTCGGTCACTCACCTCACCTCACCAGGATGCTGACCGCACCCGTGCCGGGCGATCCGTACAGGTGGGTGTATCCGACCGAAGGAATCTTCTCGATCTGACGTTCGCCGGCTTCTCCGCGCATCTGGCGAACCACCTCGTGAATCTGCCGAAGTCCCGACGCGCCGATCGGCTCTCCGTTCGCGATGAGCCCACCGTCGGTGTTGACCGGCAGCGTGCCGGTGATCTCGGTGTATCCCTCAGCGATCAGCTTTTCCTGGTCGCCGTCCGCGCAGAATCCGTTCTCGGCCATGTGCATGATCTCGGAGCCGGCATCCGTGTCCTGCAACTGGGCCACACCGACATCCGCCGGTTCGACACCGGCGATCTCGAACGCGGCACGGGAGGCGTCGACGGTCGGGCTGGGAGCCCCGGTGAGCGGAAGGGAGGGACTCTGCATCTCGAAGGCACCTTCGCGTCGCGTGCGGAGTACGGATGCCTTCAGCTGAATCGGCACGGACCGGTACTGCTTGGCTTTGTCGGCACGGCACAGCACCACTGCGGCTGCTCCCTCGTCCGGAGCGCAGTACATGAACTGCGTCAAGGGGAAGTTGAGATAGGGGGCTCCGAGAATCTGCTCCTCGGACATGGGCTTTCGTCGCCAGGCGAGTTCGTTTCGTGCACCGTTGCGGAGGTTCTTCGCTGCGACCCGTGCAAGCGTCCGGGAAGTGATGCCATGATCGTGCATGTAGCGGTTGATCTTCATGCCGAAGAAGTGCGTGGTCAGGAACAGTCCTGTCTCCGCGTACCACTCGGGGAGTCCGATCACCGACGGATCGGCTGCGAACGCGCCTTTGGGATGTTTATCGAATCCGACTGCGACCGCGATGTCCGCCTCACCGTGCTCGATGGCCTTGGCCGCCATCGACAGAGATGTGTTGGCGGTGGCGCAGCCGTTGAACACCCCGTACACCGGGATGCCCGTGAGTCCGACCTTGCCGATCACGGAATCGGGATTGGACACTTCCAGGCTGCCCGCGAAGCCCATCTGGACATCCGGCCATGCGATGCCGGCGTCGTCGAGCGCAGCGCGTAAGGCTTCCGCGCCCATATCGAGCGCGGACTTTCCGGGGAAGCGCCCGAACGGATGCATACCCACGCCGATGATTGCCACGTCCACCATTACTGTCCCCTGTCCGACTCGTTGACATCGACCGGTTCGAAGGCGAAGGTCTCGCCCCCGGCGAACGGAATGGTGACCACCCGCATGCGACCGCCGATCGTGAGCGCTTCGGGATCACACGAGGTCAGCCGCCCCTCTACGAGCAGGCCTTCCGGGAACTCGACGTACCCCACTCCGTAGGCACGGAAGTCCCCGTCCTTCAATGCCGGCGGGGAGGGCGGAGGAAATTCCTGGCTCGTCCAGGTGTAGAGCGTCCCCTCGGAGCTCAGTTCGACCACCGGGCGGCCCGGCTCCGCCGGAAAGACGAGATATTGCGAGGTCGACGACGTCGACGCCAACAGGTGAACATTTTCGCCGTCGACCCGGAAGAGGTCGGGAGGCGACACGAACTCGGCCATACGCAAAGAGTAACACATTTATACTGATTAAACGGGTTGAGATTGCTCGCACACGTGCGTTTCGTGAAGAATCAGCACGGCCCCGACACACGAAGCGGCCCGGCCTCCTTTCACCGGAGACCGGGCCGCCGAACCGAATTCGCCCCCCCCGGCCATCCCCGGGCTGCCGAACGAATTCGCTCCTCACCGGCCGTCCCCCGAGCCGGGCGCGATAGGAGCATCCACGGGACCGATACCCGTGGATGCCCGTCGATTACGTCAGATTCTCGTAGATTGTCGCGTTCGCGGTGCCGCCGCCTTCGCACATGGTCTGAAGACCGAATCGTCCTCCGGTCCGGCGCAGGTGACTGATCAGGGTCACTGCGAGGCGGGCCCCGGACCCACCGAGGGGATGCCCGAGCGCGATCGCGCCGCCGACGGGATTGAGAGCGTCGTCGGACGCGCCGGTCTCCGCCTGCCACGCGAGCGGAACGGATGCGAACGCCTCGTTGACCTCGAAAGCATCGATGTCGCCGATCGACAACCCCGCACGCTTGAGCGCCAGGTGCGTTGCAGGAATCGGACCCGTGAGCATCTTCACCGGGTCATCTCCGGTAACCACGGCGGTGTGGACGCGTGCGAGAGGCCGCAAGCCGAGCGCAGCAGCCTTCTCCGACGTCATGATGAGCACCGCTGCAGAGCCATCGGAGATCTGGGAGGCGTTCCCGGCTGTGATGCAACCGTTTTCGAGGAAGGGCGTCTTCAGGCCGGCAAGCTTCTCCACCGTGGAACCACGACGGATTCCCTCGTCCGCGGACACCTCACCCTTGGGAGTACGGATCGGGACGATTTCGTCGTCGAAGAAGCCGTCGTCCTGCGCGTGCGCTGCCCGCTCGTGCGACCGCACCGAGTACTCGTCGAGCTGCGTGCGCGAAAGGTTCCACTCGCGGGCGATGAGTTCGGCGCCCGCGCCCTGATTGAATCGACCACCGAACCCGGGGGCGGTCAGCGCATCGGCATACCTGTCGACTGCCGGGCCACCCATCTCGCCGGTACCCTCGACCGTCGCAGCACCCATGGGTACCTGCGACATCATTTCCACGCCCCCGGCGACCACGACATCGGCGTGACCTGCGATTACGGTGGCTGCTGCGGTGGAGATCGCCTGCTGCGACGAACCGCATTGCCGATCCACCGTGAAGCCCGGAACGCTCTCGGGCCAACCCGCGGCCAACACTGCCATGCGTCCGATATTCCCGGACTGCTGCCCGATGCTGATCACATTGCCCCAGTGGACATCGTCGATGATCGACGGGTCCACACCGGCTCGTTCGACGAGCCCGGTCAGCACCTGAGCCGATGCATCGACCGCATGCACCTCTGCAAGCGCACCGCCACGCTTTCCGATCGGCGTACGAGCCAGTGCCACGATGACTGCGTCCCGCATCGTTTCTCCTCAATGTCGACGATCGGACTCCACGTCCCGACCCTTCCGTACAATTAATTAACTATATCCGGTGATTGGGGCACCTCGTCAACCACGCGCGTCAGGAGCCGTTCCGCCAGTTCCGCTTTTCGCGCCTTCCCGGTCGAGGTCCGAGGGAAGTCGCCGACAGGGAACCATTGGGTCGGACGCTTCTTGCGGGGAAGACGTTCTGCCACGAATCGGTCCAGGTCGGCGAAGTCGAGAGCACTGTCTGCGCCGCAGATCACGGCAGCCGCAGGAACCTCCCCCAGCCGGGCGTCCGGAGCCCCGAACACCGCAACATCCTGCACACCAGGGTATTCGAGTACCACCGACTCGATTTCGGCCGGATACAAGTTCTCTCCACCCCGGATGACGACGTCACGCAGCCGGGAATGGAAAGTGATGATTCCCTCGCTCATGGAGCAGAGATCGCCTGTCCGCATCCAACCGTTCTCATCCGTTACCTGTGCGATGTCACCACCTTCGGTGAGATAGCCCGACATGATCAACGGACCGCGGACGCAGAGCTCCCCGACCTCACCGTCCCGGACCACGGAGCCCTTCGACGCAATGCAGTAGTCCCTACCCGGCAGAGGGCGGCCGATCGTACGGGTACGCAGCACAGCCGGATCGTCCACTCCGCTGACAGTCAGGCACGGAGCTTCACTTTGCCCGTAACCGACCAGAAAACGAATGCCGAGCTCTGCCTCCACCCGGTCGATGAGCGCCGGGTCCACGCTGGTTGCCCCTCCGACGATGGACGACACCGAGGCGAAATCCGAGGGCCGGACCACCCCACGGTCCAGAAGGTCGATGAGCATGGTTGGAACGAGCCCCACCACACTCGGCGCAGCGTTCCGGACCACCTGCGCGATATCCACGGCGTCGAATCGATCCACCGACACATATGTGCCATCGATGCTGAGCGCACCGAGCAGTCCGGCAACCGACCCACCCACATGCTCCAACGGGAGTGGATTGAACATCGAATCACCGTCGCATGCGCCAGTGGCAAGCGCGTACCCAGCGGCGGCTCCGAGCACGGCACGATGGGACAGCACGGCAACTTTCGGCCGCCCCGTGGTTCCCGACGTGAACTGATAGAGGAACGGGCCGGCAGGGCCCGCAACTACCGCGTCCATCCCATAGGACGGGACGCCCGCAGTCGGCACACTGCCGATCCGCACCAGCCGTACGTCTCCCAACTCCTTCGCGCGCACGCCCACGTCGTCGGTTCCCAGAATCAGGTCTACGCCGACCGCACCGCAGCATCGAGCCACCGTGTCCGCACCATCGTTCGGCAGAGGGACCACACCGAATCCGGCGCACGCAGCACCGTAGAATGCCTGAATCCACTGCAACCGATCACGTCCGAGGATCCCCACCCTCGAATTCGACGGATGCGTGTGCCGAAGGTGCTCTCCGATCACCGAGGCGCGTTCGAACAGATCACCCCACGTGACTCCCCGGACCTCCGCGTCCTCGATCCATACGATCGCGTTCCTCGTGGGATGACGTCGAGCGGCCAACGCCAGACGTTGTCCGACGGTGATCCCGTCCGCATCCATCAAGGGCACGGATGTGCCGAGGGGCAGATACGACCATCCGACTTCGGCGCTGTCGTTGAGGGCCGGCAGCTGAGAAACCTGCATTTGTGCACCACATCGCTCGGATCTTGAAGGCACTATGTCGACCATCGCGCCTGAACAGTCGAATAATACAACTACATCCGCGTATGCCAAGCCTGAACGTGACCCCTCAAAAAACGAACGGACGCAAGGCGTACAGCCTTGCGTCCGCAATCGTTTGACGATGGAAGGTCAGGAAAGCACCTCGACCAGCGTGGGCGCAGCATCGTCGAGCATGTGCGCCTCCGCCTTGCGAAGATGCCGACGCCAATGCGCGTCGGCACCCTCCTGATCACCCGCAGCCAGCAATTTCAACAGCCGTCGATACGAGCGCAGCGCTACCTCGTCGATGGCCCGTTCACGATCAGGCCCTCTCATCGACATGAAGAGCGTGTTGTGGGCATCCAGAATCCGAAGCAGCATCCCCATCATGATCGACATCGTCTGCGAACCGGCCAGGTCCACAATGGCCTGATGGACGCGGGTATCGATCTTGGCGAAGGCTACGGGATCACCGATCGCCTCGGCAGCCTCCACGACGAGACCCTCAAGCTCGGCCAGGTCCGAATCCGCCGAAGCGCGCAGGGCGGCAACCTCGACCTCCGCCCGGGCACGATAGACGTCCGCAAGCGGCACACCCTTGTACTGCAGCAACAATCCCATATGACGCGCCGCGACCGACTCGTCGGGAGCCAGAACACGCGCGCCACCGTGGGCACCTCGGAGGACGACGATGATCGATTCCGACTCCAGGATGCGGAACGCCTCGCGCAGAGTCGGCCGAGAGACTCCGAAATGCTCCATCAGGGCAGTCTCGCTCGGGAGAGGATCACCGGCCTTCAGCTCGCCCGTCACAATCTGGCGCCGAAGCTGAGCTGCAACCAGTTCCCCCGCTTTCGGAACGCGTACCAGCGATGATTCCGTTCCAACCGACATAACGTCCTCCCGCGAACCTACAAAAATCAATCTAATCCTATAACTATAGCTGTGCCGCGAGGGAAACACCTGACCTGCGCCATAGTTAGGTTCCAGATCCGATGATGAGTCGAAGCACCGCCTCGTCCGTGAACCCTGGCCGGCGGCGCGCGGTCACCCTCCGCGCCACCGAGCACACCAGCTGTGAGCCGACGGACGCCCCTACCCCTGCACACCCAACAGCGGGGAACCCACCGTGAACTTCGCACCGAACGGATCGGTAACCTCCGCGGTCCGCCCGTACGGCATGTCCGTCGGATCGTCCGCGGTACCCCCGCCGGCCCGAGCCGCGGCGACCGCCACGTCGGCATCGACGACCTGGAAGAGCGTGCCCCACGAGGACGCCGAGGCGGTCGGGTCACCCACGATGCCACCGACCTCGTGCCCATCCGGTCTGCGCAGAAAAGTGAAGTCCACGCCGGGCAGGTCGTCGTTCCCGTCCAGGGTGAAGTCGAACACCGCCGCGTAGAACTCCCGCGCCGGGCCAGGATTCGGGGTCACCAAGTCGTTGCGTAACAAGGTATTCGGCTCGTTCACCAGCTCGCAACCGACGTGTGCCCACCCCTGCCACAAGCCGAACTGCGCACTGGACGGATCCCGCACCATCGCCAGCCGACCCTGGTCGGCGATGTCCATCGGCTCCATCAGCAGCGTGCCACCCGCGTCTGTGGACCGAGCGACGGTCGCGTCGAGATCGTCGGTCGCCAGATAGACGTTCCACCAGAACTTGCTGGCACTCTCGTCGGGATTCGGCATCAACGCGGCGACCTTCTTGCCGCCGAGCAGACACATCGTGTACCTGCCGTACTCCTCGGAACCGACATCGAACTCCCAACCGAAAACCGACCCGTAGAAGGCCATCGCCCGGTCCAGATCCGGAATGCCCAGGTCGATCCAGGTGGGAGTGCCGAGTGGTTGATTCCTCGTGACCACGCTCATCGCTACTCCTCCCTCTGGCGGATATCCACTCGACGCTAGCCCGCGGCACCGACATTCGACGGCAGAGCCGCGGGATTCGCTGTCGCGCTCCGCGAACGGACAGCACCCCGTTCGGTCCGCGTTTCGCCATGAGCACACCACTGAGCGCATGTCTCGTATGGAGCGAATCTTGTGTGCGGCATCATGCTGGTGCCCACCTGCTGTGCGCTGGGGCGTGCTGTCGCTACGGCGATGGCCGCGAGCACGCAAGACTCCCCGGACAGGTGAGCTATTCCCTGAGCGGGTCGAGTGACGACCCCGATGACGCCCCTCGATCGTCGGGGTCGTCTTCGCAGATCCACAGCGAGATGGGTGTCCGATCCGATCGGGTCGCTGCGTTCGTTCTGCTTTCGCAGACTGGAAGGTCAGCGGTGCTGACCGGCAGGGGTTCGTCATCTACCCCGGGGTGGGAGCACCGCCGCTGTTCGGCCGCCACCAACGGTGTACACGAGCACCTCGAACTGTCCGAGTCGCACGAGAGGAGCCATCTGAACCATCACCACCCGCGTCAGTCAGGAGCTTTGCGATTTACCCCGGCACCCACGCCGAGAAGAACCCCGACAAACCCGCCGTCATCATGGCCGAGTCGGGCGAGACCTTGACGTACCTGCAGTTGGAGCAGGGATCGGCGCGCCTTGCGCGGTACCTGGCTTCGAGAGGTCTCCGCCACGGAGATCACATCGCGCTCCTGACCGACAATCAGCCCAAAGCATTCGAAGTGTACTGGGCCGCCCTGCGCTCGGGTCTTTACATCACCGCGGTCAACAGCCATTTATCTCGCGACGAAATCAGTTACATACTGACTGATTCGGGTGCACGCGCGCTCATAGCGGCCGCGCACCTCGGCGATGTCGTCGCCGACCTCGGCGCCAGCACCCCTGATATCGAGATCCGATTGAGTTCCGGCGGCCGCGTCGACGGCTTCCTGTCCTACGAAGACGAGGTGGCGGAGGTTTCGCCGAGGCCACTGGAGATACAACCCAGGGGCGCGGACATGCTCTATTCGTCAGGCACCACCGGCCGACCGAAGGGAATAAAGCCCGACCTACCCAATCGGGAAGTCCATGAGCCGGGAGACACGTATGTTGAACTGTTCGGACCAGCATATGATTTCGGACCCGAGACGGTGTATCTCTCGCCTGCACCAATCTATCATGCCGCTCCCCTTCGATTCGGGGGCGTCGTTCACGCCTTGGGCGGAACGGTGGTAATGATGGAGCGTTTCGATGCAGCGCGGGCACTGTCTGTCATCGAGCGATAACGCGTCACGCACAGCCAGTGGGTGCCAACAATGTTGGCTCGGATGTTGAAACTCGATCAGCACTCTCGAGAGAGTGCAGACCTGGGAAGTCTCAAGGTGGCGATCCACGCTGCCGCACCATGTCCGACGGAACTCAAGCGTGCCATGATCGAGTGGTGGGGGCCCGACCACCGACGACGTCTCCGCCAGGTCCGCGATCCAGTCGGAGAGATGCGCGCCGACGTGGACCTGGACCTGCTGTGTGAGTAGATCTCCGAACTCGAGATGACCTACATCAGCTCGCTCGGCGCCGATGCGGGGTCGCTCGACCACCTGCGGACGAAGCTCCTCGCATTCGTCGTCCCCTCCCTGCTAGCTCGCACATAAGGCTGCCCCCTCACAGTCGCGCGCGTAGCCGATCTCGGTCGACTTCCCTACTGCTCACAGCAACTGGTCGATTACCGATGTGAAACAAGCTCTCGTTGTGGGGACACGCGAACACCGCCATACCCTTCTCCCCGCGGTAGCGTTTGCGGACCTTCTTCGCATCCCCGCGCGTGAGATATCCGCGGTGTTCGCAACTCCCCCACCAGATCCAACGGCCGGACGGGTTATGAGCACGGGGAGTCATATGGTACGTCCGATCTGCAGTTCGAGCCAATCCGACAGCCACTGAACAGCACTGCGACCGGCATTGTCGACAACGAGTTCGTTGTAGTTGGTGTGAGCGTCTGACATGAGGAAGCTCGCCGCGCTGAGCCCGTCACCGACCAGCAACGCCAGATCCTCCACTCCCGAGGATTGGGCGAGCGCAACCAGCGAATCGGACAGCTGCGGTAGGTCCGGTCCCGCAGCGGCCCCGGCCGCGGTGTTCGTCGACGCGACGTCGCCGTGTTCTCCCAACAGTTCGGGTGCGGTCTTGGTGGCCCTACCGGAGAGCATGTCGACCGCCACCGACGCGAGATCCAGCCCGACCGGCAGCAGCCCGGTCATCGCCGCCCCAGCTCCCACCGGATCAGGCGCGATACCAGGAGGCGGCAGCAACTTTTCGACCGCGGTCCAGGCGATCTCCTGGATCCGACCGACGAGATCGGCCAGCCTGAACACGTCGACGTTCGACAGAATCGACGCAACCATCGCCGTGACCTGCGCGGCACCGGAGGGGTCCGGGATGACCGCGAGAACCTGCGAGACCCAACGCAAGTCGACTGCAGCGGCCATCGTCACCAACGGTGAGAACTGGTTGTTCAACTCACCCGCGATCTGGTGGGCGCCGCGGGCGTCGAGTGCCGCGACCTTCTGTGGCAACACCGTCAGGTTGTGCAGGATGCCGGGCATGTCCAACGACGCCACGCCAGTTGCGACAGTGAGGACTTGGTCGACCATCACTGTCGGTTTGAGCACCGACAGCACACTGTCGGCCGATCGGAGCACGTCGGGAGGTGTAGATGCCAGCGGCGCGATCTGTCCGGTCAACGCGTTCACGTTCGCAGCGAGCGTCTGCACCTGTGAAGCACGGGTCGGCGGGCTCACCGACTCGCCTCTGGCGAGCGTATCCGCCGCATCGGCGATCTCGACCGCGGCGTCGACGGCGCCTGCGAGATCGGATTCTCCCGCCCGGGTCAGGACGTCGGCCGCCGCGTGTTCGGCCGACCCGTCCGGGGCAGCACCGAGTTGCCCGTTCGTCGCCCGATTCGCCGCACCGGAGTCGACAAGGTCGGTCAGCGGGGCAAGGGTCTGCGCGATCGAACGTGCTGTGGACGCGACCTGTCCGAGGTCGACATTCGGTGCGGTGAACTGCTGCCCAAGTTCGGTTACGGCGGCGGCCAAGGTCGGCAGCTCCGCGCTGGAAAAATCAGAGGTCACAGCGGCGCTCAACTGCGTGTTGCCAGCAGCGGTCCCGTCGGTGTCGCCAGTCCCGGGACTGCTGCTGAGGATCGAGCCGAGTGAGCCGAGCAGCGGGTTCGACTTCTTCTCGATCGAGCAGTACAGATCGCCGGGGTCGCAGATCGACGCCACTCGTCCTGCCAGGGCGCCCATCCCCTCAGGTCGGGGATCGGCGATGCCTTGTCCCGAGGTACGCGGTCCGACTGTCGCCGTACCCTGTGTGCCGGCTCCGGGGTCCGCCAGTAACCCGACCGCAAGCACACGACTCGCCTCGATCGGTCCCTTGCCGTTGCCGATATCGGAGGCGATGTCCCCCGCGGCGTCAGCACCCTGGGAGTAGCCGACGATTGTGAATGTCGTATCGGGACAGGACTTCGCGACGTCCGCAAGCACTCGTGTGGCCCTAGCTACCGCGTCGGCTTTGCTGTCGGCGTAGGTGCGTCCGTTGTCGAACGCACGCGCCATGTACGGCAGCGTGTGCACCTCGACCCCGTCGCCGTAAGCGTTCTTCAGCGCATCCGCAACAGGGGCAAGGATGCCTACCGGCTGACTCGGGTCAGCGCTTTCGTCGGTTTCCCACGTCCCAGGAATGAACAGACTGAACGTGGGGGCACAGTCGGTGGGTGCAGCCTGCGCAATCGCCGGTACGACGGACAAAGTGCCACCTCCGGCAATGGTCGTAGCAGCGATCAGCATGACCGTGCGGCAGCACCTCGGACGTCGGACAGGCATCGGCACCTCTGATAACCGGATGGAAGCGTACGTGGCTACGTTCACCTAGTGCCGCGTTCTCGCCAAGGCGGTGAACCGCTGTTTCGATGAAATATCTACCGGTTGATCAGCACAAACACTTGTTTCGGATACGTGCGGCACGAGCGCAGACGAGTACGACGATGCCCACCCATGCCGGTCGTAGGTTCCGGCCTGCTGGTTCAGTTCCGCTTCACCGCTCGATAGTCGAAGAGATCAAGTCACGGTTCGGCAGTGGAGTGAGGCGCCGCGTCCGTGTCCAGGCCCGTGGCGATCCCACCACAGCCGCCACGGTCCATGTCAGGGCCGACCGATCCGGTGCTGGTGCGGACGGACCGCTCCGGCCGCGCCAGCGGGGGTGCTCAGCCCACCGCGTGCAGGGCCTCGTCGCGACTCGGCTCCGCCGCCCGGAAGTGGTCGCGCAGCGTCGACGTCTCGTACTCGTGCCGGTACAGGCCGCGCGCGCGGAGCAGCGGGACCACCTCGTCGGCGATGACTTCGAGGCCCTCGACGAGGATGTCGGGTTGCAGGTTGAAACCGTCGCAGGCACCGGCGAGATACCACTGCTCGATCCGGTCGACGAGCTGCTCGGGTGTTCCGACGAATCCGCCGTGCCCGGAACCGGAGTAGCGGGTCTGACGCAGGTACTCGCGCACCGTGGGGCGCGTCTGACGGATCTGTTCGAGGATCGACTCGCGGAAACCGATGCTGCCCTGGAAGGTTTCGGATATCGGGCCGTTGATTACCTCGTCGGGGAACGGCTCGTCCAGCTCCAAGGTGGTGACGTCCACCCCGATCGCGTGCGTGAGCCACGCGGCCGAGTACCAGGAGGGGCTGGTGTCGTACAGCTCGTCGACGCGGCGGTGAGCTTCCTCCTCGGTGGAACCGAGAGTGAGCAGCAGACCGGGCATGATCTTCACCTCGCCCGGCCGGCGTCCGTGTCCGGCCGCGGCCGACTTCACCAGCCGGTAGTGGTCTCGGGCGGTCTCCTGGGTGATTTCCGCGGTGAACACGCCGTCCGCATACCGGGCGGCGATGTCGCGGCCGGCGGGTGACCCGCCCGCCTGGAAGAGCACCGGGCGTCCCTGCGGTGAGGTGGGGGCGACGAAATCGCCGTCGTAGTCGAAGTGTGAACCGTGGAAGTGCACCGTCTCACCGGTCTCCGCCGCGGTCCACAGCTGCCGGGTGAGATCGGCGAATTCGGCGGCCCGTTCGTACCGTTCGGCGCGTGCCACGATGTTCGGCAGACCGAAATTCGCGGCCGAGCGGTTGTCGCGGGTGGTCACCAGATTCCACCCGGCACGACCCCCGGAGATGTGGTCGAGGGTGAGGATGCGGCTCGCCAGTTCCACCGGATCGTTGAAGGTCGTCGACGCGGTGGCGAGGAGACCGACCCGTTCGGTGGCCCGTGCGACGTGCGCCCACAGCACTGTCGGGTCGAGGCGGATCGGGTTCGCGTCGTAGGCCGGATCTCCCAGGTTCAGCGCGTCGGCGAGGAAGACGGCGTCGAGCGTCGCGCGTTCGGCGAGTCGGCCGATCCGCTCCCAGTAGGCGCGTTCGGTGAAGTCGCGGGCGCCCAGCAGCGGGGAACGCCACGCGGATGGGATGTATCCGTAGACGAGGACGTTCACGCCCAGGAGCACATGACCTTCACGTCGGTTGCCCATCGTCTAGACCCCCTGTCCCTGCGGATGCGCATACGGATTCGAGCCACCGACCGGCACGGTCCCGTTGACGTAGTAGTCGCCGAGGACACGTTCCTTGAACACGCGCGGGTTGTGTGAGGACAGCGTCCGGGCGTTGCGCCAGTGCCGGTCGAGTGCCGACGAGACCGCGGTCGCCGAGGCGCCCAGGGCATCGAAGATCGTTGCCGTGATCTCGAGAACGGAGTCGACGATGACGGACTGGGCCTCGTGGGTGCGGACGGTGGCGTCCACCAGTGCCGACTTCTCTCGCTCGGCGTCGCCGCGAGCGTGTGCGCGGGCGACGACGTCGAGGGTCGCGCTCTGTTTCTCCAGGGCGGCCTCTGCCTGGAAAAGTCGCGTGGCGATGCGTCCGATCTGCTGCTGCAGGAGCGGATCTTGCGGCGGTACCTCGTTCACGCCGAGCGGGTAGTTGCGGGTGCGGCGTCGCAGGCCGTCGGAGCCGTCGCGGAAGGCCGCGCGGCCGATGCCGACGAGCACCGACAGCAGCGCCGTCTGGTAGAAGAGTCCTTGATACGCGAATCGCTGCTCGGCCGGGAAGGTTCCGTGCTCGTCGACGACCGCGTCCTGGTAGCGGGCCGATCCGCTGGCAGTGGTCTGCTGCCCGAAGCCCTCCCAGTCGTCGAGCAGGGTGACGCCGGGCTGCTCCCGCGCCACGAGAGCCGTGACGAGCTCGTCGTTCTCGTTACGACCGATGACGTCGAGCCAGTCGGCGTAGAGGCTTCCGGTGGCGTAGTACTTGTTGCCGGTAATGCGAGTGACGCCCTCGGACGTGGTGATGCGGGTGCCGATCTCACCGAACTTCGTGTTGCTTGCTTCGGTCCATCCCCCGCCGACGAACTGCCCCTGGCGGAAACGCTCCAGCCAGATCTCCGTCGACGGATGGTCGGGCGAATTGAGCCGGTCCTCCACGAACGCGAGGTGGTTGCGGAAGATGTGGGCGACGTTCGGGTCCGCCTCGCCGAGTTCGGCGAGCAGCAGGAAGACCTGCTGGAGGGTGGCGCCGTCGCCGCCGAGTTCGCGCGGGATGCGCAGCCGTGAGAATCCGGCGTCGATCAGCCGGCGGACCTGCTCGTAGGGGAACTCGCGTGTCCGTTCGCGCTGCAGATTCCCTTCGGCGATCCGGGCGAAGACGGGCCGGTAGGTCGCGGCGAGGGTGTCGAACTCCGCGAAGGGGCCTGCGAGGAGCGTGCGGATGTCGGGGGAAGTGGGGGCGACCATTGTGTTCACTTTCTCGATAGGTCGAATATGACGGCGTCTGTGAGACGCGGGCGTCGAGTTCAGCGGTAGACGCTTGTCGTAGGTGCGGCGAAGGCCGGGGCGGCGGATTCGAGCAGAGGAGGTGGTGCGCCGAGTTCGAGGAGGACGCGGAGGGTGCTCTCCGGGTCGGCCGGGGCTGCCTTCCCGGATGCACCGGACACCGCGCGGGCCCTGTCGAGTAGGCGAGCCGGATCGTCGGGTGCGGACTCCGCCGAGCGCAGCAGCACACCGTCTGCGCCCGCGTCGAGCGCCGCGGTGACGGCGGTATCGGTGCCATTGGCATCTGCTCCGACCGGAACCTCGATCAGCACAGGGATATTCGGCGAGCCGCGTTCGATCCGAATCCGACTCATGGCATCCACGGGATCGGTAACGCCACCGAGCACGACGAGATCGGCGACCGCCGGGATCTCGGCGAGCAGATCGTCGTCGTCGGCGTACCACGCGAGGACCGGTGCGCCCTGCACCGACGCGGGTGCACTCAGCGGTCCGGCGATGTCGACGACACCGTGGTGGTCGACCCGCCTGATCCGGTCGGACTGCACGAGGATGCCGGATTCCTTGTCGGCGACGATGGAGTCGAGCGGCCAGCTCTGCCACAACCGCGCGATGGCCAGCGCCGCGTCGGCGGCGGTGACGGCGCCCAGCTCGGCGCTGCCGTGCCAGGCAGTCTCGCCGTGGCCGCGCGGATCGCACGCGCCGAACAGCAGCCCGGTGCGCCCGTGGGTGAGGTGGTCGAGCGAGAGCACACGGCGCGCCAGATTGTAGGGCAGGTCGTGGTGCGCCGCGCCGGTGACGGCGAGCGGCGGACCGCCCGCGCCGGCCAGGGCGGTCGCCGCGAGGGACGGATCGATGTCGGTGGGACGGGGGCTCCTGCGTCCCATCTCGGACTGCGGGTTGCGGGCGATGCGGTCGATGCCGACTACCCCGAAGGTGGCGCCGGTGGCGGCCCAGCGCTCGGAGAGCGCCGCGTCGTCGAGGATGCGCAGCGTTTCCTCTCCGGTGAGGCCGACTGCGACGATCGGCCGGCGGGCCGGATGTGATGTCATGGCTTGTCGAGTACCTTTCCTGAGCCGAGATCGGCGCGCAGCAGGTTGTGGACCTCTGGCGCCCTGTCGGTGTCGTAGAGATCTTGGGTGGGGACCGTGTCGACGAGGCATCCTCGCGACATCACCCCGATGCGGTCGCACATCCACTCGACGAGGCCCAGTCCGTGCCCGATGAACACGCACGTGAGATCGAGTCGCTCCCGCAGATCGAGAACGAGGTCGACGACCCCGGCCTGCGTGGACACGTCGAGGGCGGAGGTCGGTTCGTCGAGGATCAGCAGATCCGGTGACAGGGCCAGTGCCCGCGCCAGGCAGACCCTCTGAGCCTGGCCTCCGGAGAGCGAATGCGGATAGCGGTCGGCGAATGCGGTCGGCAGACCGACGAGTTCGAGGGCCTCTGCCACCGCGTCCGGCACTCCGCTCTTGTCGGGCACGGTCCCGAAACGTCGTAGCGGGCGGGCGATCTGCTCGCCTACTCGCACGGCGGGGTTGAGTGAGCCGACGGGGTCCTGGAAGACGTACTGCAGGCGCGGGCGGGCGGCGCGGAGCGTGTCACGGTCGGTATCCGAGAGCGGATTCCCTTGGAAGTGTACGGTCCCGGAGGTCACGTCCAGCAGGCCTCCCATGAGCCGAGCCAGCGTGGACTTGCCCGAGCCGGATGCACCGATCAGCCCGTAGATCTCGCCGGGCTGCACCTCGAGCGACACGTCGTCGACGGCGACGAACTCCGAACGGCGTGTGCCGGTGCCCCAGCCACCGATCGTGAAACTGCGCGTGACGTTCTCGAGTTTCAGCACCGGGGAGATCGGATCCGATTTCACCGCAACGGGTTCCGTCACCGCCTGGGTGACCGCACCGCCCGACAACGAGCGGGCACCGCGCCAGTGCGGCAGGCTGCGCCGCTTCCCCAGGCGGGGAACGGCGGCGAGCAGTTGCTTCGTGTAGGAATCGCGGGGCGAGGACAGGACCTCGTCGCGTGTTCCGGACTCCACGACGGCACCGTTGCGCAGCACCACCACCGAATCGGCGAGGTGCTCCACCACGTCGAAGTCGTGGGTGATGAGCAGCAGGGACGCGCCGGTGGAGGAGGCCACGTCGCGGAGCAGGTCGAGCACCTGCCGCTGCACGATCGTGTCGAGTGCGGTGGTCGGCTCGTCGGCGACGAGGAGGGCGGGTTCGGCCAGACCGGCCAGCGCGAGCACGACGCGCTGCCGCATCCCGCCGCTGAGCTCGTGCGGATAGGAGTTCAGCACCCGCTCCGGATCGTCGAAGCCGACCCGGCGCAACCACTCGGCGGCAAGTTCCCGTCGCTCGGCGCGGCGGCGGCGTGGACGGTGCCGCACGAGCACCTCGTCGAGTTGACTGCCGACCCGGAAGGAGGGATCGAGCGAACTCAGCGGATTCTGGAAGACCATCCCGATGCCGGAGCCTCGGAAGGTGTCGAGCCGCTTCTCGCTCAGTCCCGCGAGGTCGACGACCTCGCCGGACTTGCTCCGGAACAGGATCGATCCGCCGGCGAGGTGCGCCCCCGGCGGCAGCAGGCCGAGCAGCGCGGAGGCCGTGAGGCTCTTGCCCGAGCCGGACTCCCCGACGAGGGCGAGGACCTGTCCCGGCGCGATGTCGAACGACACGTCGCGGACGGTCGGCTCGTCGTGCGGGTCGCCGTGGAAGGCGATGCGCAGGTCGGTGACCGAGAGGATCCGCTCGGACGTATTCGGGCCGGGCACGTCCAGGAGGCCGGTGTCATGGAGTGTGCTCATCGCCGGACTCCTCGCCGTGATCGGGGATCGAAGACGTCGTTGAGTCCGTCGCCGAGCCAGTTGAAAGCCAGCGCGACGAGCAGGACCGTCAGGCCGGGGATCAGCGCGACGTAGAGGTGACCGGAAATGACCACCTTGGCGCCCGACGCGATCATCTGGCCCCAGTCCGGCGCGGGCGGCTGGACGCCGATGCCCACGGCGCTGAGGCTGGCGGAGAACACGACCATCGCTCCCACGAGGCTCGTCGCGTAGACGATGATCGGACCGACGACGTTGGGCAGGACCTCCCGCACCGTCAACGACCAGCGTCCCGCTCCGAGCGAGACCGCGGCTTCGACGTATTCGCGTCCGCGTTGTTGTTTGACTTCCGCGAACACCACGCGCGTGATGTAGGGGACGACGGCGAAGCCGATCGCGAAGACCACGACACCGGCGCCGGGACTGAGCAGCGCCGCGAGCGCGATCGCCACGAGGATGACCGGGAAGGCGAACAGCACGTCCACCACCCGCATGATCAGGCCGGACAGGCGCGGACCGGCGAAGCCGGCGGCCAGCGCTGCGGACGATCCGAGGACGGTTGCCGCGGCGACAGCCACGACGGCGAGCAACAGTGAGGTGCGGCCTCCCCACAGGAGCCTGCTGAGCAGATCTCGACCGAGTTCGTCGGTACCGAGCAGATGGCCGGAACTGCCCGGCGGGAGGAATTTGGCCGTGGGGTCGGTGAGCATCGGATCGTAGGGGGCCAGCAGCGGCGCGAGCAGCGAGCACACCGCCACCACCGCGATGACGGCGAGGCCGGCGATCAGCTGGGCGCGGTGGCGGCCATAGCCGGACGAGGATCGCGTCCTGGCGACCACGTCATCGAGAAGTGTTGCCATCAGGCACCTCTCATACGTGGATTGAGACCGTCGACGACGACGTCGGTGACGAGGTTGACGACGAGATAACACAGGGCGACCAGCACGATGCCGCCCTGGATCACCGGATAGTCCTTGCCGTTGACCGCATTCACCAGCTGGGTCCCGATGCCGGGCCAGTTGAAGACGATCTCGACGAAGAACACACCGGTGATCAGCGTGCCGATCTCGAGGCCTGTGATGTTGACGATGCTCGGCAAGATGTTCCGGAAGACGTTTCGGCCGTAGAGGGTCCGCGGGCTGATGCCTTGAGAGCGGAAGGTGCGGAACCAGTCGGAGGAGCGTTCACGGATCACTCCGACGCGCACGAAGCGCGCCAGCACGAGCATCGAGATCAGGGCCGCCGACACCGCCGGAAGGACGAGATGCTGGAGGAGGTCACCGACACCACCGCCCCCGCGGGATTCCATGCCTCCCACCGGCAGCCACTTCAGCTGTAGGGCGAACACGCTGATCAGGACGAGGCCGAACCAGTAGACGGACAGGTTGCTGCCGATCTGCACGACCAGCATCACCAGCCGGTCGATCCACGTGTTGTGGAAGACGCCGGCTACGAACCCGATGGCGGTACCGAACACGAGGCAGACGACCACCCCAGCGGCCGTGAGGATGAGCGTGTTGACGAAGTTGGGTACGAGGATGTCGAACACCGGGGTCCCGAGCGTGAGAGACAGTCCGCCACCGTCGGCGAACAGATTCTTCACCCACACGAAGTACTGCTCCCACAACGGCCGATCGAGTCCGTAGGTGGCACGGATTTCATCGAGTTGTTCGGGGGTGAATCTCGACGCGAACTGCGCCTCGACGGGATCTCCCGGTGTGAGTGCACCCAACAAGAACGCCAGCACCGAGACGATCACCAGGATCGGGACGATGTTGAGCGCCCGGACGCCGAGTCGCCGCAGGTGGTTCATCACTGGTCCGCGAGCCAGACGTCGGTCAGGTCGTACCAGTTGGTGGATGCGAAATCGAATCCTTCGACATTCGGTCCTGTGGCGTAGTACCGGTTCAGATTCACAGCCGGGATTACGAGTGCCTTCGTGCGCAATTGCTCCTCGGCAGCCTGCCACAGCGCGATGCGCTGGTCGGGGTCCGCTGTGTAGAGCGCGGTCTCGATCGATTGCGTGACTTCGGCGTACTGCTCGGGATTCAGGCCGCGGTTCTTCAGGCCGTTGTACCCGTTGTACAGCCATTCGGCGTTCGTCTCACCGAATTCGTCGATGTTCAGGCCGTCTCCGGGCTGCGGGTTGTAGACGCGAGCGGAGTAGTTGACGCGGTCGAGGCTCACGACTTCGGTCTCCACGCCGATCTGCTTCAAATGCGCCTGCAGCCACTGTCCGACGTTCTCGTTCGCGACGTCGACCACGAGGTTGAAGCGCAGTTCGCCCGGGCCGTAACCGGCTTCGGCGAGCAGCTGCCGTGCCCGCTCCGGGTCGTATTCGAAGTCGACGACGTCGTCGCGGTACGCCTCGTTGCCCGGGGGCAGGAAGGAGTACTGCGGGCTGGCGTAACCGTTGTAGACCTCGTCGGCGAGTGCCTGCCGGTCCAGACCGTGGATGAGGGCTTCACGGACACGGTCGTCGTCGAAGACGGGGTTGCGCCGGTTGAAGGAGAAGTAGATCAGTTCCGCGCCGGTACCTTCGGGCACGTCGATGCCTGCGTTCTCGAGCGTCTCGACGTCGTCGGGCTGCACGTAACTGATCAGGTCCACCTCGCCGTTCAGTAAGGAGGCGACACGGGTCTGGTTGTTCGGGATGATGCGGAAGGTGAGTGTGTCCAGATGCGGCTGCTCGCCCCAGTAGCCGTCGTTGCGTTCGAGTTCGATCCGGTCACCGATCGCACGCGAGACGAAGCGATATGGTCCGGTGCCCTCCGGATGCTCGGCGAAGCCGTCGTTGCCGTAGGTCTCCCACACGACCGGATTGCCGATGGGCAGGGTGTACATCGACTGGGCAAGGATTCGCGGGAACCCCAGGAACGGGCGATCGAATTCGAAGGTGTACGTGTGATCGCCGGTGGGAGTGGCGTTGGTGAGATTGCCGAACCAGACCTTCACCCGGCCGGCGCTCTCCTCGTCGAAGAACTCGTAGGACCTATCCCACACGCGCCGGACGTTTTTGTGCAGCGCCTGCGCGTCGAAGGGCGTGCCGTCGTGGAAGGTGACGCCTTCTCGTAGTTGGAAGGTCCAGGTCCGTCCGTCTTCGCTGTGCTCCCAACCGGTGGCCAGCACGGGGACGAGGTCGGGGGTGCCCTCGGTGGTCGTCAGGTCCTCCCCGACGAGCGGTTCGAAGATGTTGCGGGAGACGCGGTAGGTCTCCCAGAACACCTGTCGGTGCGGGTCCAGTCCACGCGGCTCGAGGTACAGCCCTGTGACGAATTCACCGCCGTCGACGGGGCCGGTTCCCGCGTCGGCGGTCGCCCCGCCGGACGCGCATCCCCCGAGGAGCAAGACCGCCGCCAACCCTGCCGACGCGACCGCGAGACGGTTTCTTTTCCGCACTGATCCACACTTTCGTTAGAACGCACAAGTATTCGGTGGTCGAACTTAACGGCGTTCATCGAGCGGGTCATCGTATGGAATCACCATGATCGGAAAGCTTCACAGGAGGCGGCGAAGAGTCGGCCCAACCGGACGTGAAATCACTGCAGCGCATCATCGTTGCCTCGGCAGGGGCGCATCGGCACTGCGGTGCGGTCGGTGCAGTTCTGCAGTTGGCCGACTCTCAGCGGCGATCTTCCGAATGGAGCCGGCAGCACGTGGCAAGGATTCGCGGGGGCCGCGGCGAGCGGACACCGGTCATGGACCGCACAGCATCAGAGGGCCTTGCCCACCCGGCACTTGTCCGCTCGGCTACGCATCGTAGTTGCGGTGCGGCAAGACAGCCTGCGGGCGGCATCGCCGGGACCAAGGACGAGACTCTCCGCGCGAACCCGCAGCGGCGAGTCATCGGCGCGGCGACCGTCAAGGAAACCGAGTGCGGAGGCGATGTGCCCCCCTGACCGGCGTCGGTGGGTCGGCGATGCGGTACGACGCCGGGCGTGATCCGACCGGCCATGTATCGAACCTACGCCCTGAGGTCGAGCCCCGGCCCCACCTCTGTCCTGTGGTTGCGTCGTGGACGGTGTCGGCGACGGGCTGATCCCGGTATCGGTACCCTCGGGCTTCTATTCTGCGGGTCACCGGCGGGGTGCGCACCTGGGGTACCAGCCGTGGCGTTTTTTTGCGCGGGGGCCTTGTGCAAGAACCGATCGTCGGCACCGGCGGCCGCGCCGACCGCCGCTCCGGGATCCCGCGGGACGGAGCACGGTGCCACGCAGGCGTCCGTCTCGGAGCCGCCGCCGCGAGCGTGCCGAGCGCTGTGGTCAGCGGATCACCGATGGTGTCGACAGCGGCCGGTACGGTCGTGTGGGTCTGCGTGGCACTCGCCATCATCCTGATGTGACTCCTGTTCCGGCCGCAGGGGTGCGCGCCGACCGGTCGGACGCCTCCGGCCGGCCAGGGGTGCGACAGCCGCTTCGGACGCGTCCCCGTCGCCCCGCTCCTCGAGCCTGTGCTGCCCCATCGCATCGAACTGGCGTCATAGTCGTGATTCCGCGGGGCCGACCGGGGCGCCCGAGGCGAAGACGTCGATGATTCGACTACCTGCCCGACAGTGTCCGCTGATCGATTCCGCACTCTTTTGCGTCCTTCCGGGCTCCCGATCGAGACGCGAAGTCGGATCCCTTTCGGTAGCCGGGCAATACTTCAGCAGTTTCTAGTTCGTCTCATGCGGAGTGTGCGTTCCGAACCGCCTACCGAACGCATACCCATCCGGATATCGGACGCCATGGTCACGATGTGTCGGTGGCACGGGGACGATGACGCTGCCACGCGAAACAACCGCCGGATGGTGTACCCATGACACCGTCCGGCACCAGACATTATCGGAAACCGCAGTTCCACAGCAGTTTCCATATGACTGTCCGTGAAGTTTTCGCCTACCGCAGATAGAATCGGCACACAGTTCGGAGTCGATCGACTCGTATACGCGCAGTCCCGAACATTCCCGCTTGCACGGCATTCCGTTTCAGTGAGGTGACACACGGCAGGACGACAACGAGGAACGCGATGACCCCAAGATAGCCACGCCGATAAGCACCGCGGGCACCCGGAACATTTGGTCATCCATTTTGTTGCCGAACCCCTCTATGTCAGGGTGAGTTGAGTCCATCGGGTCATTGCAAGCCAACCCACGATAGAGGGCGAGAGAAGGACCAACCGCGATCATGACCAACTCGATCACAGTCCTGGACAATGACCGTATGGAGGACGAGGCGAACCATCCCAGGGCCGGCGGTCCGCAACCACGGCGGACGTTCACTCCGGCGGACAAGCTCGCGCACCTCGACGCCTACGAGCAGGCCTGCGAGACCAACGAGGGTGGGGCGTACCTGCGTCGCGAAGGCTTGTACTCGTCGCTGATCGTCGAATGGCGCCGCCAACGCGACGCCGGCGTCCTCACGGGCAAGAAGCCGGGCGCGAAGATCGGCAAACTGACCCCCGAACAGGCGGAGATCGCCCGCCTCAAGCGGGAACTGGAACGGGCGAACAAGAAGCTGGCCACTACCGAGACCGCACTGTCCATCATGGGAAAAGCGCACGCGCTCTTGGAACAACTCTCCGAGAGCGCGGACGCCGACGAGACGCGGAAGAAGCACTGACAGCCGCCCACCACGCCCTCACCGCAGCCGGTGTGACCACCCGTGCCGCAACAACATTGACCGCTGTGGCCCGCTCGACAGCGATCCGCACCCGGGAACGCCCGGCCGCTTCCGTCCCATCCGTCTCAGCGGTCATGCGTGCGCCGGCGAACAAGCTGTCCGCGCTCGAGCGCCGCCGGGTCGTGGAGGTGCTGTGCTCGGATCGGTTCGTCGACCGGGCGCCGCTCGAGGTGTACGCCACCCTGCTCGACGAGGGCATCTATCTGTGTTCGGTGGCGACGATGTACCGGATTCTGCGGGAGAACCGGCAGGTCAGCGACCGGCGTCGGCAGGCGCGACATCCGGCTCGGGCGTGTCCGGAATTGGTGGCGCGAGCCCCGCGGCAGGTGTACTCGTGGGACATCACGAAACTGCCCGGCCCAACCAAGGGTGTGTATTACGACGCGTATGTGATGGTCGACATCTACTCCCGATACATCGTCGGAGCGCACGTGCAGACCCATGAATCCGGGCTGCTGGCCGTCGAGTTCATGACCGATATCTTCGCCACCCACGGGATCCCCGAGGTGGTGCACGCGGATCGAGGCACATCGATGACGAGCAAGTCGGTCGCGACCTTGCTCGCGGACCTCGATGTGGTCCGGTCGCACTCGCGGCCGAGGGTGTCCAATGACAATCCATACTCCGAATCATTGTTCAAGACATTGAAATACGGACCGGGTTTCCCGGAGCGGTTCAGTTCGGTGCACCACGCCCGGGAGTTCATGGACTCGTTCGTCGCGTGGTACAACCACGATCACCGTCATACCGGAATCGGATTGCACACCCCGGCCGATGTGCACTTCGGTCTCGCGGCACCCAAGGCGACTGAGCGTGCTCGAGTGCTCGCCGACGCCCGCCGCACCCACCCCGCGCGCTTCGGTACGACGGACCCATACCCAACGATCCTGGCCCTACCCGCCGACGCCTGGATCAACAAACCCGTCCAAGACCCGGCGACCGAACCGGACACCGAGGAAGTCGCCGCTTAACACCCGGTGGACTCAATCGCCTTGAAAAATTCCGCACTTGGACGTGGTCGTCGAGGCGAGGCGCTGTCGCAGGCTGAGGGGTCGGAGCCCATAGTCCACTACCTGAGTCAGCGATGATCCGGGCACAGGACGCAGTGGAACCGCTTGATGGCTAACACCTCGTGATGAGTCAGGCCTTGGCGAGCGGGGGACGACCCGTTTTGCCCTCCCCGATCGAGGGCGAAACGGGGCTGTTCCAGGATCTCGACGAGAGCGCGTTTCCGTCATAGACGACTTCTCAACCGCGAATCCCACGATTCATTGATGGGCGTTCGGTGACTCTGCCATGCCTCCTCGGCTGAAGGTCGGGTGCCGCTCTCCGAGTGCCACGATCGATTCCGGCGGCGCGCCTGTTTCGGTTCTTGCCTGGTATTGCCGGCCATACCAGGATTGGACGAATGTGAAGACTAGGCCCGCGGCGCCATCGACCTCACTCCCCGCTCCGTCGGCGCGACGACGGACACAGCCGCGCCGACGGAAGGGTCCCGACGCGACAGAGACAACGTCGGGATGTATGTCGATGCGTAGGGGCGGGCATCGACACAGCGGCACCCCATGCAGTGTCGATGCTGGCCGGGGGCGACCGTCGACAAGCTTGGGGTGCACGTTCGGGAATCACTTACCCTCCCTCGCAAGAGATCACGCCGAACATTCAAGACATTACATTAATTTGGCAAAGAACAGCAATAGGACGCGGTGCATACTCGCGCGTTCGACGTCGACGCCTCCGCACGGCGTCACGGAGCCCGTAGAGAACCCCCTCAATTCGATCAATTCTATTGCTGGCCTTGATCATTCAGAACTCCAAGCTTGGAGTAGGGATGACTTGGCGCTCGGTCTGTCGATCCGGCGCCTGCCGACCTATCGAAAGTTTCCCCGTTACCCACGGTGCCTGTAATCCGAATTGACACCTACGAGAAAGCGTTCGGCGTCGCACGGTTCTGCGCGGTGCAACCGACTTCGCTCCAGTGATCGAGCAAACGGTGGCGGTACAGCACGGACGCCGCCGCTCTCGCCACGGGTCTGCGCTCTCGATTGAGCGACGGCGCCACGCTTTCCTTCCAACGGCGCGTGGCGTCGGCGGGGTCCGATCCGCCCGGTGACGGGAAGGCGCCGATGGTGTAGTGCGCTACTGTCATCGTGTCTGACACGTGTATGGAGGAAACGGTGAGCCGGGCCGCCTGTTCCGCTCCGTCGAGGCTCGTTTCACGTCGCAGATTCCTGAGCACCACTGCGGGTTTTCTACCGACGCCCCCTTCCGCTGCTTCGAGTCATGCGATGGCGCGCCACCACTGGTCCTCTTCCTCCTGCCTGTCCATCAACGCGCGGTATTGCGCAGCACAGGCCGATGAGCACAGTCCGCCGTGCTCAGCATCGGCGGTGCGCTGTCGGCATATCGCACATCGAGGCGGAAGATCACCGGCAGAATCCCGAGCCACGCTCAGTACTGCGCTGACCACAATCAGGAAGATCGCAGCCCCGACGAAGACGGCAGCGACACTGTGTCCATAGAAAAGGACTCCGGCAGCTGCGCACGCGACGGCCGAGGACGCGGCAGCAAGCGGTGCGTTGTGAAGGTTCACGAATCATAGGTCGGAACACAGATCGCGTTCGTTACCAACGGCGAGGCCGACCCCGGAAGCCACCACGGAGGGTCCTGTGCCACTCAACGCCGAGATGGGCCCCACCTCCGATGGAGCTACGCCCGACACAGCAAAATCCGCCGATGACCTGCACGATCGAATCAGAGCAGTGATGCAACGACGATGACTCGCTCCGTTTCAACAGTTGGACGGGGCAGCGCCTGTGCGGTTGATGTCGGAGCCGTCAGCTGACGATGTCACCGGGTTCGGGGTGCGGGCGCCGGTATCGATGGCCTCGGCCAGACCGGGAGGTGACCGCGTCAGCAATGGCGCAGCACGCTGAGGAAGAGCGTAAGCGGCTCGCCCACGAACGCGACGGACATAGTGCCGGCGAACCGACGTCGATAGATGCCCCAGAACGATCGATGGCCCGGATGTTGCCCCTGTCAGGCCGCCAAGGGCTACCTTCATCTTGATTTTTGGCACCGAGTAGCATAACTATGGTTGAACAGAACATTACCGTTGCTGTCGTCTGAGTGACCCGCTCGGGCGATTGTCTCCGGCACGCGAGTCGCAGGTCCTGCCACGATCGGCAGGACTGTTCTCTCGGCGGGAACTCGTCGACTCCTCCGCTGGATGGCATACGAAGAAGAAAGAGCGATTTCTTATGATCTCCAGCCTCGTGGTCCGTCCGTTGGCACGGGCGATTGCAGTCGTGCTCATCGTTGCCGATTCCGCTCTCGCCACGCAGGTGCCGCCGTTGCCCGATTGGGAGGAGACCGGCGCCGCTGCCCGGAACTGACGTCGTCGTTTCCTTCGAGTAGAAGCCGCTCTACCTTGCCTTCCGACGTCGTGGCCGATATCGCATCAATCGGTACTCACTGCGACACCAACCTCGAGCACGTGTCCCTGAGTCTCGTCCCTGCTTGCTGAGCCCACGCTCGACCGCTGACCCGACTCTTAGCGTTCGGCTCCCTGCTCGAGCAGGAAGAGATCGACATCCGCGGCTTCGTCGTCCCCACCGACACCCCCGGCTTCTCCGCTCCCGAGATCCACTCCAAGCTGTCGCTACGCGCCTCGGTCACCTCGGAGCTCGTCCTCGACGGCGTGCGCCTGCCCGCCTCGGCGATGCTGCCGAAGGCCAAGGGTCTGCGCGGACCGCTGACCTCCCTCGGCGAGGCCCGCTTCGGTATCGTCTTCGGTGCGAAGCCATCGCCCTCGCGCGTGAGTGCCGGACCATCCTCGGCGCCAACGGAATCACGCTGGAGTACCCGGTCATCCGGCACGCCAACAACCTCGAATCGGTGCTGACCTACGAGGGCACCTCCGAGGTGCACTAGCTGACCATCGGCAAGGCGCTGACCGGCGAGGCAGCCTTCCGGTGACCATGACACTTTCGAGACTCCTCTCGTGTGGGCGTACGAACTCGGGTCGCCGCAAGCGTCAGTTCGACATTCGAACTCGGAGTCCACGTCCTCATCGCTGAATAGTCACACAATCTTCGACCGGGGCCTGCCACGCTCCGTAGTCAGCGTGCAGCGACCGTAGGCCGTCGCGTGGCGGTTCGCGGCCCTCGTGCTCGTGGGGCTGGAGATACGCCGAGAAACGACAGGACGGACTGCTCGTCTACGGGCAGTTCCCCATCACGCCATTTGCGGACCTTCCGATACAGCCACTCCCCCACCGGTTCACCGTCATCGGAGACAAAAGTGCTGGGGACCTCGCCGCTACCGTGCTTTTCGCGATAGGTGGCGAGCTCGAGCACCATTTTGCGGTATTTGTTGTCGGCACCTGCGGGAGGTGTTGCCTGCCAATCGAAATTGATTGCCTCCAGCTCGGCTTCACGTCCCTTCGGCAGTGTCCGGATGATACGGCCGTTTCGTTGCCGGTCGGCCCATCGGCCGAGATGAAAGCCGTCGTCGGTCACGTAGTCCCGGTCGACGACTGCATGCCGGCAGTGCTCGACGTAGTGTTGCACCACTGGCGACACATCGACCGGTACGGCAGGACGCGTTCGGGAAGGGGCTTCAGGGCGGTTGCGTACTCGTATGTGGGCAGTATGCCCTTTGGTCAATCAGCTTGAACCTTCGTGGCGTTCCGGGGAACAGCTGTGGACCTTGCAATGGGCTCACCGGTCCCATTGTGCTGTGTAGGCGGGCCACCCATTCAGTTCAGAACCCGATCCATCCCGGATGAGACGCCTTCGTGGCCGACGACGTCACGTCTATCGAATAAGAGGATTCCGCCGCCATTGCTGTGCTCCCCCACCACGTGTCGGTGAGTTTATCAGCGAGCGTGTCCTGCCGTCACAGAGCCGCGTACAAGATCATCGCTCAGCGCAGTCAGCGAGCCGGGAGTGCGCCCGGAAAGGGATACGGACCCGAATGGGTCTCGAACAATGTTGCGTGTCCGGCTGGTTCCGGTTGCCGACCCACAACGAAAGCGCCGCTCGCGCACTGTTCATCCCACTGATACTTCGTCAAGGACAGAAGATACCGACGTGCCCTGCCGCTTTGGTTCGCCAGCGTATTGGACCGAGAAATCCGACCATTCCCATCTGAGGGAGTACGACGCATTTGCGCTACTCGTCGTGTGGAGCAGTGTCGGTCGATCCCACGGTACCGACCGACACTGCGCCGACTGATTGAATTCAGGCCACCTCGGCGGAGCCCATTATTGAGGGCGGAGCCGATCCGAATCGGCAGCTCGATCATCCGGAATGGTCTGAACGGGGCGATGTTCAGTGAGCAGCGACGTACTCATCGACAAGGGACTGAGGAAGACGTCCGCGAGCAGGAACTTCGAAGCCCTCTCCGATTGCCCACTCTCGAATCTCTTTGGGGTTCGGCGAATTCACATCCGACGCCCGGGCAGTTCCCGCTCGCTTCTTACGTCCTCCGATGCGGGTCGCATGTTCGATGTAGTAGTCGAGCTTCTTCCGGAAGTCGCGAGCATTCTTCTTGTTGAGGTCGATGGTGTACTCCACCCCATCAACTGCGAAACTGATCGATTCGCCGCCGTCCTCCACCGGAGTTCCATCGATGTCGTCGAAAGTCTCAACGATTGTTCTACGCGCCACAGGTTGATCTCCTTTTCAAATGCATCCGACCGGACTGTAAGTAGCCTCTCGAGAATCAAGGCAAACCAACTCCGATGCCAGCGTCACCGACATGTACAAGTCTACTCACGGATTGTCGCACGTCCGCGCCGATACGGTGCCCCAGAACCCGTCGAGGGCAAGGAACTCAGGAATCCATACCGCTTCTTGCCCGCGCCTCGGTGCTCCTTCCCAGCGCCCCGTGGTCGCTGTCGGTCGGCACTGATCTGGGACTCATGCGGCGGACTGGACCCTGGGTGTGAATTCCATGGAGTAACCAATCGGTTGGGGCAGTCCTTCGGTCTTGTTCAGAGCAGGAAAGGTCTCTATCTCGAAGGATCTTCCGACCCTTTTGCAACGACATTCGGTTTCTGCAGTTCCATCGGCCGGTGGCACCCGGTCCCATTGCAGCACAGCGTGAATCAGGCAGCACGACACGGGATTTCGCACTCTACGTGTCTGTCGTACGTCGCTCTGAATGTCGCATCGGCCACAAGCGCTCGATGTGGCACCGGCCGCAGTATCACCCTCGCTGCCGGTCGACAGTGGGCCCTGGTTCGGTTCGCACGGCGGATCACCCGATGCAGTTCGCTATTGCCGAAAACGCCGTGTTTCCTCGAGCGACTAGCCCTAACAGGTCCTGCTCGTTTCATCCGTCACATGACACGATCTCGACGATCGAGGACTACTGATCCCGAACACGCACGTTCTCACGACTACGACAACGTGCGATCCGAACATCGGGGCCGATCCGGGCGGAAGCCGGGATTCCCTTCGGTTCCACAAGCACGGACCGCGACCGATCCGGATGAGGGACGGCACGAAGAAGCCGACATGATCAGCAAGGCGACGGTATGTCCGTCCCACGGACGCCAGCTACATCCCGAAGCATCCCGCATTGCTGTCGCGGCCGCATGCCGCCGAGGAGCACGTCCTGCACAGGATACAGCGCGACAGACCGCAAACATTAGGACGCTCCGCTGCTAGGCAGCGAACGGATGGATCGATGGCTTCCCCCTCCCTCCGAAGAGCGGCGCCTTGGCCGAACGCGATCCCGACACGACCGAACCTGAGACGGAGGTTCCTATCGCGAAGGTCATTCGGGAGAGTAGTCAGCACCCGTCCGCAGATGTGCACATGGACCGAACACCACTCGAGACGCGACACCGACCTCCGCAACCGAACTGCATCCGGTCTCGTGTTGAGCATCGGGTCTGCACCACTGGACTGCACGCTGCCGACTGTCGCACATCGACTCGATCAGTGTGCCAGTCACTGACTGGACTAGATGAAGCAACTGCCCCGCACAAACGCGCCCATCTCACCTACGCCCTCGATCGCCGACACGCCCTATCCCCCGTCAACCCACATGCGCGTCCCAGGCCGAATCGAGACAGTGATGGTTACGTGTGCGGCCAGGCCCGCGCGCGGGACACTCGCTTCTCGCCCACACGACTCAAGCGTCCTCCCGATGGTGGCTTGACATTGCTTCGTCGAAACGGGTGCGACTTCCGGGACTCATTGACGCGGCACATGAGGGTCGATGCAGAAAGGACGGCGCTCCGTCGAAGGATCCGAACGCCCCGTCCTCACAGGGACCTGCCGCCAGCCGATCCTCCGCGCGTCCGTTCGTACAGATCAGCACCGTCGTCTGCGTCCTACGGCCACGCCATCCGGCCTGATCTCTTCGGTCCGCGCTTGCAGCCTGGAGCACCGTCCTGCAGGTGACGGACCGACGGTCTTGCTCGGGCCCTGTTGCTGCCGGCAGCGTCCGACACACGGCAGGACCGGAGCTCCGGGCATGCGCGATGACATCCTTCGAGCGCGGTACTGGGCCGATGGTGCTGCTCAGACGACTTGCGGCGCGCCGGGGACAGTAGGCAGGGGGGTGCGCCGATGCTGCCTGGGTTTCATCGTGCCGGCCGAAATGCGGGACCGGAGGGCACGATTCGTAAATACGACGCTTCGGCGTTTCCCGTCCGCGTCCCACTGCGATCGACCGGAGAAAATAAATTAGGGCCGGTGCGCGACATGAAGGGAATCATGTGGTGAAATTACTGTCAGAAATATAAGTCGACCGAAGGAGATCGAACCTTACCCTCCACGCATAACTACATGATGCTTGACAGCACATGACAAAGCCCCCTCGCGGGGGCTCGTCATGCGGTCGAACTTTGCCGAGATCGACCGTAATTCCAAACACCTAACGGCGTTAGTTTTCACCTTCACCGCTAGGCGTCTTTTTGGGGCCGAAGTTGCCGCTTCGTCTCCATTTTGTGCTTTCACCAGGGATTCCTTGCCGAATCCCCAGTTCCCCGAAGGGACTTACCGTGCCTGGTACGTCTCAGGGTACCCCATGCCCTGAACCGCAAACAACCTTTTCGACCAGCTCCGATGAGCGGATCTCACGCCCGGAGCAGATATTGGTCGCCTCTCCCCTTTCCGATTCTCAGGATATTGAATATTCCGATTCGGTTTCGCGCGCCATAGCGAATATAGAACGCGTCGAAAAAATGAATGAAGAAAGCGATCAGCGCGGCTACACATGGTCCCTTCCTGTCCCGCCACAATTGCAATCCACTACTCCCATTTGGTCGGGGCGCGCGCAATGGCAACGACAGGTCCGCGAAATGCTCAACCATGAAGAAGGCAGAAATATCTGCCGGCAGCATCACGCCGACCCCGAACGGGTCTTTGCCGTCGCTGTGAGCATGGCCTCGTTCGCGGACTTGCGCACAGGCCGACGCGTGACAGCCTCTCGTGACGTGCTCGCAGAACGTGCAGGGGTCTCCGTTACCGTGCTCAAGCGTGCTCGCCGAGTGTTGGCCGCCCTCGGACTGGCCCGCGAAATGATCCGCGGCCGCTTTCTTCGCACCCTCGAACAGTGGGCCGCTGAAGCACACCACGGACGCAAACAAGTCAAGGCCACCAGCGTCTGGGCTCTCCTTTCCCCCAAAGCGGTGGTCCTTCAGACCGCACCCGCCCGTGCAGCTCAGCCTTCGTCCGTCGTGCGCCGCCGGACCGGAACGTCCTTGGCAGCCGACGAACCCCATCGGTCCAGTTATCCACAGAGCGGTGGCCTTGACCCCCAATCTGTTGCTCTATCTTTTGGTACTTGTACTTCTGTTAAGAAGTACAAGACAACGCGCGCGAGCGCGCGCAGGCCCGATCACTCACATGAAGGAGGGCAGGGACCGCGTCCGATCAGCCTCCAGAGGGCCGCTGCGGGCCTAGTTGCGCTCACTCCATGTCTCGATACCACTGAGCACATCGGGTCCGTCTGCGACGCTCTCAGGGACCATTACGTCGATCCTCACCGCTGGTCTGGTCGTGACATCGCGACTGCACTCAACGAGGACACCCGTCGACGTGGATGGATGTGGCCGACGCGGGACTCATTGAAGCACCCCGTGCGCTACCTTCGGTGGAGACTTGCTGCGATCGACTGGTCACTCCCCTCCCCCACCGAACGGGCCGAAGCCGCGAAACAAGACCGCGATGCCCAACGTCGCGCAGCTGCACACTCTGCCGCGGGACGATCTGCGACAGCGACCTCGGGAGTCGCGCGGGCAACCGCCATGGCACACATCCGCAACCTGTTACATGGCAAGCGTTCGACAACACACGGACATCACTAGATTTCTTTGTGGTATGAGAAATCGATGCGGACGATGGTGCGCTCCACGACGCCTGCACACGCATGCCTTCGGGCGGTACACCCTTTCAGGTAAGGCGGTTTACCGCGGTAAACGGGAACGACTGTGGTCGATCAGCTTGCAGGGGTCTCCCGCCACCGACCTCCTCAAGCTTCGGCTGCGGTTTACCGCGGTAAACCGCCTACGCTCCCCCTTTGCGTCGGGTTGATGGACCATGATGGATGCCTTGTGCACAACATTCTCTGGACGCGGGGTGGATGCGTATCCTCTTGGCCATCGACATTTCAGTGGCTACGCATTGTGCCGCAGATCACGATTGAGGTCTGGGCTGTTTACGTCAGTCCCAGGTTTACCGCGGTAAACCTAGCTGTCCACAGGTAGTCGCTTCAAGAACGTTCCACTGGGCAGTGCTCAAGTTCCTGGACAGGGATGTGTCGGTTTACCGCGGTAAACCACCGCGCGGAGTCTACCCCTAACCGGCAGGCGCAGGTTCAGCTCTCCGAACCCGTTTACCTAATCGGCGAACTGTTTGTCGGTGCGTTCCGATCGCCCCGCCGGGTAACGTCCGCGAGTTCACGCGCTGTTTACCGCGGTAAACAGCGACACTGCTGTTATTTGCCCTTGCTCGGCGTGTGCCGCCGTCATATGGTTCCCAGGCGAGAAGATCGCCCAGTGGTTTACCGCGGTAAACCACTGGAGAACAGATGACTTCCTCCGTCGTCCACGTGCGCGGAACGCAATGGTTCAACGGGATGCAACAGTGCGTAAGGGAAAAGGTGCGGTTTGCTCGTGTAGCGTGTGCCGCTGTTGGCGTGCTAGATCACCGTCAGGCTGTGGACGTGCGGACGTCCGTTATCGAATCGACTACGCGGTTTACCGCGGTAAACGAATCTCGCGCTTATCTACCGAACCGCAAGCCGGCGGGCGCCCACACTGCCGCAACAGCGCCTGTTTACCGCGGTAAACCGAGCCTGGTGGACGAAGACGTATCGACCGCGCTGCTCTCTTGTGGTTTACCGCGGTAAACCACGGTCGGCCCGAGGGGTCCAATGACGGGCTGGAGCCTTCGCGTGTTCCCATCGTGCCGAGCGGGCTGCCGCGAGTACCTCGCCGCGGCTCCTCAGTTGTCGGTTGTGAGCGCATCGCGTCGAGCCCGTACCGGGACGCGTTTACCGCGGTAAACCGTGATGGTCAGCTGTGTCTTGCCGCTCTGTAGGGGACTCGGCGCGGGAAACGCGGACATAATTGTGATCGTAAGCGTGTCGCATAGACGGCGCTGCTGCGGTCGTGGCCTCACGGATCGTACGTTGTGCCCAAGGCTGCAGGGAGGAATCGGGAGTTAGTTTACCGCGGTAAACCTATGCCGATCCGCGTTCGTATCTCGGCATTCTCGCCCATCAGGACGCGATAGAGCCCGAGCCCGTGCCTATTGTTCGCGGCGCACGGTAGGTTCCGTTGGGAGTTGCAAGCTCCCTGAGGTTTACCGCGGTAAACCGGGCCGACCTTCTGGCGCCGAATAAGAAGTCCTCGACCAGCCCGGGTACCTCCGCCTGAAGAAGCCTGCATAAGACTCGGTTAAGGCCTGCAGTTTACCGCGGTAAACGAGTCCTTGGCTCAATCGTCGATGGAGATGCCAAGCCGATCCCGCTCTTAATAGACAGTCGTCACCAGTGGGGGAGGGGGTGTAAGAAGCACTGAAGGGGGAAGCTAAAAGCGGAAGCACCGACCCCGGAGAAACCGGAATCGCCCGGATAACAAAAGTACGGCCGAGACAACCATCAAAGAAGTTGTTGCTGGCGAACCTTCTGCGACGCGGGTGGCAAGGACGAGCTCCACATCAACGGCCGCAGACCGCGAACAGGCGGTCAACTGGTGAGATCGGGCGACCTAGGGTCACGCGCTTCCTGGCGAATGAGCAGTTCGAGATTCCCAGAAAGCTGCAACCGGGAAAGGGACTGCGGTTTACCGCGGTAAACCGCAGGGTCGAAACAAGACGCAGACGCAGGCCGAAGAGACTGAGACCTGGACGTTCATACTGCTACGTGGCCGGAATTGCACGCGCTTTCCGGTGCATCCGACCGGAACGTGTCGATGCCTCTCAGGCACAACAAGATTGGTTCGAATGCAAACTCGTCTTGATGAAATCAAACGCCACTAGTACGTCACAGTGACGAAACGGTGCCATAGCCGGGATACCCCCGGATGGGACGGGTGAAGTGATGTACCACTTTCCTCACGCGCTCACGCTCGTGGCGTCCCGCGACACGCCGAAAGCAATCACAAATTATCCGGGCCAGTACGCAGACGAACGCGAGTTGGGGGAGTGCCTCGATGTATCCGTCGACCTCGGCCCGGCCGCGTTTCCATCCACGCGTCGACAGTCTCAGGGAGCCAACCGAACCGGGGTCCGATCGACGCATCCGCTTGCGGCAGAACACCTTTGCGTAGATAGCCTTTGGCGGTGTTGTAGGTGATGCCGACCCGGTCGGCAACTTCGTGCAAAGTCAGGTAGCGCAGCACAGTTGCGATGATACGGCGAAAAGGTTGTTCGGTAGACCTGTAAGGGTCTATTGTACGAGTGGCGCGCCGCAGACACCCTGGATCGCAATCGTTACAGTGGTGCAGGCGCAATCGTCTTCTCGGCCAGGAGATGACGATGCGAGTCCGAAGTAGCCCCCACCGCGGGGGTGAAGCATACGGAGGTAACCGATGGCTGTGCACGTCATGCTCAACCAAAAAGGCGGGGTCGGAAAATCCACCCTGACCATGAATCTCGCCGCTGTCAAAGCCGATGTCCTCACCGCAGGTGATGACGATGATGTCCAGTCCCCGGTCGCGGCGATCTCCGTGGATCCCCAAGGCTCGGCGGTGTGGTGGGCTTCGCGCGTCGAAGAGTTGCCGTTTCTGATCGACCAGGTCCACGACAACCTCGACGTGCTGCGCAATCTCGACAAACTGCCCGGCATCAAACACGTCTACGTCGACACCCCCGGCTGGATCGACCTGTCCGGCACCGACGACGGCACCGACGTGCTCGGCACCGGCACTTCCGCCGACGCGCTGCGCGCGGTCCTCGACGTCGCCGATCTGGTCATCGTGCCGATCGAACCCGAACCGTTGTGTTTCGATCCGACGGCGCGGACCATCAAGCAGGTCATCGAACCACTCGGCAAGAATTTTATTGTCGTGGTGAACAATTGGGACCCCCGCGACGGCAAGGTCGACCTCGAACAGACCCGCGCGTTCGTCCAGGCCAACGGCTGGCCTTTGGCGCGCACGGTGATCCGGCATTACAAGGTGCATACCCGCGCCGCCGCCGAAGGCCGCGTCGTCACCGAATACGAAGCCAACCGCGTCTCGCTGCAGGCACGGGAGGACTTCTACAAGCTCAGCCTCGAGCTCGCGGACGAGGGTCGCTGATGGCACCGAAGGGTGGGCGCGCGAACTTCGCCGCTCTGGTCGGCGCGGTCGGCGACAATTCTCCGGTCGACCGCAAACGCACCCCGGCCAAATCCGCTTCCGGCACACCCGCCTCCGCGCCGGTGCCGGGCGAAGGGCAGTTGCTCGCCGATGTGCCCGTCGACCAGCTCATCGCCAACCCCCGCAATCCCCGCGACGAACTCGGAGACCTGTCCGATCTGGCGACCATCGTCGACCGGCAACTGCAACCGGGAACCGTGGTCAGTCGCAGCGCCTGGCTGAAACTGTGGCCCGAAGACGACGACGACCTCGGCCAAGCGCGCTATATCGTCGTCAACGGCAACCGGCGTCTGGCCGCCGCCCAGAAGTACGGCCGCCCCGGCCTCGATGTGGTCCTGCGCGACAGCATCGCCGTCGACAAGGGCGAAATCCTGTGGGCGGCAACGAGTGAGAACATCGACCGGCGCGATTTCGATGTGCTCGAAGAAGCCAAGGCCGTCGAGTTGATGGTCGCCGAGTTCGGCAGCGCCGATGCCGCGGCGCACAAGCTCGGCCGGTCCAAGGGCTGGGTGTCCCAACGACGGGCCCTGCTCAAGCTCGCTCCCGAACTGCAGGCAGCCCTGCGCGCCGGGGATCTGGCGGTGCGGCAGGCGCGTTCGCTGGCGCGGGTTCCGCTCGAAGAGCAGGTCGCTGCCTGGCAGGCGGCGCAGAACCCCGATCCCGCCCCGACGACGGATCAGGTCGACTCGGCCGAGCCCGACCAGCGGCCGGAGAAAGACCCCGCCGGCCCGGTCGAGGCGGCCGACAAGATCGCGCAGGCCCTCAAACGGCTCCGCGCCGATCCGGATGTCCTCGCCGCGGCGGTGCGCAAACACTTCACCGACGACGAGCGCCGCAAACTCATCGATGCACTCGAACTCCTCTAGGTGCAACTCGGGGAACACGACCGGTGGATCGCAAAGGACTGCAGTGGTGAGCCGATGAGTGGAATCGACGACCAGTTCGCCCTTTTCGATCTCGAATCCGAAGTGGCGAAGACGTCGGCCGAGACACCTGTATCCGAAGAACCTGCGTCCGAGACGCCGGGTACGCCAGCGGAAGACTTCACGTCGGTCGATGTCGACACCGCCCAGTCCGACACCGTTGTTGCTGCCCGCATCGCCGAGACGGAAGATCCCCCGGTCGAGGTTCGGCCGTGGGAGTCCCTACCTGTCACTGAAGAAGCAGACGGTCACGCGATCATCGTCACCGCCGAGGCAACTTACACGCCGTCGGGCGTCCGGCTGACCGGCCCGGTCAACACGATCGAGAAGTTGGACAAACTGCTGCATTGGGCGGCGCTGACCCCGCACGGACTCACCGCGCAAGTGTGGTTCGTCGGCATCGACTCCTGCGCCCAGCTCGGCTGGACGATCGATCCTGGCAGCGAAGACGACGTCGACGACCTCGAACAATTGCGCCGGCGCGCTGCCTCCGAACTGACCCAAGCGATCGCCGCAACCCTGCCCCCACTGGTTTCCTCCGGCTGGGAACTACGCGGTGATCCCGGCTTCGTCGTGCACCTGACTCGCAAAGTCGGAAAAGCCACACAGATGGTCGATCTCGTCCTCGAGCCCTATGTCTGGACCTACTGGAACAAGGACTTCGGCTGGGGCAACCGGGTGGGGGACATGGGTATCCTCGGCAACCCTACCGTCGGCACCTATCTCCCTGACGATGATCGATCCGCCGCACGAGAACTCGGCCGTCGACTCGCCTGGTCCGTCAACCATCTCGGCACCCTGCCGGGACCGACCCCGGCCCGTACCGGTGCTGCGGTCCTCGACAAGATCCGCCGTGAGCGCCTGCGCACCGGCAAAGGCATCGTCGTCACTGCGGGTGGCCCGATTCCACCGATCGACGGAGCTCCCCGCGGAGACTTCGAGCCGCCGGCCGGGTGGTCCCGGGTCCCGGATGTCGACGACCTCGACGGAGCAACGGTATTGGTCACTATCGACCAGCGCGCCGCCTACCTTGCCTCGGCCGGAATGTTGTCTTTCGGCTACGGCCGCGTTCGTAATCTCACCGGCGTCGAGGCCGCAAATGCCGCGGCAGTCGATAAGCCTGCCTTCGGTATTTGGCGGGTGAGCCTACCCGCGGCAGCCCAGTATGCGTTGCCGGAGAAGCTGCCACTGCCGCATCCTGCGATGCTTGACGACCAGCCTGTGCAGACGTGGCTCACTACGGTCAGTCTCGAAGGACTGTGCGCACCGATCGCAGACGGTGGGATGGGCCTCGATATCGATGATCTCGATGTCTCCGAAGCGTGGGTCTACGAGGAGCAAGGCCGGGCGTTGGACAAGTGGGCCAAGGTGCTGCGTGAAGCTCGCGCGGTGGCAGTGGACACCGATGACATGGCGATGAAACGCTTCCTTGGGGCCTGCTACAAGGGCTACGTCGGTCGGATGGTCAACCCGGACATGTGGACCGCCACTCGCATGCAACATCACCACCAGCCACTGTGGCGGGCCGCAATCATGGCGCACTGCCGCTGGCGCGGTCGCCGCGTCGCCATGCGTATCGCCCGCGAAACCGGACGCTGGCCGATCCGCACCATGACCGATTCCTGGGTGTATCTGGTGGGGGAGGGGCAGGACCTTGCCGACGACAGCGACGCGCTCGGCAAGATGACCTTGGAGAAGAAGGTCGAGCTGACAGACGAGATGCTGCTGTCGTTCGCCTCCGCCGAGACCACCCATGACGTTCGTCTCGCGATTGCCGCGGCCTACGGTTCCCCGGACGAGGAGGACTAGATGGCTCTGCACCTGCCGAAGCCGCGGTCGAAGTCTGTCCCGCAGAAAACTGTCGGTCTCGACGGTATGAAGGTCACCGTCGCCGCTGCGGCGGCCGCCGGAATCGCGAAAGCGCAGGAGACCAGCAGGGGACTGGCAGGTCTGACATCCAGGGTGTCGGTCAAGCAGCTTCGCAGCGAAATCGGCAACGATGGTGTGCGTCAGGCCGCGATCGATGCCGGTCGGACACCACCCTCGGACCGGACCCTGCGCCGCTGGGCGCAGCAAGGTCGCATCCCTCATGCCGAGGTTGCCGAATTAGCGCAGCGCCGGGCCGCAATTCAGCGGCTCGGAGGAGTGAACGAGGTCGCGAAGAAAATCGGCCGTAGCCCGTCCTCCGTGCGTAAATACGTGTCGGGCAAAACCAATGAGCTGCGTAACGATGCACGGTCGAAGCTCAAGGACGTCAAAGCGAAGGACGTCATGGACAAGGCCGGCGTCCTCAACCCCGACGGCACACCGAAGATAGCCACCATTCGGGTCACCGGTCGCGTGCATGTGCGCAACGGCGACGAATCCGGATACGACTATCGCACCCGCACACTGGACTTCGGTAACTCGGATGTACCGTTCAGCGCCGAGGAATCAAAGGCCCTGGCCGCGGCTTTGGCCGACGACGATCAGGCGCGGGTCGTTGCGATCCTCGAACGGCATGCCACGCTGGACTATCCGGAGAACAAAGGTTTCGACGTCTACGGTGACCAGTTCGGGTTCCACTTCGACGCGATCGACAAGCTCGATGTCACCTGGCACTGATCTCGAGACAGGACCGCTGCGAAGCCGAGGAACATGATGCAGCAGGTGTTCCCGACGCTGTGCACGAAGGGTTCCCGTAAGGAAGGTGGGTGCCTTCGAGCGGTGGGACTTTGCATCCGAAGCGTGGAACTCGAGTTTTGTCCGCTGGTGCCACGTCGTACGTCCACCGGCTTACGTCACTCCGCTGGGCCGGCCGTTGCAGGTCACCTCGACGAGGAATGACCCGCACTGATCGGGCGTCTCCGATCGGCCGGGCACCGGCCGCGACAGCGCACTCACCGATGCCGGGGGAGCATGATCTCCACACCCGGTGGGTGGACGGTGGGCGTGCCCGGATGTCGGATGTGCCGCAGGGCCGTGGATGGCGACCGATCCGGACTCCCCATGCCCTTGGACGGCCACCCGGAAGGCCCTGCCCGGCCGATCTCCTCGCGGGGCCTGCCCTCATCCGAGCCGTTTCGCGCCCCGAGAGCGGATATGCGGCAGTCTCGATGGTCGGTCAGGGTGCCGCCGCTTGTCGCTGCCGACACTGGGTGGCGGCCGTGGATGAGTCGGCCTGACCGGTCTTGAGGGGTCGTCGACGCTGCGATCCGCACCGGGCTGTGGGGCGGGCGCGGGCGCTGACGAATGCGGATCCAGGACGAGCCGTGTGTTGCCTTGTCATCGATACGCGGGACGGTCGACCGCAGCAGGCCGGAATGATCTACCCATGCCTGTCCTGGATCGCGCCAACATGCCCGACTAGCTGATCTGGTCTCGGCCGTGTCGTCGGTCCAGGATCGCCTGCAGCACGATCTTTGTGTCGTTCAGGCTCGAGGCCGCCTCGCCGTGACCAGCGGTAAGAAGTTCATGTTCGCGGGCATGCAGCGCGGCAATCGCTGTGTCCAGTTCCTCGTCGGTCATCGCCTCGGCTGCGCTTTCGACAGCCTGCTTGGTTCCGGTCATGAACCGACCATATTCACCGACCCGTGATGAAGCAGATCCGAGGTGCTGCGGTGACGACGACCCCCGACGGTGAGGGTGTCGGGAGTCATCGCTCGACCCGCTCAGGGAACCTCGACCTGCTCGGGAGTCATAGGTAATTGAGTAGTCACACTATCGAAATGAGCCTCGCCGCGACACTCGGGCAATCGCACGGAACCCAGCCACAGCACCCGAAGGGGGGCACCGCCTGTCAGTTGGTTGATCGCAGTACCGAGCCCTCACGCTTCTCGGCTGGTGGGTAGGAAGTCCTACGGGCGTTCAGTGTGCGGCACGGGCCCCGTGGCAACCTCGCCGACGGTGTCGGAGGTGACCTCGAGGGCGACCCGGGTGAGGGCTTCTTCGGCGGGAAGAGCGGCCTGGGCGGAGGCGGTGAGGTCGTATCGGGAAACGGCGACGGGCTGCGGGGTGCCGGCCAGGGCGTAGCGGACGACGGTGTCGTTCTTCTCGGCCACGAGGAGCATGCCCACCGTCGGCTGGTGTATGTCGTGGATTCGCAGTCGATCCTCGACCAGAGCAACGTAGAAGCCGAGTTGCCCGGCATCACGCGGGTCGAACTTCGTGGTCTTGAGCTCGATGACCACGTAACGCAACTGTTCGATGTGGAAGAACAGCAGATCGACGTAGAAGTCGTCGCCGTCGACGTCGAAATGTACTTGGCGACCGACGAATGCAAATCCCCGACCCAACTCGCGCAGCGTGTCGATGATCCGCGCGACCAGTCGCTCCTCGAGTTCCCGCTCGCTCGCATCGCTGTCGATTGCCAGGAATTCCAGCGCGAACGGATCTTTGGTGAGCTGCTGCGCCAGCTCGGAGTCCCGCTGTTCGAGCGCGGAGCCGAAGTTCGAGGGCGCAGCACCTTGACGGTCGTGGAGGCCGGTGGTGATCTGATGAGCGAGCACCGAGCGTGACCATCCGTGCTCGACGTCCCGGGCGGCGTACCACTCGCGCAGGTCCTGGTTGTCGAGCTTGTCGAGAAGTTCGGCGATGTGACCCCACGGCAATTGTCCAACGGGTCGTTGGACAATTGCTTCTTCGTCGGGCCATGCCTCGGCGAAGCGTCGCATGTAGAACAGGTTCGCTCGGGAGAAGCCCTCCATGGTGGGGAACTCGGCGCGTAGGTCCGTGGCGAGACGGGAGAGCACTTTGCTTCCCCACCGCTCGGTCTGCTGGCGCTCCAAGATCGTGCGGCCGATCTGCCAGTAGAGGCGGATCAGCTCGGTGTTCACTTTCCGCTGCGCCTGATATCGCGCCTGGTGTACACGCCGCTTGAGTTCCTCGAGCGTCGCGGCGTAGTCCGTGGGTTCGAGCTCTGCCATGTCTCGAGCATTGCATCCACCCCGACGTGTCCGTTCAGGGATCCCCGAGCTGGGCGGTACGCCCATGACAGTCACGGACGTGATCTGGGAGGGCAGGGGCGGACTTCGATCCGAGCTGGGAGTTGTTTGCTCAGAGGTACGACGGCGGCCGGGCGGACCGCGTATCGGGTCCGAGGCGATGTGCATGTGCGGCGTGCGTGGCGTGCACGCACCAACGTCACTGTGTCGGCCGCGCTCACGGACTCCGGCATTGGCGGTGCGGTCACAGCTCCTCCATCGCTCCCAACAACTCGTTGAGCAGTGCCTCGGCTCGGTGTTCGATCTCGTCGTAGACGTCGGCGAGTTCTTCGAGGGTTTTGTGGTTGCGGCGGCGGGCTGCGGTGCCGCGCTCGTAATAAGTCGGGTCGAGCTCGACATCGGGCTCGACCCAGACTTCGGCCTGGTCGAGCACGTCCACCTACAGTGTTTTCGGAGCGGCGCCCGTCCCGATAGATGTGCCCGCACCAGTGTCGACGCCGACTGCGCAGTCATGGATCGGTGGCGCGCAGCCGCGGCCTCGCCGCTGCTGTGCTGGCGCCGGGTCGGAGCTACCGCAGTGTCGATGCTGGCGCGGTAGCCGGTCGTGCGGCCGCGGTCGGGGTGCGGGCACCGGCGTTGTTCACCTGACGGGAACACCGTGTTCGGATCCGTCCTGGGGGGGGTAAGCGCGTGTCGCAGAACGCTGCCCGCCTCTGTGTCATGGCGTAGTTTCATCCCGGCCTGACGGCCGGTTCGCGTGGCCGCCGGTCAAAGCGGTGTCCGCGGCAGGTCGGCCGCCTGCTGCAGTGGGAATTCGGCGATGGCTCCGACTTCCGGCGGTGGTGTCTCACCGTCTTCGATCGACACAGTGGCCCCCGACGCCGGCAACCGAGTCGGCGGGTGCCACAGCGCTCAGGAGGGTCTGTCACGTCGTCAGCGTGCCCGAGTTGTGGCGGCTGTGCATCACCCGGCGGCGGTTCCTGTCTATGCATCTGTTTGACAGCCGCTGTGGGCAGGTCCGCCCATGATCCGTCATTGTGCAGCGGAGTGTTCTGGCGGTATTCGCTGCCACTCGACCGGAAGTTGTGCGCCGACCCGCCCGCTGTCCGGGTTCGTATTCTCCGTGGTCTGGAGGCATGGAAATATATGGTCGTTTATGCGACCATATATTTATGAGCATGATGTCGGTCATGGACGCGGCCACCGCGTTGGGGGTGAGCACGCGTCAGGTCGAGCGGCTCGCCCAGGCCGGTGACATCGTCGTGGCACGACGGGTAGGACGGGCGTTGCTGCTCGACGCGCCTTCGGTACACCGCTGCGCACAGACACGCCGCCGGCGCGGCCGGCCCTGGAGCGAGCACGGAGCGTGGGCGGCGTTGTCGATCCTCTCAGGCCTACGAGCAGACGGGATCTCGTCAGCACATCAGGACCGGCTGCTCGAGCGGATGCGCAGTTCGACTCCCGACGCGATCGCCTACCTCGCTCGCCGCCGTTTCACCAGAATCCTTCGGATGCGCGGGTGGGGTGACACGATGACCGGCCCTGGGGCTGCTCTGGTCGCCGGTGGCATCTCCGCACTCGACACCGATCCGCGCATGGCGGCGAGGTTCGGCCTGACGACAGGCCACCCCAGTGGTGTCGACGGTTATGTTCTCGACGCGCACGTCGAGACACTTGTCGATGCGTACGGTCTGGTCCCTGATCTCGCAGGAGAGGTGACGCTCCGTGTGGTCTCTCGCCCCCTCCTGTCGTGTACCGAGGGCGTGGTGCCCGTCGCTGTGGTGGCGGTTGACCTCATGGACTCGTTGAACACCCGTGAGCGTGGGGCGGGCATGGGTGTACTGCAGGAGTTGCTCGATGCGCTCAGGTGAACGGCCCCGGTGGCACATCCCGGCGCCGGCCGGAGGCTGGGGACCTCCTTGGCCGCAGGCCGGTGAACTGGCACAGGCAATACCGTCGCAGCAGTGGACTCTGGTGGGCGGCTTGATGGTGCAGGTGCACGCGGCCCGAGCGGGGCTGCCGATCGCCCGAGCCACAGTCGATGTCGACATGGTGCTCCACATCGAAACCGGCGCTGCCACGTTCAGCGGAGTCCGTGACCGTCTCGAACAGCTCGGCTATCTGCTTCGGATGCCCGTCGGGCCAGGTCCGGCGCACCGGTTCGTACGCGGCAGTGAACACGTCGATGTGATGGTCGCCGACAATCTCGCTCCCGCGCACAGACCGACGGTGGCAGGGCGGGCGGTGTTCGCGATCCCTGCCGGCACCTCGGCGCTACGCAAGACCGTCGACTGCAACATCGACCTCGACGGCCGTACCGTGCAGCTCAGCGTTCCCGACGTCCTTGGTGCACTCGTCCTCAAAGGCGCAGCGTTCCGCGAGGACAGCCGTGACAGAGGCCGGCATCTCGACGACGCTGCCATACTGGCCTGCAGCATCGATAATCCCGTCCGGGAGCGGGTTCGTATGATCGGCAGTGATCGTAGACGCGTCCGGTACTTGGCCAACGCTCTGGTCAGGGCTGATCATCCGTCCTGGTCCGTGGTTCCGGCCGCACACCGCGCCCGTGGACACGCTGCCCTGCGCGTCCTCGCCAAGGACCCGCCGCCGCTGTCCCCGAGGTAGGAAGCACCACGTTCCGGACGGGACTTGACCGGACGTCCGAGTCTTGGTGCAGCCGTACACCAGTGGTATGACCCAGCGATCGAGGGTGGCGGCCACGTCCAGGCCGGCTACAGCCCGTCCAGCACGGCGAGTAGTTCGTCGAGCAGGGCGTCGGCGCGGGACGAGCTGACCGCCGCGGCGACTACCGCATCCTGCTCTGCGTCGACGAACGCCGCACGGCCCTGGGCGTCGACATCGATCACCGTGCCTACATCTACCGAACCTGAAGACCCTCGGTCCTGTGGCTCCGGCTTCGGGTGTGCGATGAGTACCTACCGACAACTCGACCACTGGCCCATGCTGCTCGCGCCCGCGTGGCGACCAGGGACTTGAACCAGGACCGCCATCATCGGACTCGGCGTTCGGCGCTGGGTTATGGGACCCGGCTGGGCGCTCTGTCGAGTTCATCACCGGTCCCAGATCTGATCGAGCTTCGTTGCAGGAGAGGGGCCATCCATATTGGGGGTGAGTCGCAGATGCGTGCCCAGCGAAGAGTGACGGTGGCCATGCACTGTGGCAGGCACCTGGTCGCTGCTATCACATCGCACTGTCCCGCCGCGGGTTCGAGGGCTTTTCAGTTGTAAGGGCAAGTTATGCGATCACACGCCCTCGGCCTGGCGGAGGCCGTGGTCGCCATCCAAATCTCGTAACTTCCTCGAGAATCCCCAGGTCGAAAAAATCGTGCGGCGATACCTTCACAAATATAGGCATAATTGCTATGGTGTGCATCACACGAGTTCGTGGTCGGGGTGTAAGAGTGGTTTCGCCGCCCACGAACCTGAGTGACGGCCCACTCGTCTCTCTTCTCGTACGACAAAAGCATCTACAGACAGGTGGTCATATGGGCATCGGGATGGTCCTCGACATGGCGTCTGCCGCCACCCCCGATCGGATTGCTCTGGGTCCGCGGGAGAGTGGCACGACCTACCGCCAACTCGACGAACTCGCTTCGCGCGGTGCGGGGCTGCTTGCGGACCTCGGTGCTCGCCATGTCGTCTTCGTCGGTGTCAACGGCCCGATGCTCCCGACTCTCCTGTTCGCCGCGGGGCGCGTCGGTATCCCGTTGGCTCCCTTGAACTACCGCCTTCCTGCTCCGCAGCTGCTCGAACTGATCGACCGACTCGACGACCCGGTGGTCGTGGCGGACGCCGAGTACGTAATCAAACTCGACGGATGTGCACACCGCATCGTCTCGACGGGCGAATTTCTCGGGCTGGCGAATGCGACCGAGCCCCTGGAGATCGATCGCTCGGAGGACGAGGGCGCGGCGATCGTGTTGTTCACCTCCGGCACCACGTCGGCCCCGAAGGGTGTGCTGCTCCGTCACCGGCACCTGTTGTCGTATCTCATCAACACGGTCGAATTCGGTTCCGCAGCACAGGAACAGGCGGCTCTGGTCAGTACGCCTCCCTATCACATCGCAGGTCTCGGAGCCGTCCTGAGCAACGTCTACTCGGGCCGTCGCATGGTGTATCTGCCCGACTTCACACCGCAGCGGTGGCTCGACCTGGTCCGGGCAGAAGGTGTCACGAGCGCGATGGTGGTGCCCACCATGCTCGCTCGCATCGTCGACCATCTCGACGGTGCCCCCGCCGAGGTCCCTACACTCGCGTCCCTCGCCTACGGTGGCGCCCGGATGCCGCAGCCGGTCCTCGAACGCGCTCTCGCCGCGTTCGGCGACACCGGATTCGTCAACGCCTACGGCCTCACGGAGACCAGCTCGACGATTGCGGTTCTCGGACCCGAAGACCATCGGGAAGCCTTCGCGAATCCGGATTTGCGCAGCCGGCTGAGCTCGACCGGCCGGATCGTGCCCGGTATGGAGGCGCAGATTCGTTCGGAGGATGGCGAACGCGTATTGCCTGAAGGGAAGACGGGCTTGCTGTGGGTGCGCGGAGCGCAGGTCAGCGGCGAGTACATGGGCAACGGCTCTGTGCTCGACGCGGAGGGCTGGTTCCCTACCCGGGACCGCGCCCGGATCGAGGACGGCTATCTCTACATCGGCGGCCGCGCGGACGACACCATCATCCGTGGCGGTGAGAACATCGCGCCGGCCGAGATCGAGGACGTGCTGGCGCATCATCCCCATGTCCGGGAGGTCGCGGTGATCGGCACTCCCGACGACGAGTGGGGTGAACGGATCTGCGCGGTGGTCGTTGCGGCGACAAATTCCCACGACGACGCCGACGCGATCCGGATGTGGTGCCGTGAGCGCCTGCGCGGCTCGAGGACTCCTGACGACGTGGTGTTCGTCGACGATCTACCCCGAACCCCGACAGGCAAGCTCGTACGCCGCGACCTCGTCGAGCAGGTCACGGCCGGACTCGCCGGCTGACCTCGCCGCCGTCCACGTCCGCACCGTAGAGAACAGGGATTCTCATGACCGACATCGCCGTCACCGAACTCGTCCACCGAGAATGGGTCCTCCGGGCACGTCCGAGCGGACGTCCCCTGCCCACCGACGTCGAACTGATCGAGACGACTCTCGGCGAGCCTGCTCTCGGGCAGGTCCGCGTCCGAAATCTCGTCATGTCCGTCGAGCCCTACATGCGTGGCCGAATGGGAGGAGGGGCGTCCTACGCCGAACCCTACGAGCTCGATGCGCCCATGCTGGCCCCGACGGTCGGGGTCGTGTCCCGGTCCGACCGATCGGAGCTACCGATCGGATCGCTCGTTCTCCATGATTACGGTTGGCGCACAGAAAGTCTCGTCGACGCGGACGACTGCCGCCGACTCCGGCACGACGATCTCCCCGCGGCACTTCATCTGAGTGCTCTCGGCATCCCGGGAATGACGGCCTGGGTGGGGATCGATCGGATCGCGCAGGTGCGCAACGGCGACGTCGTGTTCGTGTCGTCCGCGGCCGGCGCGGTCGGATCCATCGCCGTTCAACTGGCGAAGCAGCGCGGCGCGGTGGTGATCGCAAGCGCAGGATCTCCGGAGAAAGTCGAGCTCGCAAAAGAACTCGGTGCGGACACGGCCTTCGACTATCACGAGGGTCCGGCGAAGGATCTGTTGCGCACCGCGATGGACGAGATCGGGGCTACCGCTCTCGACGTGTATTTCGACAACGTCGGAGGGCAGCAACTCGAAGCGGCCATCCGCGTCCTCGCCGACCACGCCCGCATCGCCTTGTGCGGAATGATCAGCGTCTACAACTCCGCCGAACCCGTACCCGGCCCGAGTAATCTCCTCAAACTGATCTGGCGGCGCGCCCGCATGGAAGGCTTCTTGCTGGCCGACCACCTGCATGCGCGCGAGGAGTTCGAGGACGAAATGGCGGCACTCCTTCGGGACGGACGAATCCGGCCCGTCCACACCGAGTTCCCCGGCGGTATCGCCGGTGCGTGGAACGCCTTCGTCGGCATGCTCGACGGCGCCGCCACGGGCAAAGCACTCGTTCCACTCGCCCCCTCCATCTGACCCACCGGGACCGTTCCGACGTCGCTTCGGTGACGCCGGTGTCCCGCTGCACCTTCACATCCTGTCGGCACCTTCTGGCGCCGACCTCATCGACAGGAGCCACATGACTTCGCATCCACTTCCTCTCGAAGGAAAGGTCGCGCTCGTCACCGGCGGTAGCCGCGGTCTGGGCCGCGAGATGGTTCTCGCCTTTGCGCACGCCGGCGCCGACACCGTCATCGTCAGCCGCAAGGTCGACAGCTGCGAGAAGCTGGCCGCCGAGGTGGCCGAGACCACCGGCCGCAAGGCCCTTCCGTTGGCCTTCCACGTCGGTGACTGGGACGCGCACGAACCCCTCGTCGAACGGATCTACAGCGAATTCGGTCGTCTGGACATCCTGGTCAACAACGCCGGTATGGCACCGCTGTACCCCAGTCTCGACCAGGTGTCGGAGGAACTGTTCGACAAGGTGATCGCTGTCAACCTCAAGGGTGCGTTCCGGCTCACGAGCCTCGTCGGGCCCCGAATGGCCGCCGGTGCCGGTGGGTCGATCATCAACATCAGTTCGATTGCCTCCGAGCGGCCGATGACCACCGATCTGCCGTATGCAGCCGCGAAGTCGGGGCTCAACACCTTGACCAAGGGTTTCGCCCAGGCCTACGGGCCCACCGTGCGGGTGAACACGATCATGGCCGGGGCTTTCCTCACGGACATCAGCAAGGCCTGGGACATGGACTCGGCCACCGAACTGTTCCAGGGTATGCCACTTCAGCGTGCCGGCAATCCGGACGAGATCATCGGTGCAGCACTGTATCTCGCCGGACCCGGATCGAGCTACACCACCGGCGCCGTGATTGCCGTCGACGGCGGCCGCACCTCCACCCCCTGACAGACCTCGGTCCCACCCGACCGGCCACCAGGAGCCCCCATGAACTTCATCCGCACCCGACGCCGCACCCGACGTGCCTTCCTGTCGGCCGTGACCGCAGCCGCTCTCGCAGCGGCTCTCACAGCCTGCGGTGGGAGCGGCGGCGACGACCGCATCACCTCGGACTCGATCGGATCCACCGGTCCGGCCGGTGACGATGCCTGGCAGCAAATCGTCGAGGCGGCCAAGGCGGAGGGCGAGGTCACGATCTACTCGTCGAATGCCGCGGACGCGCTCGCCGAACTCGGCCGCCGTTTCGAGGCCGACTACGGCATCCGTCTGAACGTCGTGCGCGACGTCGACGCGAATCTGCACCAGAAGATCGGCGCGGAGGCCGAGACCGGCAACCGGGTCGCCGACGTGATCACCCAGGCGAGTGTGCCCTGGGCCGTGGACCTCGGCGCGAACGGAGCCTTCGCCGAGCCGGTCGGCCCGGCCTTCACCGATTCCGCCACCGAGTACGACGTCACAACCCTGAAGGACGACACCGGTTACTTCGTCTCCAACGCATCCGTTCTGACCTTCGGCTGGAACACCCAGCGCTACCCGGACGGCGTCGAAAGCTACGGCGATCTACTGGATCCCTCGCTCGCGGACGGCCGGATCGGCATCGTCCTTCCCACCTCGACCGCGCACGTGGATTTCTACGACAACTATCTCGAGACGGTCGGTGGGGAGGGCTTCCTCGAGAAGTTGGCACAGCAGCGCCCGCGAATCTATCCCAGCGCACTGCCGTTGGCACAGGCCCTCGCGTCCGGTGAGATCGCCGTCGCCGCCTTCGTGCAGGACCAGAAGAGCGAGCAGCAGACCGGTGCCCCCGTCGACTCGGCCTTCGGCGACATCGTGTGGGGCGCACCCATGTACACCGCGATCCTCGCCGACGCCGTGCATCCCAATGCGGCGCAGGTCCTGGCCAACTACATGATCACCCCGGCCGGTCAGGAAGCGGTCTCGTTCCGTAACGCCGCCGTGCTGCCCGGCATCGGATCGGCCGTCACCACCGTCGACAAGGTCGCCCCGCAGAACACGGACGCGATGACACCGGCAGCACTCGAAGAACTCAAGGCCCGCTTCGGCCGCCTGTTCAACCAGTGAGCACCTGCCGCGCCGCGGGAAGCACCGCCAGACAAGGAGCCAGACCCATGGGAAGAGTTGAAGGAAAGGTCGCGCTGATAACCGGCGCGGCTCGCGGTCAGGGACGCTCGCACGCCGTGCGTCTGGCCGAGGAAGGGGCCGATGTCGTACTCCTCGACGTGTGCAGGTCGATCGACTCGGTACCGTATCCCCTCGCCACCGAGGACGATCTGAAGGAGACCGAGGCGCTCGTTGCCGCGACCGGCCGGCGGGTCCTGTCCCGCGTCACCGATGTCCGGGACCAGTCACAGCTCGACGCTGCGGTCGCGGACGCCGTCGGAACTTTCGGACACATCGACATCGTCTGCGCCAATGCGGGCATCGTCGGCTTCCGGCCCACCTGGGAGCTGAGCGACGCCGAATGGCAGGACATGCTCGATGTCAACCTCACGGGGGTGTTCCACACCGTCCGTGCCGTCGTCCCCGAGATGATCCGCGCCGGCCGCGGCGGATCGATCGTCATCACCAGTTCCATCCAGGCGATGCTCGGCTCGGCCAATATCGGGCACTACAACGCCTCGAAGAGCGGTGTTGTCGGCCTCATGCGGACCCTGGCGACCGAACTCGGCCCCCACGGCATCCGTGTCAACACAGTCAATCCGAGTGCCGTAGAGACGCCGATGCTGCACAACGATGCGACCTTCCGGATCTTCGGGCCCGATCTCGAGAACCCAGGGCCGGACGACCTGTGGGAGCGCTCCAAAGATCGCAATCCCATGGGCATCGGCTGGGTGGCGCCCGAAGACATGAGCAACGCGGTGTTGTTCCTCGCTTCGGACGAAGCACGATTCATCACCGGCGTGGCACTGCCGGTCGACGCGGGGGTACGACTGTGACCGCTCTGGACAACGAGACCCGGCCCGAGACCGCCCGGGTGCTGCGCAGACTCGAGGGTCGCCGAATCTTCGTCACCGGCGGTGGAAGCGGCATCGGTGAGGCCGTTGCGAAGCGACTGGCCGCCGAGGGTGCGGCGGTCGCGGTGACCGATGCTCGTGGTGAGGCCGCCGAAACGGTGTCCGCTTCGGTCGCGGAGACCGGCGCACAGACGCTGGGACTGCGGTGCGACGTCGGCGACGAGACCTCGGTCGACGACGCGGTGGCTGCCGCGGTCACCGAGTTCGGAGGCCTCGACGGTGTGGTGACCTGCGCAGGCATCAACGGAACGGCGATGCTCCACGAGATGGAACTCGCGCACTGGGATCGCATCCTGCGGGTCAACCTCACCGGCACCTTCCTGCCGTTGCGTGCCACCGTGCCGCACCTGCTCGAGGCGGGCGGTGGCTCGATCGTCACCGTCGGTTCGGTCGCATCCTTGGTGGCGACCAATCTGAACACTCCCGGTTACGACGCCTCCAAAGGTGGTGTCCTGCAGCTGACCCGATCGGTCGCCATGGGCTACGCGGATCGGAACATCCGAGCGAACTGCCTGTGCCCCGGCCTGGTGCGAACGGGCCTGCGCATGAACTCGCAGACGCTGCAGGGCCCCGAGCCCGAAGCGACCCGCAGCCGGGTGGTGGAGAACACCGCGCTCGGACGTTCGGCGGACCCGGCCGAGATGGCGTCGGTGGTGGCCTTCCTGCTGTCCGACGACTCCTCCTTCGTGACCGGCGCGGCGATCGCCGCCGACGGCGGACTGACCGCCAATTGACTCCCCGCCCGCCGCGCGGGCACGACACAGAGGTGACCCACACATGTCCACAGACCCGACCTGGCGCAGAGATGCCTGCGCCATCGCAGGAATCGGAACCACCGCGTTCTCCAAGGACTCCGGTGTCTCCGTCACAGCGCTCGCCGTCGAGGCCGCCGCGGCGGCCCTCGAGGACGCCGGACTGACCCCGGCCGACGTCGACGGCGTCGTCCGCAACGATATGGATCTCGTCTCGTGCGCTGCCCTCGCGGACGGCCTCGGCGTTCCACACCTGACCTACTGGGGGGAGGCCGGGCCGGGCGGTTCGGGCCCGGCCGCGATGGTCGCCCAGGCCGTCGCCGCCATCATGAGCGGACAGGCGACCACCGTCGTGGTGTTCCGTTCGCTCAACGGACGCTCGGGCCGCCGATTCGGTCTCTCACCGGTCGTCACCCCCGAGGTGGGCGGCGACGAGACCTTCGAGGAGTTCTTCGGTCCGTACGGGCTGTTGTCGTCCGGCCAGTACTTCGCACTCATGGCCCAGCGCTACATCACCGAGACCGGCCTGACCTCCGAGCAGCTGGCGCAGATCGCGCTGGTGACCCGCAAGCGCGCCAATGCGAATCCGGCTGCCCAGATGTACGAACGGACGATGACGCTCGACGACTACTTCGACTCGCGCATGCTGTCGTCGCCGCTGCGCCTGTTCGACTACTGTCTCGAAACCGACGGTGCCGCAGCGGTCGTCGTCACGACCGCCGAACGCGCCAAGGACCTGCGACAGGCGCCGGCGCTCATCCGGTCGGTTGCGATGTCCACCTGCCGTCACCCCCAGCCGGGCTTGATGTACCCGACGCTCATGCGCGAGGACATCACCGCCCTGCCGTCGCGGGAATGCCAGGACACCCTCTACAGCCGGGCCGGTCTCGGTCCCGCGGACGTCGACGTCGCCCAGATCTACGACTGCTACTCGATCACCGCCCTCATCCAGCTCGAGGACTACGGGTTCTGCAAACGCGGCGACACCGGCGACTTCCTCGCCGAGGGACAGATCGACCTCGGCGGAGCGATACCGATCAACACCAGCGGAGGACACATGTCCGAGGGATACATCCACGGAATGAACCACGTCGTCGAAGGGGTGCGGCAGATCCGCGGCACCTCCACGAGCCAGGTGGAGGGGGCGCAGGTCTCCCTGGTCACCTCGGCCCCGCCGCCGGCGGCGTCCGCGCTGATCCTGGTGGCGGCATGAGCGCCGCAGCCGCCGCGAGCGCGGCGACCACCGCCCAGCTCCGTCCCCTCGTCACCGAACGGGGGAGCGCCGGCTTCTTCTCCGCCGCGGCCGAGGGGCGCATCGAGATCCTCACCTGTGAGGCCTGTGGACGGCGTATTCACCTGCCGCGACCCCGCTGCGTGTACTGCGCGAGCACCGAGGTGTCGTGGCAACCGGCACCCCACACCGGCACCGTGTACAGCCACACCGTCGTCGAACATCAGGTACACCCGCTGTTCCCGGTCCCGTATACCGTGATCGTCGTCGACCTCGACGGAGAGCAGGCCGGCGTACGCCTGATCGGCAACCTGCCCGGCCGCGCGGACATCACCGCCGGCACCCGCGTCCACTGCACCTTCGAGGACCTCGGTAAGGACGCAGCCGGAAATCCCGTCGTGCTGCCGGTCTGGGAAATCGACACCGACCGCGAGAACACCGGAAGCGGGGAGGAATGATGACCACGACAGCCCCCCGCCCCGCCGATCCGAGCCTGTTCGTCGACGTCACGCCGGACGCGGCGCTGCGCGGTGCGCGGTGCGCGCAATGCGCGACCGTCACCTTCCCGTCCCAGCAGAGCTGCCCCCGCTGCGGCGCCACCGAGATGAATCCCGAGGCGCTGCCGACCGTGGGCGTGCTCTGGTCGTACACCGTCCAGTCCTTCGCACCGAAGAAGCCGTTCCTCACGACCGAACCCTTCACCGCGTTCGGCGTCGGGTACATCGACCTCGGTGATGTGATCGTCGAGTCCCGGCTCACCGTGAACGACCCTGACGCGTTGCGGATCGGGATGCCGATGCAGCTGTGCCGCATCGTCAACCATCTCGAGGACGACGGCACCGAGGTGGTCACCTTCGCATTCGCGCCGAGCAACGAGGAGACGGCATGAAGGTCGCGATCGTCGGAATCGGCATCCACAGATTCGGCCGCACGGAGGGGGTCAGCGGCCTCGACCAGGGCGCCTACGCCGCCCGGCAGGCGCTGGCCGACGCCGGGGTGGAGTTCGAGGACATCCAGTTCGCATACGGCGGCAGTGATTCGGCCGGCAACGCCGACACTCTGGTGTCGACCCTCGGGCTCACCGGCCTGCCGTTCGTCAACGTCTCCAACGGGTGTGCCACCGGTGGCAGCGCATTGACCTCGGCGGTAAGCCGGATCCGGTCCGGTGAGTCCGATCTCGGCCTGGTCGTCGGTTTCGACAAACATCCCCGCGGAGCGTTCAACCCGCGCCCGGAGGACAACGGGCTCGGCCGTTGGTACGGCGAGACCGGGATGATGGTCACCACTCAGTTCTTCGCCATGAAGATCCAGCGTTATCTCGTCGAGCACGGGTTGCCGAAATCGCTGCTGGCGACCGTTGCGGCGAAGGCCTTCAGGAACGGCTCGCTCGCTCCACACGCGTGGCGACGCACCCCGCTCACCGAGGAGGAGATCGCCGGGTCGACGATGGTCAACGACCCGCTCACGCAGTACATGTTCTGCTCGCCGGCCGAGGGTGGAGTCGCGCTCGTGCTCGCCCGCGCCGACCGCGCCCATCGCTACACCGACACCCCCGTCTTCCTCGATGCCGCGGAACTGCGCTCACGGTTGTTCGGTTCGTTCGAGGTGTTCAGCCCGTGGATTTCACCCGACCGGGCCGACGGTCCGACCGTGACCGCCTCCCGCGCGGCCTTCGAGACGGCGGGAATCGACCCGAGCGATATCGACGTGGCACAGATTCAGGACACCGAGGCGGGCGCGGAGATCATGCACCTGGCGGAGACGGGCCTGTGCAAGCACGGCGAACAGGAGACGCTCATCCGCTCCGGCGCCACCGAGATCGGCGGATCGATCCCGGTCAACACCGACGGCGGGTGCCTCGCGAACGGGGAGCCGATCGGGGCGACCGGTCTGCGCCAGGTCTACGAGAACGTCGTACAGCTGCGCGGCGCCGCGGGGGACCGGCAGGTGCCGGGTGACCCCAAGGTCGGATTCACCCATGTGTACGGGGCGCCGGGCATCAGCGCGTGCACCGTCCTCACACGCTGAATCGGCGACCGGATCGCCGAGAAGAACTTTCATCACACGGTAGGAGACGATCGACATGGCATGGGATTTCGAAACTGACCCGGAGTTCCAGGAGAAGCTGGACTGGGTGCAGACCTTCGTGGACGAGGAAGTGGCACCTGTCGACCGCGTGATCGAACACGCCTGGGATGTGACCGATCCGACGCGCAACAAACTCATCCGTCCACTGCAGCAGGTCGTGCGGGACAAGGGTCTGTGGGCCTGCCATCTCGGTCCGAAGCTCGGCGGTCCGGGTTACGGGCAGCTCAAACTCGCGTTGCTCAACGAGATCCTGGGTGCCACCCACAGTGGTCCGGTGGTGTTCGGTTGTCAGGCACCGGATTCCGGTAATGCCGAGATCCTCGCGCATTACGGCACTTTGGAGCTGAAGGAACGCTACCTGCAGCCGCTCATCGATGGTGAGATCGCTTCGTGCTACTCGATGACCGAACCCCAGGGTGGGTCCGATCCGACCAGCTTCGTCACCCGTGCGGTGCGCGACGGCGACCATTACGTCATCAACGGGGAGAAGTGGTTTTCCTCGCACGCCCGGTTCTCGTCCTTCCTCATCGTGATGGCCGTGACCGACCCCGAAGCTCCCCGGACGAAGCGGGCGTCGATGTTCGTCGTCCCGATGGACACGCCGGGCATCGAGATCGTCCGGAACGTCGGTGTGTGGGGTCACCAGGAGTCCGAGGGCACGCACGCCTACATCCGGTACACCGACGTGCGGGTCCCGGCCGACCATCTGCTCGGGGAGGAAGGGGAGGGTTTCGCGGTCGCGCAGACGCGTCTGGGCGGCGGTCGGATCCACCACGCGATGCGCACGGTCGGACTGGTCAAGGCGTCGCTGAACATGATGCTCGAACGCGCCGTGTCGCGTCAGACGCGGGGTCGCTCGCTCGCGGACATGCAGATGGTGCAGGACATGATCGCCGAGTCGTGGGTCGAGCTCGAGCAGTTCCGCCTCCTTGTGCTGCGCACGGCCTGGAAGATCGATGAGCTCGACGACTACAAGAAGGTCATTGCCGACATCTCCGCCGTGAAGATGGTGATGCCGAAGGTCCTCAACAATGTCGTCTCCCGCGCGATCCAGCTGCACGGCTCGCTCGGTATCTCCACCGAGATGCCGTTCGGTAAGTGGCTGCTCGAGAGCTACCACATGGGCTTGGCGGACGGCGCGACCGAACTGCACAAGCAGCAGATCGCCAAGCAACTGCTGAAGACGGCGACGCCGGCCCCGGGACTATTCCCCACCACGCACCTGCTTGCCCAGGACGCCGCAGCGGAAGCCAAGTTCGGGCTGCCGGCGTTGGGAGTGCAGTGATGACGGGCATCGCAGACGAACCGCGTGTCGAGGTTGCTCCCGTCCGCGCCGGTGAGGAGCTCGACTGGGACGCGCTCGAGACCTACCTGCGGTCCCATATCGACGGACTCGAGGGGGAGTTCTCCGTTCTGCAGTTCCCGCGCGGCTCGGCGAATCTGACCTATCGGGTCGCGTTCGGGGATCGGCTGTTGGTCGTGCGCCGACCGCCATTCGGGAAGATCGCCCGCGGCGCACACGATATGGCGCGCGAGCACCGGGTGCTTTCTCGTCTGTACCGCGCGTACGACCGGGCTCCGCGTGCGTTGCTGCATTGCGCGGACATCTCGGTCGTGGGGGCCGAGTTCTTCGTCTCCGAGTACCGCGAAGGGGTGGTGGTCTGGGACGAGATCCCGAATTCGATGGCGCACCATATCGATGCGGGGCGACGGATCGGTTTCGCCGTGGTCGATGCGCTCGCGGATCTGCACGCCGTCGACCCGGCATCGTGTGATCTCGCCGCGCTCGGCCGGCCGGAGGGATATCTGGAACGGCAGGTGTCCGGTTGGTCGGCGCGTTGGGACGCGGTCGCCGAATATGCACCGGGTCGGGATGTCGCCGATCTCGTCGAGGAGGTCGGTCGTCGGATCCGGGCCGACATTCCCGCGAGTCAGCGGGCCGGCATCGTGCACAACGACTACAAGGTCGACAACTGCCAGTTCCCGCACGGCGATCCCGACCGCGTGAAGTCGGTGTTCGACTGGGACATGGCCACCACCGGCGACGTGCTCGTGGACCTGGGCACCTTGCTCAACTACTGGCCGGACCGGACCGCGGCTGCCGAGTCGGACGCGGCGTTCATCGTGGTTCCCGGCATGCACGCCCTCGATCTGCCCTCGCGAGCGGAGATCGTCGAGCGCTACGCATCGGGCAGCGATCTCGACCTCTCGCGCATCGCCTGGTACGAGGCCTTCGGTTGCTGGAAGACCGTGGTCATTCTGCAGCAGCTCTACGCGCGGTTCGTCCGTGGAGAGACCGCCGATCCGCGGATGGGCCAGCGAGGGGAGCTTGTCGCGCCGCTCGCGCGCCGAGCGCTCGGGTTGCTTGCTGTCTGATCGAAGAAGTTTGTCCGCACGGGGTACGTCCGGTGGTGCGCACCGCCCCCGCTCGTGCTCCGTCTCCGTCCCCAGACCTCGAGGAGATTCCGTGCCCACCATCGGATTGTGCACCTATGGAATGACCCCCCGCGATGCGCTCGAGCTCGCTCGCGCTGCGGACGAACTCGGGTTCGACGCCCTGTGGCTGGGGGAGCATGTGCTGCACCCGGCGACGTATGGGAGCGAGCACCCGTCGACGGGGACCCGTCAACATCATTCGGGGCCGATTGTCGACGACACCACCGAGCTCACCGATCCGCTCGCGCTGCACGCGGCGATCGCGGCGGTCACCGAGCGTGTGAAGCTCGGCACGGCCGTGTACGTCACGGCTCTGCGTCATCCCTTGCACACCGCGCGCAGCACGATCACCGTCCAGGAACTCAGTTGCGGGCGGTTGCTGTTCGGGGTCGGTGCGGGATGGCTCGAAGAGGAGTTCGCCGCACTCGATGTGCCCTTCGGCAAGCGCTTTTCGCGTACCGACGAGTGTGTGGAGATTCTGCGCAAGGCGTGGGGCGGCGAGTCGTTCGCGCATGAGGGCATCCACTATCGGTTCGACGAGGTGCGGTTGCATCCTCGGCCGGTGGCCGTGCCGGTCGTCTATGGAGGCAACGGACCTCGTGCGCTTGCGCGGGCGGCGCGTCTCGGTGATGCCTGGATCTCCTCGGGAACACCGAGCTTCGAGGAAGCCGTCGAGCTGGTGGGTGTCCTGCGGCGGCATCGTTCGGAGATGGATGCGAATGCGGAGTTCCCCTGTTATGTGCGGGTCGAGGTCACCGAGGCCACCACCGCGGCCGATCTCGGACGTTACCGCGACCACGGAATCGACGATCTCGTCGTCTGGGCGGACGCTGGGTGGAAGGGTGTGACCGTCGCGGAGCGACGCGAGAACCTGGCGGCTCTCGCGGACCGGCTCGGTGTGCGCTCCCCTGTGGTTCTCCGCTGAACCGAACGCACAGGGACCCCGTGGCTTCGGCCACGGGGTCCTCGTTGTCCGCACGGGGTGTGATCAGTGGCCGGTGGTGGTTCCGGTGACGGGGATCAGCGCGCCGGTGACCGAGCGGGAGGCGTCGCTCAACAGGAACGCGATGACCTCGGCGAGGTCGGCCGGTCGGGCCCACGTGGAGGTGTCGGCGTTCGGCATGGCCTGCCGGTTGGCGGGGGTGTCGATCATGGACGGCACCAGGCCGTTGACGCGGATCGAATCGGCTGCGTACTCGACCGCCATGCTTTGGACCAGCGCTGCCACAGCGGCTTTGGAGGCGATGTAGCCGGCGGCGCCGGGGAAGGGGTGCGTCGCGGCTGCCGAACCGATGCACACGACCGAACCGCCGCCGCGCCGGATGAGTTCGGGCATCGCCGCTTGGGTGACGAGGTAGGCGATCCGTAGGTTGAGGGAGAGTTGGGCGTCGAGCACGTCGACGGGTGTCTCGTGGACGCGGCTACCGGAGTGGAAGCCTCCGACGAGGTTGACCAGTCCGGTCAGCGGGCGGGATTCGTCCGCGGTGGCGCGGCCGATGATTCGCTCGACGTCGTTCTCGTCGGACAGGTCGGCCTTGACGAGGACGAGGTCGGGGTGGGGTGTCAGCCGGTCGGCTTCGGCTTCGTCGTACCAGGGGACGACGACCTGCGAGCCGGTCGCGAGGAGGCGTTCGGTGACCGCGGTGCCGAGGCCACCGGTTCCGCCGGTGACGATGATGGAACCGGGTTCGGGGGAGGGTTGGCTCATGGCGAGGCCTTTCGATGCCGGGAGGGTGGCTGCCGTCGTGGTAGGGAGGGGTGAACGGTGAAGGCAAAACATCACCATATTTCGTATGTTACGAAGTATAACGCGATCAGTGGCCTACGTCACGCCTGAATGGTAGAAGAGGCCGCAGCGGGAGCAATCGCCGCGCCTTCCGTTGGTTTGCGTCTGCCGCGGCGCCGCCGTCCGGAGGACCGGGGCCCGGGCCGTTCCGGCAGGCTCCGTCGGCCGAATGCAAGGGCTCCCAATCCGAGTGCGCTGGCGCCTGCGGCCGCCGCGAACGGCACGTGCGCGTTGGTGGCCTCTCCGAGCCACCCGGCGAGCCACGGTGCGCAGGCGCCACCACCGAAACGGACGAAGCTGTAGCTTGCCGCTGCGGTGGCTCCGTCCACAGGAGAGACGTGCATGCCGATCTCGGTCACCAGCACGTTGAGCAATCCGACGAACAGGCCGGAGACGACGATGCAGGTCGTCACGACCGCGCGGTTGTCGGTGAAGACGGCGACGAGCGCGAGGGTCGCCGCGAACAGGACGAGAGCGGCCGCGACGGTCGGTACGGCTCCTCTCGATGTCCTCAGGCGAGGGGCGGCGACGACCGAGGCGAAGACGAGGCACGCACCCCAGCCGGAGAAAATGAAACCCGTTCGAATGGGGGAGAATCCGAGCACGAACGGTCCGTAGGAGAACAACGAGAAGAGTCCGAGATGGTAGAGCAGTGACACCGCGGCGATCGAGAACAGCCCCCGATGAGCGAGGGCGCGAAAGGGTGCGGTGATCGCGGTCGGCTCGGACGCTCGCGGCGTGCGAGGAAGAACTGCCACGAGCACGACGAAGGACAGCGCAACCAGGGCCGCAGAGCCGAGAAAGGCAGCTCGCCAGGATATCTGCCCCAGAAGGCCGCCGAGGAGTGGACCGGTGGCGATGCCGGCACCTACTGCGGCTTCGTAGCAGGTGATGGCGCGTGAACGCTGCCCGGGCATCGTCGCCACAATCGCCGCCAGGGCTGTCGCGACGAACAGGGCGTTGCCGAGCCCCCAGCCGGCGCGGAAGCCGATGATCTGTTCGAGGGACCGTGATGTGCTCGATCCGACCGCAGCCAGTGCGATGAGCGAGAGGCCGATCAACAAGGTGGCGCGTGCCCCTATTCGGCTCGAGACCCAGCCGGTGACCACCATCGCCAGGCCCATCACCGCCATGTAACTGGTGAACAGCAAAGACGCCTGGGCTGGAGATCCGCCGAGTTCGGCGGACACGGACGGAAGGATCGGGCTCACGACCCCGATACCCATGAACACCCCGACCGTGGCGAAGGCGACCGCCCAGCCCGCGCGGGGCAGCGAAGCGCGCCCGCGTGGACGCCCCGGATCGGAAGCGGAATTCGACGGCACGCTGATCTCCGGTTCGGTACGACGACCTGCGCGGGTGATCCGGTGGGCGTGCGGCCCGCCGGATCACCGGTGGTCGATGTTCAGGTCACAGGGGAATCCCCGAGATGCAGGCTCGAGCCGAAAAGGACGGTGCTCAGCGCCAATCCACGCGTTCGTCCAGCATCCGGGGGTTGAGGGCGGAAAGGCGATCGATCACTTCACGCATGTGTTCCCTGGCGAGGCGGCGGGCGCCTTCGGAGTCGCCCGCGGCGATCGCGGTGTGGATCGCCTTGTGGGGTCCTTCGAAGCCTTCGCGCTCCTCATCGTCCCAGACATCGGGGTGGACCTCGAGCATGCGGAAGGTGTAGATGTGGGCGAGCGCAGACCCGGTGAGGGTGAGGACGTAGTTGCCGGACAGCTCCCGAAGTGTCTCGTGGAATCCGACGGCCGTGTCGATCACCTCGTCGTTCGTCATGTCGGGCGCGATGTGCCTGCCGGCGAGCGCGTCCAGGTCGACGTCCTCGCCGGCCGCGACGCGATCGGCGAGCATCGCGGCTGCAAGGCCCTCCATCTCCAATGCGGCCTCGGCCACCTCGCGAAAGCGAACGCCTTTCGCCTGCAGATACATCGACAGCGTGTCGCCGAATTCGCTCCCCGTGGGCTCGGAGACGATCGGCCCGCCGCCGAGTCCCTGCCGTACTGTCACCAGGCCCTGCGTCTCGAGCAGCCGCAACCCTTCGCGGACGGACGCACGCCCGACGCCGAACCGGCGCGCCATCTCGGATTCGGCCTCGAGGGCCGAACCGGGAGCCAGCTGCCGGTCTGCGATCTCCTTGGCGACCATGCGTGCCACGGTGCGCGAGACCTTCTCGGTGCGGGTCATCGCTACCGCCCGTCGTCGCGCGGCGGTGTCCGACTGCGAGCTCGTGAAGTTGCGGGTCATGGTGTCCTCGTCGTCTCTACAGGGTCCGCGCTCGTCCGGGCGGGGTGAGCGTGCGGCCGAGTATAGGAAGGAAACTCCACGATCAAGGCTACCCCCAAATATATGTATGTTTCGATTGGTTAATGCTATACCACTCCGTATGACCCAGAACACATCTACACGCGAAATTTCGGCAACGAACACGGATGCAAGGTCTCTCGCCGGTCAGCACGCGCTGGTCACCGGGGGGAGCGAGGGGATCGGCTACGGGATCGCCGAGCGTCTACTCGACGCGGGCGTAACGATATCCCTCGCAGCCCGCCGGCAGGAGGTACTCGGCGCGGCGGTCGAGAAACTGCAGACGCGGTGCGACCGCACGGATCGAGTCTCGGGCATCGTCGCGGACATCAGTGACGCGGAATCGATCGCGGCGATGTTCGAGACCGCGCAGGACCGGAACGGTCCCCTCAATGTGCTCGTCGCCAATGCAGGCAGTGGGAGTGTGGTGCCCTTCCTCGAACTCACGCGGCAGCAGTGGCAGGACTGTATCGATCTGAACCTGACGGGAACGTTCCTCTGTGTGCAGGCCGCGGCACGATCGATGATCGAGCGCACGGACGAGAACCGTTCGATCATCGTCGTCTCGTCGATCCGGGCACTCGGCGCGCGCCCCTCGCTGGTTCCGTACGGGACCTCGAAGGCCGGGCTCAACCAGCTCGTCAGGCTCGCCGCCTACGAGCTCGCGTCCACCGGGGTGCGCGTCAACGCGCTGTCGCCGGGTATCACTGCGACCCCGCTCGCGCAGGAGCGGAACAATCTGTTCGACGAGCGCGCTGCGACGGTACCCATGGGCCGGGCTGGAACGCCGGCGGACATGGCCGCTGCCGCACTGTATCTCGCGAGTGCGGATTCGGCGTTCGTCACCGGCACGAACCTCGTGGTGGACGGGGGTGAATCGCTCTACTGATCCACCCGGCGCGGCGTCGCCTCGCGACCACCCGAAAATTGTGATGTACAACGCACAAAATATTGCTATAGTTACGGTGTTTTCAGCTCGCGTTCGAGCATTCGCCGAGTTCCCGACCCGCATCTCACGGAGTCGGTCGGCGCCGACTTCCATCCTGCGCGCGGCCTCTCGCGGCCGTGAGACGACGAAGGAGAACACTCGATGACCACGGTGATGAACGGGATCAAGGTCGTAGAGGTGGCGCTGTACGCGTTCGTCCCCTCGGCGGCCGCGATCCTCTCCGACTGGGGAGCCGACGTCGTCAAGATCGAACACTCGGATTTCGGTGACCCCACCCGGTCTACCGCCGCCTGGGGCGTCCCTGCCCAGGTCGACGGCCTGGCGAGCCTGTTCGAGATCAACAACCGCGGAAAGCGCGCCGTCGCACTGGATATCGCCCACCCCGAGGGGCGTGAGGTCCTCATGAAACTCGTCGAGAACGCCGACGTCTTCATGACGAACTTTCTGCCCGACGCGCGCGCCAAACTCGGGATCGACGTCGACGACATCCTTGCGCGCAATCCGCGGATCGTATACGCGCGTGGCACCGCCCAGGGCGTGGCGGGTCCGGACAGCGACAAAGGCGGTTTCGACGGCATCACCTACTGGGCGCGCTCGGGGGCGGCCGGGTCCATCGCTCCGGACGACCTGGAGTGGCCCGCGAACATGCCCGGGCCTGCCTTCGGTGACTCCCAGAGCGGCATGGCCCTGGCCGGCGGGATCGCGGCCGGGCTCCTGCACCGCGAACGCACCGGTGAAGGCATCGTGGTGGACACCTCGCTGTTCTCCGTCGGCGCCTGGGCGATGCAGGCGACGATCGCGGGTTGCCAGATGATCGGCGCCGACGAGTTGCCGTATCCGGACCGGCACAACCCGGTCAACCCCGTCTCGAACATCTATCGAACCGGCGACGGTCGCTACATCCATCTCGCGCTGCTGCAGAGCCAGAAGTTCTGGCCGGGCTTGTGCGAGGCGATCGGCCTGTCCCACCTGGTCGACGACCCGCGTTTCGCGACGTTCGAGGACCGCGCCCGCAATTCCCGTGAGTGCACGACGATCCTGACCGAGGTCTTCGAACAGCGCACTCTCGACGAGTGGACCGACATTCTCGGCAAGCAGGAAGGACAGTGGGACGTCTTCCGCAAGCCGATCGACGTGTTGTCGGATCCGCAGGCGCTGGCCAACGGACTCGTCCGCACGGTCGAGTATGAGGACGGGCGGACCCTGGACATGGTGACGGCACCGACCTCCTTCGGTGGGCAGAGCCCGGTGCTGACGCGCGCCCCGCACCACGGAGAGCACACCGACGAGGTGCTGCTCGAGCACGGTCTGGACTGGGACCACATCGTCGAACTCAAGATCGCCGGCGCGATCAAGTAGAGCGTCTTCGCCCACTGGCCCGACCTTTCGGCGTAGACAGGTTTTCCGGCTGCGACCCGAAGTCGCCGCGCTTGCCGCACACTCGCGCAATTTCCCTTCCCGATCTCCACAAGGAGGAGTTCTCGTGTACGACCTTCGAGATATCAAGATCATCGACACCGATACGCACGTCGTCGAACCGCCGGACCTGTGGACGTCCCGGATGTCGAAGAAATGGGGCGACCTCGTGCCTCACGTGCGGCGGGACGAGGAGCGCGGCGACGAGGCATGGTTCGTCTCCGGTACCCGTATGAGCGCCGTCGGGGCCCCGGCGATGGCGGGATGGCACGAGTACCCGCCGAACTGCCCTCCGCGCTTCGCCGACACCGATCCGCGCTCGTGGGATCCGGGCAAGCGCCTGGCACTCATGGACGACTACGGCATCCACGCGCAGATCTTGTACCCGAACGTCGCGGTCTTCAGTCAGAAAACGCTGCAGTCCAACGGATCCAACGAGTTGCAGCTCGAGTGCGTCCGCGCCTACAACGACTACCTCACCGAGTGGGCCCAGTTCGCACCCGGCCGGTACGTCCCGGTGGGCATCCTGCCCTTCTGGGACATGGAAGCCACGCTCGCCGAGGTCGAGCGTGTCGCGGCTGCGGGGCACAAGGGCCTGGTGTTCACGCAGAATCCGGCCGCTTTCGGGTTGCCGATGCTGACCGATCCCTACTGGGACCGGTTGTGGGCGTCGGCGCAGGAGAAGAAGCTGCCGATCAACTTCCACATCGCCTCGGGCGAGGTCGACCTGAGCGGCTTCGGGCACGAGAGCAACGGTGTGGCGGCCAACTACGGGATGATGGGCATCTCGTTCTTCATGGACAACGCCCGGACGATCTCCCAGCTCATCTTCGGCGGCATCTGTGATCGGTTCCCGGAATTGAAGTTCGTGTCCGTCGAGTCAGGTATCGGCTGGATGCCGTTCGCGCTCGAAGGCATGGACTGGCAGTGGCGGAACAGCGGCGTGCACAAGGAACACCCGAACTACGAACTGCTGCCCAGCGAATACTTCAAGCGGCAGATCTACGGCTGCTTCTGGTTCGAACAGGACTCCGCGCGCAGCGCGATCGAGCAGCTCGGGGCCGACAACGTGCTCTACGAGACCGACTACCCCCATCCGACGTCGATGTCTCCGGGCCCGGCGAGCGACGCCGTCCGCCCGGACGACTACCTCCGGCGCAACTTCGCACACCTGTCGGAAGCGGATGCGCGCAAGATTCTTCACGACAACGCTGCCACTCTGTACAACCTGGACTGACGTCCCCGAGTCCCAGGTGCCGGCCGGCCCGATATGCAGGCCGGCGCCGCGGTCCGCAGCGGATCCGACGGCCGGCGGTGACATGGATCTCCCGCACCGCTGGACTGTGACCTAAATCTCCGTTAATATGCGTATGTTCCCAATGGACGCCGAGCGGGTAGTTTCTGCCACCGGCCGCGGACCGACCAGTAGCCCGACTGTTCCGCTGTGGACAGTCTCAGCCAGTGGAGTATTCATGTCCCTCTCGGAATTCGAGACCCGCGCCCGCGCCTGGGTGACCGACACCTTGGCTCGACTGGCGTTCACCGTCCGCAACGACGAATACGACGTCTCGGTCTTCCACGATCTCCCCGAAGACGAGGAGCGGGCACTCCTCGACCGCCACCGCACCTGGCAGCGCGAGAAGTTCGACGCCGGATACGGTGCGCTCGGATGGCCGAGCGAGTACGGCGGCACGGAAGCGGGAACCGAGATTGCAGAAGCCTTCGCACGCATCGAGAACGAACTGTGCCCGCTCCCACCGCACGAACTCGTCTCGGTCACCCTGCATCTCATCGCTCCCACCATCAGGCTCCTCGGTACCGACGAACAGAAACAGCAGTTCCTGCCGCACATGCTGCGCGGCGAACTGCTTGCCTGCCAACTGTTCTCCGAACCCGACGCCGGCTCCGATCTCGCGAATCTCGGAACTCGCGCGGTGCGCGACGGTGACGATTGGATCGTCTCGGGACAGAAGGTCTGGACCTCGGGGGCCCAGTTCGCCGAATGGGGGGAACTCATCGCCCGCACTGATCCCGACCAGCCCAAACATCAGGGTATGACCGCGTTCCTGGTTCCCCTCGATGCTCCTGGGGTCGAGATCCGCCCGATCCGGCAGATGTCCGGGGGCAGCAGCTTCAACGAGGTCTTCCTCGACCGGGTCCGGATCCCCGATACCCTTCGTCTCGGGGAAGTGGGGAAGGGCTGGTCCGTCGCCCTGACCACGCTCGCCTTCGAACGGGAGGGCGGCTCCAACACCGCGAACGTCGGCGGGCAGTTCGATCAGCTCGTCGCCACGGCCCGGCGCCTCGGACGCGACGAGGACCCGCGTGTGCAAGAGCACCTGGCTCGGGTGTACCTGCGCCAGCAACTCGCCGCGGTGGACTTGCTGCGCGACCGTCAGGCCCGTGACGGCGGGGCCGCGCCTTCGGCGATCGGATCGATCCGCAAGATCCAATGGGTCGACAAGCTCGCCGCGGTCTCCGCTGCGGCACGAACAGTGTTGGGACGCAACCTGGTCGCCGATACCGGCATTCCCGGTACCTACGAATGGAATGCGCACGTTCTCGGCGCCCCCGGTTACAGCATCGCCGGCGGATCGGATCAGATCCAGCGCAACATCGTCGCCGAGCGACTTCTGGGACTCCCCGCGGAAGCTCGTGCGGACCGGGGCCTGACCTGGCGTGAGGCGCGCAATCGCATTCCCAACGGTGCCACCTCCGATCGCTGAGCACCCCGGCCGTTGCACCGCATCGCCTATGCGCCCTTACGTCCTCGGCGCACGGTCGCTCGACTCTTTCAGAAAACCCCTCGAAAGGTCTGCCATGAGATTTCCGTCGCTTCGTCGCTCGATTGCCGGAATAGGTATTGCTGCAGCGACGTTCGCCGTCGCTGCGTGCGGATCCGGTGCCACCGAGGTGTCCGCCGAGGATCTCGGTCCTGCCGGCGACAGTGCCTGGGAGGAACTGGTCGAGGCCGCCAAACAGGAGGGCTCGGTCACCTACTTCACCGGCCAGCCGACGGACAACCTCCAAGAACTCGCCTCCCGGTTCCAGTCGGCCTACGGCATCGAGGTCGAGATCGTCCGCGACAACGACGCCAACCTCCAGACCAAGCTGGCGGCGGAGGCGGAAACCGGTCGCCACACGGCAGATGTCATCGCAAGCGCCTCCCGACCCTGGGTGGACACGCGTCTGGCCGAGGAGTACTTCGTCCCGGTCACCGGCCCCGCCTTCGACGCCGCCGAATTCGACCGCGAGAAGTTCCTGCGCGACGACGACCGTATCTTCCTCTCGTCGGCGGCGGTCCTCACCTACGGCTGGAACACCGGCCGGGTCCCAGACGGCATCGACGGATACGAGGACCTGCTCGATCCCTCGCTCGCAGACGGGAAGATCGGCGTCATGCTTCCGGTGTCGTCCGCCATCGTGGACTTCTACGACTTCCTGGAAGATACGGTCTCACCCGATTACGTCGAAAAAATCGCGGCCCAGAAGCCCCGCACCTACCCGGGCGCACAGGCGATGGCCCAGGCGCTGACCTCCGGCGAGATCGCCGCAGCCATCTACACCATGCCGCTCACCGCGGAGAAGGAAGCCGGTGCTCCTGTCGAATCGGGTCTGCCCTCACCGGTCTTCGGTGCCCCCTTCCTCACCGGCGTTTCGGCGAACGCGCCGCACCCCAACGCCGCACAGCTGTTCGCGAACTTCCTGGTGACCAAAGCTGGGCAGGAGGCCATCGCCGATCGTGCCGGCTCCGTCCTGCCCGACATCTCCACGGCCGCGACGTCCGCGGACGACATCTGGGTCAACAGCCGGATCGTCACCGCCGATGACACCGAGGCCTTCCGCGCCGAGTTCGCGCAACTGTTCGGATCCAGCCAGTAACACCCACCGCCGGTGGCGCCGCACCCGGCGCCCGGCGAGCCTCCGGTTGCCGATCCGCTCCCGGACACGAGAGGAAAGAAACATGAAGGTCGGAGAACGTCTCAAGAGCCCCGTGTGTGGCGCCGAAGTCGTCGTCGTCCGAGTGGACGACATCGTGACAGGACCCCTGCTGTGCGGGGGAGAGCCGATGTCCGCCGACGCGACACCGGCCGCCTCTGCGGCGACGGAACCGGGGCTGCTGATCGGCAAGCGATACGAAGGCGGGGGCGTCGAGGTGCTGTGCGTACGGCCCGGCGCCGGTCCCTTGGTGATCGGCGACGCGGTGCTCGCCGAGAAGCAGGCGCGCCCCCTCCCGTCCTCGGACTGAGCAGATCCCCGACGCCGGACAGCAGCCCACCCGCCCCGGCATCCTCAGGAAAGGCGACACATGATTCTCTCGAGCGCGGTCGACGCAGAGGACACGGCACTGCTCGTCGACACCATCCGGGCCGCAGTCGGCAGAACCGACCCGGCCGACGGACGGTCCGAGCGGGTCTACCGCGACGGTCCCCTCGACCACGATCTGTGGTCCGTGCTCGGCCGCGAGATCGGAGTCGGCGCTCTCGCCGTCCCGGAAGTACACGGCGGACTCGGAACCTCCTACGCCACCGTGGCGGCCGTCCTCGAAACCCTCGGCGCGGAACTGACCCGCGTCCCGGTGCTGGCCGGCGTCATCGCCGCCACCGCTCTCGCGGGCTGCGCGGAGCACCCTTTCGCCCGTGACCTGCTCGAGCAGATCGCATCGGGAACGAGGGTCGTCACCACCGTAGTCCCCGGAGACGAGTTCGATTCACCCGGTGAGGGCACCTTCCAAGTCATCGACGGCGACGACGGTGTGACCCTCGCAGGCCGGGCAGAATTCGTTCTCGACGCAGCCGTGGCGGATACGCTCCTGGTCCATGCCGTCGACCGGTACGGAGCACTGGGCCTGTACGCCATCGACCGCACCCACCTGACGGTCGAGCAGATGGAGACGACCGACGCCACCCGGGGTCTGGCGCGTGTTCATGCGGCGAACGCCCCGGCCGTCCTGCTCACCGACCGGCCCGAACCCGGTCGCGTACGCGATCAGGCTCTCGTGGCTCTGGCCTGCGACAGCCTCGGCGTCGCCCGCACATGCCTCGACGCGGCGGTCACCTACGCGAAGGAACGCGTCCAATTCGGCCGCGCTATCGGCGAGTTCCAGGCCGTCAAACACATGCTCGCCGAAGTGGCCGTGGCCGTCGAACTCGCCGACTCCGCCGTGGCACACGCGGCGTGGGCGGTCGACGCGGGCAGCGCCGACGATCTCGCCGAGGCAGCCGCCATCGCAGCGCTCGCCTGCAGTGACGCCGCCGGCCTCGCCGCGGCGACCAACGTCCAGGTGTACGGGGGCATCGGCTTCACCTGGGAACACACCGCCCACCTGTACTACCGCCGCGCCCTGAGCTCGAGCGTGCTGTGGGGCACCGCCGACGAACACGCACAACGGCTGTATCGACTCGCGACCGGCCGCACAGACCGGGAAGGCGACACCCCGTCCCCTGAACCCGTCCGCGAACCGGCAGTCGCCCTGTTCGCCACCGAGCCCTGATCTCCGACGGTCGGAAAGTGAGTACACGATGTCCCATGTCTCGATACGCCAGCTGCTGAAGAACTTCGACGGCAAGCCCCCGACGGTGGCCGTGGATCACCTCGACCTCGAGATCGAGGACGGTGAGTTCCTCGTGCTGCTGGGCCCGTCCGGGTGCGGCAAGACGACAACCCTGCGCTGCCTGGCCGGGCTGGAGCAGCCCGCGAGCGGTTCGATCACGCTCGGCGACCAAGTGGTCTTCGATGGTGCCCGCGGAGTGAACCTGCCGCCGGACAAGCGCTTCATCGGCATGGTCTTCCAGTCCTACGCACTGTGGCCGCACATGACCGTCCGCAAGAACATCGCCTATCCTCTCAAGTCCCGCAAGCTCACCGACGCGCTCGAGAGCGGCCGCGTCGAGCAGACCGCGGCCCTGGTGGACTGCGAACGGCTTCTCGATCGACTTCCGGCGGAACTGTCCGGCGGCCAGCAGCAGCGTGTCGCTCTGGCCCGTGGTCTGGTCTCCCATCCTGATCTCGTCCTGTTCGACGAACCGCTCAGCAATCTCGATGCGCGCCTGCGCGATCAGGTGCGAGCCGAACTGCACGACCTGCATCAGCGCAAGCCGTTCACGGCGGTGTTCGTGACGCACGACCAGAGCGAGGCACTGGCTCTGGGTACCCGCATGGCGATCATGCGTGCCGGCCGGATCGTGCAGATCGGGCCGCCGCGAGAGGTCTTCGAGGAGCCGGTCGACGAGTACGTCGCGGGATTCACCGGCATGTCGAATCGTGTGCCCTGCGAGTACGTCGACGGCCGGTGGTACGCGCTCGGCACCGAGATCCACGGGATGCAGCCCCGGGCCGAGGCTTCGGTGGGCTCGTTCGTCCTGCGCCTGCGGCCGGAGAAAGTGCGGCTCGTGACCGATGTCGCCGACCTGCTGCCGGGTGAGGCCGGCATGGCGGTGCACATCGACGACGTCGAGTACGGCGGGCTGCACTTCGACGTCATGTGCTCAGTGGTGGGCGACGGCGCGGTGCGGCGTCAGTTGCATGCACGGATCCCGACCTTCGATGCGGCTCGCATGCCGCGCACGGTGAACCGTGGCGCGTCGATGATCTTCGCGTTCGATCCGCTCGACGCCCGGACATTCGACATCGACGGCAACGCGCTCGCCGTCCCGCAGGGCGCGCCGACCGGCGCATTGGTGGGGTGAGGCGGATATGGCTGTCATGACATTGCCGACCGGTGAGGTCGGCACCACTACCGAGAACGTCTCTCGCGGACCCGGGAACGAAGCGGTACGCGTCGCGGCGCGTCGCCTGGGCGTCGTCGCCTTCGTGGCGCTGCTCTGCTATCTCGTCGTGCTCCCGGTCATACGGCTGCAGTCGACGGCGTTCGAGGGCGGAGCCACTGGTTACGGACGGGCGTTCGGACTGCCGAGGATCGGCCAGATCCTGTGGAACACTGTCGGTCTGGCACTCGGATCGCTGATGATTGCAATGGTGTTCGGCACCGCGCTGGCGTGGGCGGCGAACCGGCTGCCGCGGCGACTGGCGGCGCTGCAGATCCTGCCGATCCTGCCGATCGTGATCCCGGCCGTCGCCGCGATCGTCGGCTGGGCGTTCCTGCTCTCGCCCCGCCCCGGCTACCTCAACGCGTTGCTGCGGAACCTGCCGTGGTGGTCACATCTCGAGGAAGGCCCGATCGACATCTACTCGATCCAGTGGATCGTGATCATCACCGGATTCTCGCTGAGTTCGTTCGTGTACATGTTCGTGCGGTCCGGCTTCGAGAACATCAACTCGGAGATGATCGAGGCGGCCCAGGTCTCGGGGATGCCGGAATGGAAAGTGTTCTTCAAGATCACCCTGCCGTTGCTGCGTCCCACCCTGATCTACGGCGCAGGGGTTGCTCTCTTGCTCGGTCTGGGCCAGTTCACCGGGCCCCTGCTGCTGGGCACCAACACCGGTGTCAGCGTGCTGACCACGGAGATGTACTTCCAGATCAGCGACTCTCCGGCGCAGTTCGCCACCGCGGCGGCACTCGGCTCGCCGCTGCTGATCGTCGGGATCGTCGTGGTGTTCGCGCAGAAGGCGATGCTGGGCAACCAGCGTCGGTTCGTCACGCACGGTGGTAAAGCGTTCCGCTCCCAGGGACGCCCGTCGAAGACCGGCGTGACGATCATCCTGCTGTTCTCGCTGCTGTCGACGGTGCTGCCGCTGCTGGCACTGGTGTTCGTCGCCCTGTCCCGCTACTGGAGCGGAACCATCACCTTCTCGGCGCTGAGCTTCGACAACTTCCGGACGATCTTCTCCGGCTCGGCGGTACCCGCCGCGGTGGGCAACAGCGTGATGTTCTCGCTGATCGCCATGGCGATCGTTCTGCCCCTCGGCTTCGTCGCGGCGAGCCTGATCGTGCGTGGCACGAGATATCCGGTGCTGCGTGTCGTCGTCGACGTGCTCGTCTCCATGCCACTCGGTGTGCCGGCGGTCATCTTCGGCGCGGCGTTCCTGCTGACCTATACGCAGGGACCGATCGTGCTCTACGGCACCCCGTGGGTGGTCATCTTGGTATACGTGACGCTCATGTTGCCGTTCGCGACTCGCATGCAGCTGTCGTCGATGCTTGCGCTCGGCGACACCTATCTCGAGGCGTCCCGGGTGAGCGGTGCCGGCTTCGTGGCTACCAACCTGAAGATCTTGCTGCCGCTCATGCGTGGCAGCCTCGGTGGGACCGCAGCCCTGCTGTTCGTCCTGCTCACCCACGAGTTCACCGCCTCCTTGTTGGTGCGGGCCTCACAGACGCAAGTGATGGGCACCATCCTGTTCGAGTACTGGTCCAACGGCGGGTATCCGCTCGTCGCGGCAGTCGCCCTGGTCATGACGGGCGTCACCGCCGTGGGTGTCGCTGCGGCGATGCTGGTCGGTGGGACGGACGCGCTCAGCAAGATGTGACCGACCGAATCGACACGTCATCGTTGTGCCCGGTCGCATGGAACTCGCGACCGGGCACTGTTCCCCGTTTTTGCTTGTGCTCCAGCCTGATCCCCCTGATTACTCCGCCGGCATTGCTTGAACAGCGAAGATCGCGCATCCCGAGGAGCGGCCCGAGGGTGCCCCGGTGGATCGGGTAGCAAGTCCTGCCATGCCGATCCATAAGTCGGCAACGACATGTCGGCCTCACCTGACCCACCCGGGTTACAGCTCGACGAAACCCTCACGAAGTAATTGCACCTGAGAACTTAAGGACGACAGTTGCCGTACATAGCAGGACCGAGTCATCTCCGGGACGCGGGTGTAGTCGTGACGGGAGCCGGCAACGGCATCGGACGTGCCCTTGCGCACCGTCTTACGCGGGCCGGGGCTCGAGTCGTGGTCAACGATCTCGATGCCGAAGCGTGCACCCGGGTCGCCGAGGAGATCGGGGGCATCGCGGCGCCGGGAGACGCGGCGGGGGAGCAGGGCGTTGCCGATCTGGTGGAGCGGTCGCGTGCTGCTCTCGGCGCCGTGGACGTGTGGTTCGCCAATGCCGGTGTCGAGACGGGCGTGGCCGAGAACGAGGCGGACTGGCAGGTGTCCTGGGATGTCAACGTCATGGCCCATGTTCGCGCCGCCCGGGCGTTGATGCCGGAGTGGCTCGAGCGGGGCGCCGGACGGTTCGTGGTGACAGCCTCGGCGGCGGGACTGTTGACCATGCTGGGCTCTCCGGCGTACTCCGTCACCAAGCACGCTGCCGTCGCGCACGCGGAATGGCTTTCGGCGACCTACGGGCACAAGGGCGTAATCGTTCAGTGCGTGTGTCCTCAAGGGGTCGCGACAGATCTCCTGCCTACTGACGCCGCGGGTCGAGTGATCTTCGAAACCGGAGTACTCACAGCGGAGAAAGTTGCCGACGACATCGTCGAGGCGCTCGTCGATGACCGCTTCCTGATCCTTCCGCATCCCGAGGTAGGAGAGTACTTCCTCCGGAAGGCGTCGGATCCGGACAGATGGTTGCGTGCGATGAGGCGAATGCAGGACCGTATCGAGGTTGCAGAGCGAGAGGAGAGCCGGTCTCCGTAGGTCGGTGCGGCGTTCGACTCAGGCTGCTCTCGGGCGGTGTTCGACAGTGACACACAGTGACAGTGAGATTCAGATCCGACGAGTTCCCCAGGGGCTCATGCTTACTCGAGGGTTTCGGTTCTCGTTCCGCCATGCCGCCTGCGTAGCGTTCACGCTGTCGATGGGGACGCGGAGGACCTCTCGGCGTCGGTCTCGGGTGCTGGTATACCGACGCTGTTCTTCCGATCGAGCGGGAGCGGACTGTGTCATCGGTCGCGTAGTTCGAAGCTCGGGAAACGCTGGCCTGGCTGCGTGGATCGGTACGACACCCGCACCGGGCAATCGGGCCGGAACGGAATCTCACCGTCGATCCAGGAATAGACCCAGGGGCCCTCGTCGAGTTCGATGATGGCCAGGACCGACGGACAGGGTGCACCCCGCAGCGGATCGGGGGCGCCGTCGACGACCCGGCACGAGACGATCACCCCCGCGCCGGCCGCATCGATCGGCTCGAGAATGTCGGAGCCGCACCCGTGGCAGGTGGTCGTCGACGGTGCCAGCACCGTGGCGCAGCCTCGGCATTTCCAGATGACGAGCTTTCCGAACCGGATGGTCGGCTTGTGGATGTGACTGCGGACCAGAGGCAATGCGGGAAGGTGGCCGCCGGTACGCGGTAGCGGCGATCGGTGTCGGTGGACCATGGCGGGGCTTTCGATCGAGCGGGTAGGACAGCTGACACCCTGCGCCTGCCGGGGTGGGAGGCCCGGATGCCCTGCCTGCAGGGGGGATGGAGGAGGCAGGGCATCCGGGCGGGGTCGAGTCGTCGACCCGGGAGCCACGATCCGCCTACAGGGGGGATGACGGGTCGTGGCATCGGATGGGAGGTCGCATTGTCGGTCGCGGCGCTTCTCGTCTATGTTTACGGTACTCGGTACCTAAAATCAAGAGTTGGGTAGAAAAAAGGGGGAACAGGATGGTCGCCGGCAGGCGCGGACGTCCGCAGGTGTCTTCTCGCGCACAGGTCGAGGCGGCTGCGTTCGAGTTGTTCCTCGAACGGGGCTATACCGAGACGTCGATCATGGATATCGTTGCGGCCGCGGGGATCGGCAGGACCACCTTCTTCCGGTACTTCCCCAACAAAGCAGCACTGGTGTGGTCTCCTTTCGAGGAGGGCACCCGCGATCTGCAATCCGCGTTGGACACGGTCGATGATGATGTGCCGGTGATGGAGGCGATCCGGGCCGGGGTGTTCGATTCGGTGGTGCCCCGGCTCGACGACGAGGGTCTGTGGAGGGCCCAGTTTCGGATCCTGGATACCTCGCCGGAGTTGCAGGCCGAGGGTGCGCAACGGTGGTTGGCGTGGGCCGAGGTCGTGGCGAGGTTCGTTGCGTCCCGTATCGGTGTTCGTCCGACGGCGGTGGTGCCGGCCAGTATCGGGGGTGCGGTGCAGGGCGCTGTGCTTGCTGCTCTGCGCGACAGTGTGGAGATTCCCGCGTTCGGCGGCGATCTGCTGTCCGTGCTCGACACGTCGCTGGTATCGCTGGGGCGGAATCTGCAGAAGTGGATCGATGAACAATAGATGAGGCAGGTGTGCGATCGGTGTCGACATCGGCGTCGGTCAGGAGGCCGCTCATCGGTCGCCCGGTCCATATAGCAAATAGCGAGACCACCGCCGAAGCGATATCCATGGGCTATACCCGGTCGCCGACGAGCACACATGCCCCTTACCGTCGGCGATCCCCTGAGGGATACATCATCGAAAGGTGACCTGTGATGCCTTCGGTTGTGTACGGAGCGGACGAGTCGGTCGAGGCGATGGCCGAGAACGACCTGACATCTCCACGGTGGATGTCCTGATCGGCGCAGAACCGCCTCCAAAGGGCAAGAACGGTGAATCGGTATCCCGGTCCGGGTGCCGATCTCGAGGTCGGATACAGTTCGCTCCCCGGGTTCAGCAGCCAGCCCGGGGATATGGTCCGTGTGCTCTACGAGGATCTCGGCCGTCGTCGTGCCCAGCGACGCGACGAGCAAGCCCCGGTGCCCGCGGGTCATCACCGCAGAAGGGACATGTGCATGACAGACCCATCGACGTCCATACCCCTGATCGGGCGCGTGAGGTCCCGACTGAGCCTGCAGGGCCGGTTCGACACCGACCTCGAGGAGGTCCTGGCATGATCGCCGCCTCGCCCATCGATGTGCTGCTGGTCGAAGACGATCCGGGTGACGAGCTGATGACCCGTGAGGCCTTCGAGGACAACAAGATCGGCAACGCGTTGCATGTGGTCCGCGATGGCGAAGAAGCGCTGGACTTTCTGTACCGGCGCGGCCCGCACATCCAGGCGCCGCGACCCGATCTCATCCTCCTGGATCTGAATCTGCCCAAGTACAACGGCCGGCAGGTCCTCGAGAAGATCAAGTCCGATCCGGACCTGTCCGACATCCCGGTGGTGGTGCTCACCACCTCCTCGGCCGAGGAGGACATCGTGCGCAGCTACAAGGCACATGCCAACGCGTACGTCACCAAACCGGTCGATCTCGACCAATTCATCGGCGCGGTGCGGCAAATCGACGAGTTCTTCGTTCAGGTGGTGCGGCTGCCCCACCGCCGGTGACCGACCGTGACCGGCACGCTCGTCGAGCACAGCAGTCGATCCACCGTCCTCGTGCGCTTGCCTCGTCTGGAGGGCTGAGGTGAAAAGTCATCGGTGAAGTGCGGTTTGTCCCTCGGTGGATGCGGCGCCGTCGCGATGAACACTGCGCTGAGCGCTTCGATGAGGACATTTCCGGTACAGCCCCGCAAGATGCTGACCTGGGGTCGCGGGAAGGAACTGTACGGTCATGCCCAGTTAGTACTGCAGCCGTAGTTGGTGCCGGCGCTCATCGGGCTTTCGGCGGCGGGTGCTACGACGTTGGCGAGGGTGGCGAGTTCTTTGCCCAGCGATTTCGTCAGCGCGACTACGGCTGCTTTGGATGCAGAGTAGGCGCTTTGGTTCGGGCTGCCGTCCTTGGCTGCGATACTGGCAAGGTTCACGGGAAGCGACCATGCCGGCACGAAAGCGCGGCACGTGAGGAAGGTGCCGTCGACGTAGACGGTGACCTGCTGGCGCAGCAGTAGCGGCGCGGTGGGTGTCAGCCGAGAGAACGTCGTGTCTGTCCATACGAATGGATGTGACCCGATCGACGAGTTGTGCCGGGAAGCCGACGATCAACATGCCGCGTACCATGCCGGGTCGACTCAGGCGGATGCCCGGTACGGTCATCTGCGGCGTCGTGACTGTCACCGGGGCAGGTCAGCGCCGAGGACGGAAGACCGGGCACAGCTGTGGCGACGGTAGACAATGCGGTGTACGTGGACGGGCGACGGACCGCGGACCCGGCGAACCTCGACGAGACCTTCGAGGTGATGCGGCAACGTTCCGGGATGGCATGGATCGGGATGTACCGAGCCGACCCTGCCGAGATCCATTCCGTGTCCGAGGAATTCGGGTTACACGAGCTTGCGGTCGAAGACGCGCTGCGCGGTCATCAGCGAGCCAAACTCGAACGCTATGGGGACACCCTGTTCGTAGTTCTGCGGCCGGCTCGCTATCTCGACGCAGACGAAGTGGTCGAATTCGGAGAGGTGCACGTCTTCGTCGGTTCCGACTTCGTAGTCACCGTCCGTCAGGCCGAAGCCCCGGATCTGAGCAGGGTCCGGCGCCGGATGGAAGGCGATCCGCAATTGCTGAGCTTGGGACCGCAGGCCGTGCTCTACGGGATCCTCGACGAGATCGTCGACCAGTACGCCCCCGTGGTGGCCGGACTCGAAAACGACATCGACGAGATCGAGGACGAAATTTTCACGGGACATGCCGACGTGTCCCGCCGCATCTACGAGCTCTCGCGTGAGGTGATCGAGTTCCAACGCGCGGTTCAGCCCCTGGTCGGGATGCTGGACGCGCTCCAGCGTGGAGCACAGAAGTACGGGTTGGTGGAGGAGTTGCAGCAACGTCTACGAGATGTGCAAGACCATGTGATCCGCATCAGTGAACGTGCCGATTCCTTCCGGGTATTGCTGCACAATGCGTTGACCGTGCAGGCCACTGTGGTCGGGCAGCGGCAGAACGACGAGATGCGACGGTTGTCGGAATCCAGTCTCGCTCAGAGCGAGGAGGTCAAGCGGATCTCGTCGTGGGCGGCGATCCTGTTCGCACCGACGCTGGTGGGCACCGTCTACGGGATGAACTTCGAAACCATGCCCGAACTGGGATGGCAGCTCGGCTATCCGTTCGCGTTGGCGTTGATGTTGATAATGGGTGTGGGTTTGTATGTGGTGTTCAAGTGGAGGAAATGGCTTTGAGCATCGCGTTGCGTGGAACGACCGGTATGCCCGCAGGTCCAGGTCCCCTGCTGTTCCCAGGTCCGGAGTAATCACCGCGCAGATGCGTTAGAAGTTTTGTCGCCCGACCTGCAGCGCTCCGACAGCTATGAACGATGCCCGGACCGTTCGTCGACGCTATCGACGATCCATCGCCGCCAGGTGGCCGCTGAATCGGGAATGCAACTGTGCCGGAAGGAGGGCTCGGGTGGGCCTTGACGCACCATCACCCGGAAGTCTCGGCCTGCAAGACCCATCTCGACCCTCGTCGAGTTGTCCGTTGTCACGGTTTCACGAACGTATTCGATCGCGTCGACAGTTTCGACACCCGTCGTTTCGCGGAGAACGTGCTCAGCCACCTGCGCCGAGGGCGACAGTGCCGCTCGGCCGCGGAGATGATCGAGTGACATCCGGCCGGCCAGTGCATCTCGGACCGTAGTCACCGCAGAGTTCGGTCCCAGTCGACTGAAATACAGTCCGGCCGGGAGGGCAACCAGGTTCGCAGCGAAGCGGTCTCCTCCGATATGAGTGCACTCCCACACGTCTGCTTCTTCGACGGCAGCCACGGCGTTCATGATCGGTCGGCCGAGTTCGGCGCAGCAGGCATCCTTCTTTCCGTGCGTGCACACCAGGAACATCGGAGCCTCTCGAGTGGCTCCGACGTCCGGTTCTTCGCCACGCGCACTCGACTCGAAGGGAAAGTGCGCCAGAACCTCGTAGTCGTCGAGCGTGCCCTCCCTCATCCACTGCCGCACACCATTGGACCAGGCGAGGACCCATCGAGGTCGTGTCCCGCTGCGGTCGCGTGGTCGTCGGATCAGTACGAGTCGCGTCGGGTGGCTCACCGCGTCGATTCGTTCGACGACCGCGCTCGGCAGGACGCTGTCCGGTGCAGACTTCGGCCAAGGGCCGGGATGTTCGACCAAGACCCACAGTAAGGCGCGTCCGGCGCGGGCAAGCATCGTTTCGCCGGCTATGGAGGACTGTCGCGTGCATGCTTCGTCTCGCCGACTGACCTGGTGATTGTCGACCACCGGAGTACCACTGTGAGGCGGCACGCATTCTCCTTGCTCGATAAGTTAGCCTTACCAAATTCGAATAGTACACATCGGTCGCAACACTCGAATTCGACGCGACCAAGGTAGGTCCGAGGAGCGAGGATGAATCAGAACACACAGCGGGTCGGTCGTCTGCTGGCCGGAGCGATGGTCGGAGCGCTCGCGCTTTCTGCATGTAGTAGCGGGACCGACGACGTCGCAGAGCAATCCGCCACTCGTACGGTCGAGCACGCTCACGGCATCACCGAGGTGCCCACCGACCCCCAGCGTGTCGTAGTGCTCGAGCCTGTCCACCTCGATACCTCCATCGCGCTCGGAGTCGTCCCCGTCGGTGCTGCGGTGCTCAGCGAGGCAACCGGCGTGCCCGCATATCTGGGTGAGGCGGCCTCGTCGGTGGCGTTTGCCGGTACCGTTCCTGAACCGAACTTGGAGAAGATCGTCGCGCTGGATCCGGACTTGATCATCGGGACCGAAACCCGGCACGCCGATATGTACGACCAGCTTGCCGCCATCGCACCGACGGTCTACATGGCCTCGCAGGCCGACCCCTGGCAAGACAATGTGCGGTTCGTTGCCGATGCGCTCGGTCGCAGCGATGAGGCGCAGGCGCTGCTCGACAAGTACACCGACCGTTGCGCCGAGGTCGCAGCGGAACACGGCACCGAGGGGAAGACCGCACAGCTGATCCGGCCTCGTAACGAACAACTCACGCTCTACGGCCCCACATCCTTCGCCGGGAGCACGCTCGAATGTGCCGGGTTCACCATCCCGGAGCGTGACTGGGAGAACTCCATCTCTGTCGACCTGTCGTACGAACTGGCCACCGAAGCGCGTGCTGATCTTGTTCTTGTCACCAGTGCGACACCGGACGATCCGGCGTCGGTCCCGTCGATCGTGAACGATCGGCAACTCTTCCCGAACATGCACGTGGTCGACATGTCGTACTGGATCACCGGAGTCGGTCCCCTCGGTGGCCTCGCTGTCCTGGACGATCTGGATGGGATCCTCACCGAATCTGCCACCGCCAACTGAGCACCGGCGAATTCCACCACAGAGCCGTGTTTCCTGCTGGTCCGGACGGTCCGACAGGCAGCGGATCCGCATGCCATCACTCGAATGAAAGGTGCTCCGAGAGCAGTTATGCCCACCAACGTGTCCGACCGCAGTGACGACCGGTTCGACTGGTGGTCTACGACGTCGACAACGGTGAGTTGCTGGGGGCGGCGACCTGATCGGTAGCTCGGTCCGTCTCGGGCGATGCCGGGACCGTTGCGGGTGGCGGGGTGGTCGGATCGACTCGATGCTGAACGCAGCGCCGAATGACACCCAGGATCAACGCCCTGGACGTGGTGTGTGACGTCGCCGCACGATTCTTCGTCGGCGGTTCAGGCGGTCAGCGCCGGTGTCATCTCTCGGCGGTGTCGGTGACGGTCACAGCGCAGAGGAGGCGGCAATGGTCATCGCGGCAAGTACTGACGGCGAGCCGAGTTTTCCCTGATCCTCGTCACCGGTTGGGTTCTTGGCTTGATTGAACCGATGTGCCAGAACCGGATCGATCGAATAACGCGGGTCACGATTGATCGTATCGGTCTCGCTGGGCTGCTGCGTCCCGTGCTGGAGGCGGCGATCGCCGAGCTCGGGAGGACCTGAAGATCGTGCTCGTCGTGCCCCGCGACGTGGACCCGAAACTGCGGCGCGACGGTGAGCGGGTTCCTCACCGACTGATGGACCAGAGCAGTCGCCCCCACGGTTGGTTCTGATCATGCGATCGAGATCTTCTGTAGATCCTCTCCGATGGTGACTGGCCCGCTGTAGCCGCGTTGTGCCCAGGACTGCCAAGCGTGGGGGTCGACGACGCCGTGCGCGATGTCGCCGATGTGCGACAGTACGAGTCGACGTGCGGATGCGCGTTCGGCGATCTCGCCGACCTTCTGCACCTCGACATGCCCGTCGAGCATGTGCGAGCGGACGACCGGCGGCAGGTCGCTGCCCTCCAGGTTGATCGCTTCGTGGACGAGGAGATCGGTCCCCTGGGCAAGTGTGAGAATGTTGTCGGAGTAGGTGGTGTCCCCGGAGAGGGTGACCGATCCGTACTCGGTGTCGAAGCGATACGCGAACGACGGATAGCAGACGCCATGTGGGACCAGAACCGCCGAGACTCGCACGCGATCGTCTTCCATCACGGTGAACGGTTCCATGCCCGGCGCGGTCGCCAGGTAATTGGCGCCGACCTCAGTAACGACGATATCCGTCGGGTTGACGACAGTGCGGATGTCTCGGATACCGGTGTCACGCATGAAGATGTTGGTGCTGTAGGCGTACGCGTCGTGCAGACGTTCCGTCATTTCCACGGTTCCGGGAGTGGGGTTCGTTCCGACGGTCGGAACCTCGCGGCCATCGAATGCCGGCGGAAGCCCTCCGGCCGAGCCTGGACCATAGACATCCACCGCTTGGCCGATATGGTCGCCGAAGCGATTCGGCACGTGTCCTCCGTGAAGGAAGAAGTTGTAGTAATCAGCGACATGGTCGGCGTGCAGGTGCGTGAGGAATATCGCCTTGAGTCGGTCGAAGCGCAATCCGGCATGGACGTATTGGGTCGCTGACCCTCGACCGCAGTCGACCACGTAGACATCTCCGTCGACGACCACAGCGGTGGCGATGCCGGTTCTCTCCGGAACAATCGGCGGCCCCGCTTGAGTCCCCAGGAGAACGACGGACAGCTTGTTTCCGGCCACAGGGTCCTGAATGCTCGAGCCCGTGGAGCCCGGCAGCGAGAACGGCTGCGCCGTGCTGCGGCCGGCAGTCATCACCCCTATTCCCAGCGCGGCTGCCACTGCGCCGGCGCCGCCGAGAAAGCCGCGCCTGTTGACCGTGCGGGTTTCACGACTTTCGCAATATGTGATGCACATCGGTTGAGTTCTTTCTTGGATCGGCAAGCAATGACAAGTGATGTTTCGACGGCTCCGGGAAGGAGCCGCCGTCGAACAGGACTGCGGTCAGTTGTGGCTCGACGATCCCCGCCACGGTGGGCGCCGACACCTTCTCCGGTTTCAGCGTGATGACGACCCGACGGGCGCCGGGCGCGTCGTAGGGGTATCGGTCCATGCCCATGTGGTGACGAGCCAGCGAGTCGATAAACGACCGATCGTCGTCGGGTTCGATCACTGCGGTGCCCCGTACCTCCACGTAGCGCACCGGATCGGCGGGATCCGTCATGCAGAACGTGGCGCGCGAATCCCGCTGGAGGTTGCGGTACTTCGCGCGATCGGTGGTGGTGCTGAACCGCAGCTGCGTGCCGTCGAACATCGGGGAGACCGGGGTTACCGATACTCGGCCATCCGTGGCGCAGGTCGCCAGGAAGCCGACCGATCTGCTGGTCAAGATGTCGTGGATTCCTTCCGGGATCGTCGTCATCGTTCGATCACCGGTGGGGGCAGGCCCGGGCCGTTCTCGTCGAGCAACAGATTCGCCAGGTGGCTCGACAGGAAGCGGTTGTCCCACCAGGTGAGCTGCAGTTGCTTTGCGCGGCGGGAGTACAACTGGATGTCGATGTCGAGGGTGTAACCGATACCTCCGTGCACCTGGTGGGCCACGGCTGTCGCGTCACGGAAGGCCTCGCAACATCTGTGTTTTGCCATCGCGGCGAGGAGGCGGATGTCACGTCCGGCGTCCCGGCTCCATGCGGCCTCGAACATGAGTGTCGACGCGCCCTCGACTGCGACCAATGTATCGGCGAGGGGATGCGCGATGCCCTGGTTCGCGCCGATGGGTCGTCCGAACTGTTCGCGCGTCTTCGCGTAGTCGGTGGCGAGCTCGAGAACCTTGCGTGCGCCGCCACAGGCGTAGGCGGCGAACACGATCGCCGCCTCGGTCATCGACTGGTGCAGTATCTGCCATCCGTGTCCGGGTTCACTCAGGCGGTCCCTGGCCGAGAGCTCGACATCGATATCGAGGCGGTGTACCGATTCCCCTGCGAGCGTGCGCTGCGAGGTGCTCGCCACGCCGGGTCCTGCTGGAACGAGGTAGAGGTCGATGTCTTCGGTTTCGGGGCCGCTACGTACCGGCACGACGAACGCGGCGGCGCGATCGGCGAACGGCACCAGCGTCTTGCTGCCATGCAGTCGTATCCGTTCGCCGGCGACGTCCGCGACGACGTTGATGTCGCCGGCGCCGTAGCTGCCGCCTTCTTCGAGCCAGGCCACCGACAGGAGGGCCTCACCCGAGGCGATACGCGGTAGCCAGGTGTTCTGCTCGTGGGCGGATGTCGCCCGCATGAGGATGCCGCCGGCAAGCACGGACGACACGATCGGGGTGAGGGGTGCCGCGAATCGGCCGAGTTCCTGTGCTACCAGGCACATTTCGGTCAGTCCGACACCTGCGCCTCCGAACTGTTCGGGCAGGGTCAGGCCCAGTAGGCCGCTGGCGGAAAGGTGCTTCCACAGGCTCTCGGGGAATGCCTTCCCTCGTTCTTCCGCGAGGCGGACGGCGTCGCTGTCGCATCCGGCTTCGCACATCTGCCGAACGGTGTCGGTGAGGAATTGTTGTTCTTCTGACAGGGTGAGATCCATTTCAGTTCCTAAAGGTTGTCGGCGTCGCCGAACGTCTGCCAGCGGTCGAGCGGGATGTCCCACGGGTCCGCCGCTGCGGATTCGGTCGTGGCGACCGCGGTGGCGCGACCGGTCACGGTGGTGTTGTTCCCGACGTGTTCGGTGAAGACCAGTTCGAGCCGTCGCCATCCGTCGGGGGTTATGGTCTGCTCGACGATTTCGCCGCCGATCCGCAGCAGGTCCCCCGGGACGACCGAGCGGCGCAGCCGCAGCGCCAGCCGCAGCAAACGCGCGCCCGGCGCCACGTTGTCGGTGATCCACCGCGAGACGAGGGCCATATGGCCCGGGGTGTTGAGGATGATGGCGGGCAGGCCGGCCGCGGCGGCGAATGCCGGGTCGTGGTGGAATCGGGTCCAGTCTCCGCTTGCTGCCGCCAGTTTCACGATTCGGCTTGCGTCGATGTCGATGCTCAGCTCGGGCAAGGGGGTCCCGTCCGACGCCGGTTGCTCCGCCTCGCCACGTTGCCGCGCCTCGTTCGAGCCGGTGCTGGACTCGGCCGGCCGATAGCCGTGAAAGGACCACCTCTCGAGGGCGACGGGTTCATCGCACTGATTGCGGTGGTCCACTTCCACGGACCAGTCGCGGCCTTGCCCCATGCGTCTGTGCCGCAGCGGACCGACGTCGACGATTCGGTGGGTCGCGGTGAGCCGGTCGCCGAGATGCACCGGCACGCCGTATTGGTGGGATACCTCACGTACCACCGCTATCGGCAATCCGAGACGCTCCTTGAGGCGGTGGTGTAATTCCATGGACCGTATGGGTGGACCGGACGGCGTCCACGGGGGGCTCTGAGTCCACGTACCTGCCATCGATGGTGGGGCAACCAACCGGTCTCCGTTGGCCCAGTGCCGAGGATTGGTGTCTTCGCTTGCCGAGCACCACAGTGCGATCGACGGAGCATCGACCGGTCCGCGACCTTCCTGGGTGATCTTTTCCGTCAGGATGGTGTGGAGCTCGGTTTCTGTGTCGGTCATAAGGTCGGCAGCCCCAGTGCACGGCGGGACAGGATGTTCTTCTGGATCTCGGACGAGCCACCACCGATGGTCTCGATCACCGTGGCGCGGTACGAGTGTTCCCAACGGCCCTCGTCGGCGGCTCCGGGTTCGCCCGAGGCCAGGACGCCGACCGGTCCACAATGATCGAGCATCCAGTTCGCCATTTTCTGGTGCAGCCGGGTCAGCGTCAGTTTGCACATGGAGGCCTCGTTGGACGGCACCTCGCCGCGGGCTGCCTTGTCGATGATCCGTAGGGTCAGCATCCGCGCGACCTCGAGGTCGGTGGCGAGCTCGGCGATGCCGGAACGGATCTCGGGCTCGTCGACCACGGGCCGGCCGGACCGGCGGGTCGACTTCGCCCACGAAATGATCCGGTTCATCTTCGATTCGAGTGCACCGACGGTGTAGATCGTGTAGCGCTCGTAATCGAGTGCCTCACACACATACGTCCAGCCCTTGTCGACTTCCCCGACGACATTTTCGTCCGGGACGAAGACCGCATCGAAGAAGACTTCGTTGGTGCGGTCGTCGCTCATCGTCTTCTGTTCCAGCACCGTCAGTCCAGGATCGCTCAGGTCGACCAGGAACAAGGTGATGCCCTTGTGCTTGGGGGCGTCCGGATTGGTACGTGCCGCGACCCAGTACCAGTCGGCGAAGTGCGCCGACGTGCTGAACCGTTTTTGACCGTTGAGTTCCCACCCACCGTCGACCCGCTTGGCACGGAGTTTGAGCGAGGCCAGATCCGAGCCGGCATCGGGTTCGGAGTAGCCGAGTGCGAAGTCGATCTCGGCGGTCCGGATCCGGTGCAGGAACCGGGCCCGCAGATCGTCGCTGCCGTGTCGGATGATTGTCTTGCCGATGATTCCGATGCCCTTGCCGACCAGAGGTGCACCTGCCTGAGACAAACGTTCGTTGAGCAGGTATTCGTAGAGCCCTTCGTGCGCGTCGCCGCCATACTCTCGCGGCCATGACATCCCCAGCCATCCGCGTTGGGCGAGACGGCGCATGAACGCCTTGTGTTGGGGTTTGCTGGCAAGTTGCGAATGCGACTCGTGGTGAGCAGCGAAGACTACGTCTGCGTCCGGGTGTTGGCGCTCCTGCGCCAAGTATTCGACGACCTCGGCGTCGAAGCGTTGTTCGTCGTCACTGAACGAAAAGTCCATTACATACTCCTGTGTGAAGGTCACCGAGTTCGACTCTCGGGTCGGGATTGACCGCGGAACCGGTCCTGGCCGGCTCGCAACATCTCGGGATGGTCGCCTGCGGCCAGCAGCACGTTGCCCATGTCGATCGCGCCCGGGACGCCCAGGCGGCGCGCTGCCCACAAAGAGCGCACCGTCGTCTGGACCGCGGCCGGTGGATTGGCGGCGATGGTCTCGGCCGCCCATGTGGCGGTCTCGTGCAATTGCTCGGCCGGCACCACCTGTGACACCAATCCGGACTCGCGAGCCGAGTCGGCCGAGAGTCGTTCACCGAGCCCGAGGAGCGACATCCGCATGAGGTCCCCGAAGGCCATACGACCGCTGAGGAACATCGGTTCGTAGACCGCCGCCATCCCGTAGGTGACATGGGGGTCGAAGAAGGTCGCATGTTCGGCGGCGATTACGAACTCCGACTCGCCGAGAAGGTAGAACGCGCCGCCACACGCCATCCCGTTGATCGCGGCGATGACCGGCTTCCACAGCCCGTTGGATTTCGGACCGATCTCCGCTCCCAGGTCGTCGTAGGCGTACGGGTCGAACGGCTCGTCACTGTCGAGGATCTCGGACCGGTCGATCCCGGTGCAGAAGGATCGGTTGCCCGAGCCGGTGAGAACGACGCATCGGATGTCGTCTTCGGTTCGTAGTGTGCGCCAGATGTGGCGCAGTTCGCTGCGCATTGCGGTACTCAGAGCATTGAGCGTGTCGGGCCGGTGCAGCGTCACCCAGGCGACACCGTTTTCTTCCCGATAGTCCACTTCGTGCAGACCTGTGGGGTCCATCGACTTCTCCTGTTGTTTCTGGTCGAGTGTCTGCCGAGCGAGGGCCCGATCACTTATCTGGTCTGTTCGTCGGCGTTGTCGGGTTGTCGGATCCGAAATCGCGGCAGTGTGTGCTCATCGTCGATACGGTCGAAGAACACCTCGACCGGTGCGTCGATGGCCACCATTTCGGCGGGTTCGTCGAGGTCGGTCACCATTCGGACAGCGTCATCGAGTTCGACGGTCGCAACGACGTAGGGCACTCGGTCCGCCCAGCTCGGGTGAAATGCCTGGTGGGTGACGGTGAAACTGTGGATCACGCCGCGTCCGGTGATCTCTGTCCAGCCCCAGTCGCTGCTTTGGCAGTGCGGGCAACGCGGCTGCGGGTAGTGGCGCAGCACGCCACAGGCGTGACAGCGTTGGATCACCAGTCGTCCCTGGCGGGCGGCAGCCCAGAAACCCTCGGCCAGCGCTGAGGGGTCGGGGAGGGGTGCACGATTCACGGTTCTCTTCTCCGTAGGATGAGGACCGATCCTTCGTGGAAGTCGCCCTCGTTGGTGACCAGGGCGGTCTCGCAATCGGCGACCTGCCGCTGCGGTTCGACCGAGCGACGTAGTTGCCGTGTCGCCTCGATGACATGGTTCATTCCGGACACGTGGGCCTCGGAGAGCAGACCACCGTGGGTGTTGACGGGTAGCTGCCCACCGAGCTTGATCCGACCGTCGGCGACGAACGGACCTGCCTCACCGCGCCCGCAGAATCCCAATGCCTCGAGGCTTGCGAGGACGAACCAGGTGAAGCCGTCGTACAACTGGGCGCAGTCGATCTCGTGGGGTCCGATACCGGCCATCGAAAAGGCGCGGCGGCCGGCGAAGTGCATGCCTTCGACGAAGGTGATGTCTCGTTTCTGTGTAATCGACGTCGGTGGCGATCCATGGCCCTCTCCCACCCCGCTGATCAGGATCGGTTCGTGCGGCAGGTCTGTCGCACGTTGGGCGCTCGTGATGACGATCGCCGCTGCGCCGTCGGTTTCGAGGGAACAATCGAGTAGGTGAAACGGGCTGGTGATCATCCGCGAGGACTGATGGTCCGCGAGGGTCATCGGCCGGTTGTACATGTATGCGTTCGGGTTGAGGTTGGCGTGCTCGCGGCATGTGACGGCAACGTGTCCGAAATGTTCGCTCGTGGTGCCGAATTCATGCATGTGTCGCTGTGCGGATTGTGCGAACCATTGGGCTGCGACGAGGTTGCCGTAGGGTTTTTCGAATTCGTTCACCGTTGCCAGTACCGGCATGATGCGAACACTGGTGGTTGACACCCGTTGCTCGCTGTAGCCCCGCCGTCCCGCGACCACCAGCGCACACGTCGCCACATCGGTGGTGATCGCCATACAGGCGCTCTGGATTGCGGAGATGACGCTCGCGCCGCCGGTATGCATGGTCGAGGTGAATGCGAGGTCCTCGAGTCCGAGGTTCAGAATGAACTCCTCGGCGATCCGATCGGACATGTCGTTCGGCATCACCGCGTCGATGTCCGCCGGGGTCAGGCCTGCGTCCGCGAGTGCCGCTGTTGCGGCCTCGAGTTGCAGCTCGAGCGTCGATGCGGAGGTTCCGCGTGTGTAGCGCGTGTGCCCGATGCCGACGATCGCGCACCGATTTCTCAACGTGTCCGACACGATCCGCCCTTCATCGGGCCACGCTCGCCGCGAAGCGGTTGCGTAGGTCTTTTTTGAGGACCTTTCCGGCGGGGTTGCGCGGCAACGCGTCGACTACCTCGAGTTGCTCGGGGATTTTCTGTCGCATCAGTCCGGCGGTGGTGCAGTGGTCGGCGATGTCCGACAGTGTCACCTGCTGGCCTGGGGTTACGCAGACTACCGCGCATACCCGCTCGCCGCGTTCGTCGTCGGGGAGGCCGATGACCGCTACTTCGTCGATGCCCGGATGTGCGTAGAGCACGTCCTCGAGTTCGGTGGCGCTGATGTTCTCACCCTTGCGGATGACGATATCTTTGAGTCGGCCCGTGATGTGCAGGTAGCCGTCCTCGTCGAGTTGCCCGATGTCGCCGGTGCGATACCATCCGTCGGCGTCCAGGCCGGATGTCGGTTCACCGAGGTATCCCTGGAAGACGGCTTCGCCGCGGATACGGATTTCCCCGCTCTCACCGGCAGCGACAGGTCCGTCGGCTCCGAGCACGTCGAGTTCGACGTAGGGGACCGGCCGTCCGACGGTATTGGCCAGGTGTTCGTCTGTGTCATCGGGGTGGTTCATCGCCACGATGCAGGACTCGGTCATGCCGTAGCCGTGCGCGCAGCCGGCGCCGCCGATCTCGTCGCGCACCTGTCGATGCATCGCCGGCGGCATGGGTGCGCCGCCGCCGGTCATGAACCGCAGGTGGGGGAGGATCGGTTCGCTCGGATTGCGTCGTTGTTCGGCGAGGAACGCCGCGTAGAAGGCGGGCCCGCCACCGGCGATGGTGACGTTGTGACGCCGGAACGACGCGGTCGTTTCGGTCGGATCGAAGGATTGGCTGAGCGCCAGTGAGTATCCGCATCGGAGTGCTCCGGCAAGATTGTTCGCCCCGCCGATGTGTGTGACCGGGAAGGCGATGCCGTACCGATCGTCCGGGCGCAGCCCCTGTGCGTGGCAGAAGGCCGCACCTCCGGCCATGATCGAGTGGTCGGTGTGCATCACGATCTTCGGAGCCGAGGTGGTGCCGGAGGTGGGGAAGAGCCACGTCACGTGTGAACCGGATACCTGCGGCGGCGGTAGGATCGCTGGGTCGCCGACCGGTAGGTCGTTGTCGCAGAACACTGTTCGTATTCCGGGATTGGTCCGCCGTACCCGTTCGGACAGTGCGTGGTAGTCGGTGCCCTTCCACAGCGAGGGCAGTGCCCACACCTGCGCGCCCGAGCGGTCGAGCAGTCGCGACAGTTCGGCTTCTCGGTAGATCGGAAGGAGCGGGAGCTGGCGGGCGCCGAGTCGTGCTACCGCGCCCATGAGCACCATGGATTCGAGCCAGGTCGGCAGCTGCCAGGCGACGGTGTCGCCGGCTTCGACCCCGAGGTCCTTCAGTCCGGCGGCGGTGTTCAGCACCGCGTCGCGGTATTCCGCGAACGTCATGGTGCGCTCGAAGTCGTCTACGAGGAAGATGTTTCGCGGTGTTGCGGCCGCGCGCGTGTCGATCAGCTCCCAGAGGGTTGCGGCCTGGAGCAGGGTCACGGTGTCGCCTCCATGACCTCGAGGACGTTGCCGTCGGGATCGTGTACGAGCGCGGATCGCAGGCCGGGACGCACGTCGAGCGGGCCCGCCGCAACGACCCCTCCCGCGCGCACACACCGCGTCGCCACCGCGTCGAGGTCGTCGACCCACACCGCGAAGTACTGCAGTCCGGCGCGGTCCCAGAATTGCTCGCGCGCCGATTCCGCCATTGCTGGTGGGTCGTCGGGAACCATGATCTTCACCATCGCCTCGCCGGCACCGAGTCGGTGGACGGTTCCCATGGGGACCGAGCGCGGTTCGAGTACCTCGAAGGCGAAGGTGTCGCGGTAGAAGTCGACCAGATCATCACGCTCGGAGACCAGGCCGATTTCGACCCTGTGAACGGACATTGAAACCTCTTTCATTGTGCGACAAGGCATTAGATGGATGTGGGTATCGAAAACGGGGTGTTGCCTCCCTCACACTTCAAGGTTACGATACGAGTCGTAGCGTTGCAATACCCGCTCGGATCGATCGGTTCCACCACCCACCGAGGAGAAGTTCTATGCCTGCCCAGCCCATCGCCTCGACCCGTGAACGCGACGCCGTCGCGGAGACGATGTCCCGGATCGCCCCGCCGACGTTCACCGACCTCGCCGAGGAACGCCGGCATCGCAAGGAGCGCTTGGCGGCCGGCTTCCGGGTTCTGGCCAAGCTCGGCCTCACGACGGGTATCGCCGGGCACATCACCGTTCGCGACCCCGAACACCTGGATCACTTCTGGGTCAACCCGCTGTCGACACCGTTCAGCAAGATGCGAGTGTCCGATCTGCTGCTCGTCGACCGCAACGGCACCGTCGTCGAGGGCGACAAGATGGTCAATGCCGCGGCTTTCGCGATCCACTCCCGCATCCACCATCACAATCCCCGGGTCGTCGCCGCCTGTCACTCGCACTCCCCGTGGGGCCGGCCGTGGTCGGCGACCGGGCGTCTCATCGAGCCCACCAGTCAGGATGCGTGCTCGTTCTACGAGTCCCAACGGATCGTCGAAGGGTTCGAGGGTGTCGTCTTCGACCTGGGTGTCGGCGACCGGATCGGCGAGGCCTTCGCCGAGCAGTCACCCGCCGCAGGCGGGGTCAACACCGTCATCCACGAGAACCACGGCCACATCACCGTCGGTGAGACCGTCGACGAAGCGGTCTTCTGGTTCCTGCTCTTCGACCAAGCCTGTCAGTCGCAGATGCGACTCGAGGCCACCGGACTCCCCTACAAGGTCATCGACCACGAGATGGCACGGCACACCAACCAGCAGGCCGGCTCGTCCTACGCCGGCTGGCTCGGCTTCCAGAGCTACTTCACCGAGATCACCCTCGAGCAGCCCGACCTGCTCGACTGAACCCAGGAGAAACGACATGAATCTTCGCGGCATCGGATACATCGGACTCGACGTCCCCAACCGACAGGAATGGGACCGATTCGCCACCACCGTCGTGGGATTGGAGCAGGTCGCCCGTCCGGCCGGGGATGACGACGCGTCCTACTTCAAGGCCGATGATCGCAGCTGGCGTATCGCGGCCCGAGAGAGCAACACCCCCGGCATCGGATTCATCGGATTCGAAGTCAACGACCGCGCCAGCTTCGACGACGCGGTCCGCATCCTCGAGACAGCCGGCGCCGCACCCAAGGCTGCCGCCGAAACCGAACTCGCCGAACGAGGCGTGCAGGCCATGGTCTGGTTCGAAGATCCTGCAGGGACCCGACTGGAGATCTTCTGGGGCCCGACCGTCGACGGCGCATTCCGCTCTCCGCTGGGCGAGCCGGGCTTCGTCACTGAAGGTGGATTCGGCCACGCGGTGTTGATGGTGCAGGATCTGCCCGCCGCCCTCGAGTTCTACACGTCCGTGCTGGGCATGCGCACCTCCGACTTCATGAACTTCGGCGAGGGCATGGCCATTCACTTCCTGCGATGCACCCCGCGCCATCACAGCATCGCGCTCAGCGCCGTCGGTCCGGTCTCGGGAACCCACCACATCGCGCTCGAGGTCGCCGATGTCGATCAGGTGGGCACAGCACTCGACCGCGCAACCGAAGCGGGTCTGGCCATCACCGCATCGCTCGGCCGCCACAAGAACGACCGCATGCTCTCGTTCTACATGCGCAGCCCCGCGGGCTTCGAAGTCGAGATCGGCTGCGACCCGGTCCTCGTCGACGAGGAAACGTGGATCACCAACGAGTTCACCGGCGGTGACGCCTGGGGGCACCACGGACTGACCAGCGAATCACTCGCCGAGTCGGTCGCCGGGAACGCATCATGACCCCACCCCGCATCCTCAGTCACCTCGGCGATCTGCCCCTGCTGCAGGACATGCTGGCCGAAGCCGAGGTCGACGCCCAGATCGTTGCGGTCCCGCAGCACGGGCCGATCGACGACAACGCTCGCGGCGAGGTCCTGCTGACGCTCATGCAGGGGACCCCGAACCTGCCCGAGGTCCTGGACCGCGGCGTTCGGTGGATCCACACCGTCGGCACCGGCGTCGACGAGTTCCCCGTCGACCTGCTCGGCGACCGGACACTGACCATCAGCCGCGGCGCGACATCGGTCCCGATCGCGGAATGGGTGATGGCACAGATCCTCACCGCCGAAAAGCGGCTGCCCGAATCCTGGGTTCACGAACCGCCCGAACGGTGGGGGGGACCGGAACTGGGCGGGATCCACGGCAGCACCATCGCGATCCTCGGATTCGGTGCCACCGGAACCGCCCTGGCTACTCGGGCGCTCGCCTTCGGTGCCCAGGTCAAGGCGCTACGACGCAGCGACACCCCGAGCCCGGTTCCGGGAGTGACACTCGTGCGCACCCTCGAAGCCCTGCTCGCAGACGCCGACCACGTCGTGCTCGCCGCGCCCCTCACCGAGGCCACCGAGGGCATCGTTGACGCGCGGTTCCTGTCCCTGATGAAACCCGACGCCCACCTGGTCAACGTGGCCCGCGCCGGGCTGATCGTCGAAAAAGACCTCCGAGAAGCGCTCGACGGTGGACGAATCGCACTGGCATCGATCGATGTTGCGCCCATCGAACCGTTACCGGCCGGTCACTGGCTGTACCGGCATCCGCGAGTACGTTTCAGTCCCCATGCTTCTTGGAATGGGAGGGGCGTGTGGGAAGCGATCATGCGGTCCTTCGCCGACAACCTCGTCCGATGGACCGCCGCCCAGCCTCTCGACAATGTCGTCGATCTCGTGCACGGCTACTGACACGAAGGACCCCTGACAAGATGACTTCCGATATTTCGGCAACCGATCAGGCAGCTGTCGACTACGATCCGTTCGCACCCGAAGCCATGGTCGACCCTCGCCCGATCTACGAAAAGCTCCGTGCTGCAGGTCCTTTGCACTACCTACCCCAGTACGATGCGTGGGCGTTGTGCAGCTTCGAAGCCGTTTGGCGCGTCACCCGGGATCTGAAGAACTTCACGACCGAGCATCGCGGTTCGCCGCCGATGAATTCGTTGCTCGGCGAACCCAGTTTCCCCAATTTCACCCAGACCGATCCGCGCGAGCACGCTGCTGCTCGCAGGCTGCTCCAACCCGCCTACAACAAGGCGGCGGCGGATCACGACGCGGCATACATGCGTACGCTCGCTCGTGAAGTCATCACACCGCTCGTCGAGGGTGGCGACGGCACCATGGATGTATTCCGCGATTACGCCAGCCGTGTCGCCGCTCGCTTCGCCGGCCACAAGGCCGGCCTTCCCGCCGCCGACTCGGAGCGGATTCGGCACCGTGCCGAACAACTCTTCGTCCGCGAATACGGGCAGCGTGGCACGTCCCCGAGCAATGCCGAAGCAGGTGCCGAAGTATTCGAATACCTTCAAGAGCTGGTCGTCGAGGCTCGTCGGGACCCGTCGAGCGCCCGAGGTGATCTGGCGTCCTTGCTCAACGGCACCGTCCGGGGTCGTTCTCTGACCGATCAGGAAATCCTCGGCAACTTGCTCACCCTGATCATCACCGGCTCCGAAACGACCGAGATCAGCGTCGCAGCGACCCTGTACTACCTCGCCCGAAATCCTGAGCAGCTTGCCGCGGTTCGCGCCGACCGCAGCCTGCTTCTCAATGCCTTCATGGAAACCGTGCGATTCGACCACCCGACCGACATTCTATGTCGGGAGGTGGTCAACGAGGTCGAGGTCTGCGGCCGAAAGCTCCTCCCCGGCCAACAACTCATCCTCATGTGGGGTTCTGCAGGTCGCGATGAAAGCGAGTTCCCGGACGCCGACACCTACGATATCCACCGCACCTACCAGCGGCACCTGCTCTTCGGGCACGGCCAGCACAAGTGCCTCGGCGAGAGCATCGCACTTCGGCTCGGCACGATCATGCTCGAAGAGTTCTTCGAGGCGATCGATACGTACGAAGTCGACTGGGACGGCTGCCGCCGCAAATACGCCGAATTCGTCCAGGGGTTCAACTCCGTCCCCATCCGATTCACCACCGCCTGATCCCGCCTGCACCCCGGCACACAGAGTTCCCTACTCGCCACCAGCACACTCTGCACCGATACCAGAAGGAAGCAATGCACGAGGCATACATCGTCGACGCTGTCCGCACGCCCATCACCCGCACAGGCGGGGACCTTTCGGGCGTTCACGCAGCCGACCTCGGCGCTCACGTACTGAAAAACCTGATCGATAGGGCCGATCTCGACTCGGCGGCGGTCGACGATGTCGTCTTCGGCTGCCTCAACACCCTGGGCTCGCAGGCTTTCAACATCGCCCGCACCTCCTGGCTCGCAGCCGGACTGTCCGAGGAGGTGCCGGGGGTCACGATCGACCGGCAATGCGGATCTTCGCAGCAGGCTGTCCAGTTCGCGGCGCAGGGCATCATGTCCGGGACCGTCGACCTGGTCATCGCCGGCGGTGTCCAGAACATGAGTACCGTTCCGATCTCGTCGGCCGGCCGGGTCGACCCGGCCTTCGGCGAGCCGTTCCTCGGATCGGATGGCTGGACACAGCGCTACGGACGCGTCCAGCCGTCACAGTTCACCGCGGCGGAGCAGATCGCGCAGAAATGGTCGATCACCCGTGACGAGATGGAAGAGTTCGCTCTGACGAGCCACCGCCGCGCGGTACACGCTATCGAGGAGGGTCGATTCGAACGCGAAATCATCCCGCTGGGAGCAGTTTCCACTGACAGCTGCCCGCGGCGCGACACTTCACTCGAGAAGATGGCGGCGCTGCGCTCCATTTCCCCCGATGGACTTATCACCGCGGGTTTGGCGAGCCAGAACTGTGACGGCGCTGCTGCGGTGTTGCTCGCCTCCGAGCGTGCGGTGCGCGAGCACAACCTCCGCCCTCGGGCGCGGATCCACCACGTTTCTTGCCGGGGCGCCGATCCGACGCTGATCCTGACCGCGCCCATCCCCGCCACGCAGCGCGCTCTGGAACGGACCGGCCTCGGTGTCGAGGACATCGACCTGTTCGAAGCCAACGAGGCCTTCGCGTCGGTTGTGCTCGCCTGGGAGAAGGAGCTCGGCATCGATCACGCGAAGGTCAATGTCAACGGCGGTGCCATCGCACTGGGGCATCCGCTCGGAGCGACCGGTTCTCGACTGATGACCACGCTGCTGCACGAACTCGAACGCACCGGCGGGCGCTTCGGGTTGCAGACGATGTGCGAGGGCGGCGGCCTGGCCAACGTCACCATCATCGAACGCCTCGCCTGACCGCACGATCGCCCCACGAACGACAGGAGTAGACATGGGCACCTTCCTCCAGGACAAGGTCGTCGCCGTCACGGGCGCCGGACAAGGTATCGGGCGTGCGATTGCGCTGGCATGCGCCGCCGAGGGCGCCAAGGTGGTCGTCAACGACTACGGCGTCAGTATCGACGGAGCCAACCCCACCAGCGAGGTCGCGAACCGGGTGGTCGAGGAAATCCGCGACGCGGGTGGAACCGCCGTCGCAGTCGCCGACACGGTCACGACGATGGAGGGCGGGGGACGCATCGTGCAGACCGCACTCGACGAGTTCGGGCGGCTCGACGGCGTCGTGTGCGTAGCAGGGATCCTGCGAGAGCGCATGCTGTTCAACATGTCCGAGCAGGAATGGGATCCCGTCGTGGAGACCCACCTCAAGGGCACGTTCACCGTTTTCCGCGCCGCATCCGCCGTCATGCGCAAACAGGGCGGGGGCCGGCTGATCGGATTCACCTCCGGCGCTTTCACCGGCAGCATCTCACAGGCGAATTACAGCGCCGCCAAGGGCGGGGTGATTTCGCTGGTCCGAAGCGCCGCCTTGGGATTACACAAGTACGGCGTCACCGCGAACGCGATCGCACCGGTCGCGAACACCCGCATGTCCGCCGGGATCCCGTTCGACGTCGGAGAGATCGGCGAACCCGAGGACATTGCGCCGATGGTCGTCTACCTCCTGTCCGAGCATGCAGCGGACATCACCGGCCAGGTGTACACAGTGACCGGACCGAAGATCGCGCTGTGGGCACAACCGCGAGAAATCCGCACCGCATACGCCGAGAAGCGTTGGACACCCGAGCAGATCGCCAACCGTTTCGCGGCAAGCATCGGCCAAGACCGCATGCCGATGCTCGATCGACTCGACGAAATATCTTCTGCAGCAGCAGGATTATCTACCAATGCGTCCTGAAGTCCCGACGGCACAAACGGATCCCCATGACCCCTGAAATTCGACGCACCGACGCGGACGGCGTCACACTCGTCCAATTCAACCGACCCGAACTGGGAAATGCCTTCACCGACAGCCAGGTGTCGAACCTCGAGAGCGTACTCGGGGACGTCGCGGCGGACGAGTCCATACGCGTCCTGGTGCTCACCGGCACCGGACGCCATTTCAACGTCGGTGGAATGCCAAGCAGCAAGAACGACACCCCTGCCGAATGGGAACGATCACCCGATGCGCACCGTCGGCAGATGGAAGGGGCCGTGCGAGTGGTGCGGCAACTCCACCGCATGCCGAAAATCACGATCGCAGCGGTCAACGGTGGTTGCGCAGGCGCGGGTCTGGCGCTGGCACTGGCCACCGATCTCCGATTCGCTGCCACACACGCACGATTCAACACAGCATTTCTCGCTCACGGGATACCGGGCGAACTGGGCGCCATCTGGTTCGCGACCCGCCTCCTCGGTCCCGCACGCGCCCGGGAGGTATTCCTGATGCCCGGCAAGATCGACGCCGAGACTGCCGAACGTCTCGGCCTCGTCAACGGCGTCTTCGATCCGGCAGACTTCCTCCCATCGGTTGTTGCGATGGCGCAAGGCATCGCAGCGTCTCGCCCGGAATCTCTGCGAGCGATGAAAGCCAATCTCAACGATGCGCTCACCGCCTCGCTCGACGACTATCTCGACCGCGAAACCGAACGCATGATCACCACCGCATGGACCGTCACTGCACCCTCCCGCCGTCGCCTCGGAAGCGGCACACCCGCCGCCGAACAGACACCCGCCGAAACCCCGTCGAACTGAGAACGAAGATCACCATGCCCCACGATTCCGATTCCGACCTGCTTCTCCACGTCCGAAGCCGACGAGTGTGCGCCGAGGACGTCGTCGAACTCGAGCTCACCGACCCCCGCGGCGAGATCCTCCCCGCCTGGGCGCCCGGCGCTCATATCGATCTCGTTCTCGGCGACGACCTCACCCGCCAGTACTCATTGTGCGGCGACCCCGCCGACCGCACCACCTGGCGGATCGCGGTGCTCCTGGATCCCGCGAGCCGCGGCGGGTCCCGGCACGTTCACGAACACCTCGCCGAAGGCGACAACATCCGTGTTCGCGGACCGCGCAACCACTTCGAGCTGAAGCGCGCAGAGCATTACCTTTTCATCGCCGGCGGCATCGGCATCACCCCGATTCTGCCCATGATGGCTGCAGTGCATGCCGCTGGAGCGGACTGGACACTGTTCTACGGCGGGCGGACCGCGACATCGATGGCCTACGCCGAAAACCTCGTGGAGCAGTACGGGCCGCGTGTAACGCTCATACCGCAGGACGAAAGAGGACTGCTCGACCTCGACTCCATTCTGGGACGTCCCCGGCCCGGTACAGAGGTGTACTGCTGCGGCCCGACCGCGCTGCTCGACGCAGTCCGGACGCACTGCCGCAATTGGCTCCCGGACCGAGTCCACACCGAAAGCTTCAAGCCCATCACCGGCGAACAGACCGCGAACAACGTGGACTTCGAGATCGAAATCGCCTCCGACGGCAGCGTGCTCACCGTCCCAGCCGACAAGACGATCCTCGATGTACTGCTCGACAATGGAATCGACGTCTTGTCCTCGTGCGAAGAAGGCACCTGCGGCAGCTGTGAGACACCGGTACTGTCAGGCACCATCGACCATCGCGACACCGTCCTCGAACCGAGCGAAAAAGCCGCCCACGACCGCCTGATGATCTGCGTTTCGCGCGCGACCTGCGAACGTCTCGTGCTGGACCTGTAACAGACCACCGCTGATTCGACGGCAAGCCCATCCTGTTCGAGGACATCAGAACCCGGCGGTGGACACGGGCCCCTGCATCTACTCGATTGCCGACATCGTCGGCACACCGAAGACGGACCCGACGGTCGACAGATGTCCGGGATGAACCATCTGCCGCCGACACCATCTACCTCGCGGTCTCCTACGACCACCGCACCCCGCTGACACTCGTACACCTCGAGAAACAAACTCAGCCTCTGGCCCAGCGGGGGAGACCGAGAACCTCATCCATGAAGGCCTCCACCCGCCCGAGTATTCCGAGAACATGATGCGTCACGGCAGGAGCCGTGGTTTCCCAAGTGCCCTGACGCTCGGCGCTCTCGGACGCGACTACCTGGAAGGACCGGACAATGACAGCAATACAACAGAAACCGGCCGATGCGTGGCGGGGGGTCGACCTCGGCACCCGCACCGTGCGCTACACCGAGCGCGACGCGATCCTCTACGCGCTCGCCGTGGGCGCCCAGGCGACCGACTTGGATCTCGTGGTGGAGGACCGGCTGCGGGTGCTGCCCACGTTCGCCTTGACTCTCGCGCAGTGGGCACCCGACGAACTCGGCGCGCGCGGCGCGTTCGACACCAAGACCGCCCTGCACGGCGCGCAAGAACTGACCGTGCTCGCACCGCTGCCGCGCTCCGGCGAGGTGACGCTCTCGGCGCGTGTCGGCGAGGTGTGGGACAAGGGTGCCGCCGCGGTGCTGGACGTCGTCATCGAGAGCGAGTACTTCGTCGCCACCTGGTCACTGTTCGCCCCGGGATACGGAGGATTCGGCGGCGAACGCGGCCCGGCCAGAACCGCAACCCCGGTCGGTGACCCCGACCTGACCACCGAACTGGTCACCTGGGAAAACCAGGCGGCGACATACCGCCTCCTCGGTGACATGCACCATATTCACGTTGATCCCGTTGCTGCCGCGCGGATCGGTCAGCCGCGGCCGATCATGCACGGACTGTGCACCCTCGCGGCGAGCACGCTGCCGCTGGCCCGGGAACTCGGCGTGCACCCCGCCGAGCTGACGCAGTTGTCGGGACGTTTCGCGGCCCCGGTTTTTCCGGGTGACCGGCTGCCGATCTCTGGATGGTGCGGTGAGGATGGCGTCGCCTTCGAGGTCGGCGGCGCGATCATTGGTGCCCATGCCCGGTTCGGAAGATAGCCGAGAGGGTACTGACGCGCCGGGTCGAAGATGGACGATCCTGGAGCAGAACCCCGGAGGGCGTCTGTAGCCGGACCGACACACCGCCGGCCCCGTGTCCATCCACAAGGAGGTCAACTGTCCATCAGCAGGGACGAACGTGTCCGGCGACAGGGAGATCGGCGGATCTGGCGCACTTTCCGTGAAGCCTCTGGCGTGTCGCTGACCTGCACCGACATCGGTGGTTGAGTATCGTCCGGGTGCGCTGAAGACGGCGGGATGGACTTGTTCCCGCATTTGGACAGTGTCGATGTTCTCGACGTCCGGCGGGTAGGTGCGACCATCCGCATCGAGGCTCGGCCGCGGGGTGAGCGGGCGTCGTGCCCACGTTGTGCCGGCGAAGCGCGTCGCGTGCATTCTCGGTATCGTCGGCAACTGGCCGATACCGCAATCGGTGGGTATCCGGTCCTGATCGACATTCGGGTCCGCCGATTCTTCTGCGACACGACCGACTGCGCCGCAAAGACCTTCACCGAGCAAATTTCGGGTTTGACGCTTCCGTGGAGCCGGCGCACGCCCGCAGCGGCGGCCATGATCGAGGCGATCGGATTGGCGGTGGCCGGACGGGCCGGCGCCCGGCTCGCGAACCAGCTCGGCGTCGCGGTCGGCCGCGACACCGTGCTGCGAACCGTTCGGGCGATCCCCGATCGGCCCGTCGAGGAGGTGCCCGTTCTGGGTATCGACGACTTCGCGCTCCGCCGGGGCCATGTCTACGGCACCGTCGTCATCGACATGACCACCCGTACCCCGATCGATCTGTTGCCCGACCGCACCGCGGACACCGTCGCGACGTGGTTGCGTGGCCGTCCCGAGGTCCAGATCGTGTGCCGGGATCGGGCCGGCGCGTACGCCGACGGCATCGGCACCGGCGCTCCTGAGGCCACCCAGGTTGCCGATCGTTGGCACCTGTGGCACAACCTGGTGGGTGCGGTGGAGAAGACCGTCATTCGCCACCGCGCCGACCTGCACACCCCCACCGAAACCACCGTCGTCGGACCGAACCGAACGACGCCGCCTCCGAGCACCGGGCCGGTCGAGAACCGTATCGTCACACGCACCATCGAACGCCACGCTGCCGTACACGAGTTGCTCACCCAGGGACGCACACTCTCCGACGTCTCGCGCATCCTGGAACTGGATCCCAAGACGGTCCGCCGCTTCGCCCGCGCTTCCGACGCCCACGCCTTGATCTCCACTGCGCGAAAGGGCCGCAGCATACTCGACGAGTACGCGCCTTACCTGCGTGAACGCATCGATGGCGGGTGTCTCGACGCCGCACGGCTCACCCGCGAGATCACCGCACTCGGATATCGGGGCAGCGCCAAGACCGTCGCACGATTCGTCTATCCGCTGCGCGATGCGGCCGCCCCAGCGCCGCCGCGCCCCGCCGCGCCGAGCGTCCGGCAGGTCACCGGATGGCTCACTCGCCATCCCGATCGTCTCACCGACGAGGACCGCACCGGCCGACAAGCCCTGCTTACGCGCAGCCCGGCGTTGGCCACCACCTGCCGGCTCGTGCGGGACTTCGCCGAGATCATGGTCGGCCGACGCGGTCACAAGGTGCAGGAGTGGATCGCCCGCGCCCGCCGCGACGGCGCGCCCGCGTTGCGGTCCTTCGCGGCAGGCTTGCTCCGTGACCTCGATGCCGTTACCGCGGGACTGACTATGGCCTACAGTTCCGGCCCGGTCGAAGGGCACGTCAACCGAATCAAGATGCTCAAACGACAGATGTACGGGCGAGCCAACTTCGACCTGCTCCGCAAGCGCGTCGTCCATTACGTATGAACAAGTGCGCCAAACGAATCACGGAAAGTGCGCCAGATCCAGATCGGCATATCCGCGTGTAGTCCCGGAGCCAGGGGATCGATCCTTCCCAACCGACCCGTTCGGCGATCACCTTCGCGGTCATCTGGCGGATACTTGCGCAGAAGCGCCCGCGCCCTGGCCTCGAACTGTGTGAACGATATCCGGGCCGGTTGTGCGTGCGTACTTCGCCGGCCGATCCGAGACCACTGCCGGGTCGACGGTGGCCCTGCCGATCCCCAGATCCCGCGTCACTTGTCGTCGCGGAACACCGTCCGCGACCAGTCGTCGGATCCGCGCCCAATCCTCTACTGAGAGCACCCATTCGATCTGTCCGGGTGGCAGTCATTGTCGAGCGTCGTTATGGTCTCATTTTCCAGCGTCGCCGTCAGAAGCGAGCGCAATCGGAAAGCCTGCGATGACGGTACGCACCGCGGTTGTGATGAATTCCTTATCGGGCGGCTGAGCACCGAAGAAGACCCGGTTGAGAATCGGTCCCATGGCGATGTGGATCAACATCTCGGGTTCAGGGACTGCGGGGAACTCACCTCGCGCAACCGCACGTTCGAACACATCCGAGATCGGCCTGGTGCGTGAAGCGAAGTAGTCGCGAACGCTCGGATCGTTCTGTGCGGTGCGGTCTGCCGCGAAGTGCGCAAGGACCTTGCCGAGAGGCGAGGCGACAAGCAACTCGCTGAGTTGCATGGAGACCTCGCAGAGGTCGCTGACCAAGCTTCCTGTGTCGACGGCGACGATCGGAGGCAGACCGTCGATCACCTCGAGAATCAGCGCGGTTCGGGACGGCCACCAACGATAGATCGTGCTCTTGCCGACCTTGGCCTTGCTCGCGATCGACGCGATAGTGATCTCGCTCAGCACTTCATGACCGAGCAGGTCTAGCGTGGCATCGAGAATTGCCCGACGCGACTGCTCACTTCGGGGCCGACCATTCCTTCTGTCACTCTCTCGAGTGGCCTTCTCGGTCATGTGTCTCCTAGACCTGTCGTCCTGGTCGTTACTCCACTTCTGCACGGAGCCTCACCAGCGTCTTTCTCCGTGCGAGTTGGACGTGTGAACAGTTCCTTGCCCACTATGACCCTACATTCCCCTGGACGTCTTCTGTAACGGGGCGTAGCGTATCTTAATCCAATTCTGCGTTCGTGAGATGTCGGAGGTGGTCTCGACAAACCACAGGCACGCGAGTGAACCGTGACCGGTGCCCGCGTGAAGCCCGGAACACCAAAGGGCGCCAACCACTACAGCCCCAGACGAGTGGGCTGCCGGGGCGCCGGGTCGTTCTCGGGCTGCTCGCTGGTTCTCTGCAACGACCCGGCCGTGCCAGGTGGTGAGCGCGGGTGGCTACGAATGATTCGCCAGGTGCCCGCGTGCTAGGATCGCTCGCATCATGATCAGCCCGTTGCCGCAAGGCGCGGGCTGATTTTCTGTTCTAAGAACCTCATGGTGGAGTACACGAAGCCCTGGATGTTTCTCGAACACAGGTGGAGCAGCGGAGTCGGTGTGGGCGAACGAGACTGTGCCGCTAAACTTTTGAAGGCGATCGGCTACTACCTGTTCACCGGCTACCTCTACCCGTTTCGGAAGTCCGAGTTGTACCTGAGCGGCGATAAAAGCACATGCGCCCGCGTGCTCAGCGGTTATAGACCAGGCGCCACCCTGCACCGTGGGCAGTCGATCATCGACTTTGATCGGCAGCCGCGCATGCTCGCGGCGGACGGCCTCGAACGTATCGAGGTCAAGCAGCGGAGCGGCTCGCTTCGTGAACGCTCGCCGCGCACAACAACATCTCAAGGCGACCCCGCCCCCGGAGCAGCTCCGGGCGGTTCCCTGAAACCGTCTTTCTCGCCGGCACGACGGTCTACCGTAGCCATGCTGCACAGCGGGGGCCATGGTGGTTCAGCAACAACAGCGGGGGCCGTTTCGACCTTTCCGGACTGGAGGGAACCTGCTATACCGCCAACGCGGCGCTCATCACGTTGCTGGAAGCGTGGAGCGGCATCGACGTCATTCCCCGAAAGGAACCTGCCAACCGGGACATTTCGAGGATGGCCGTCCAGAGGATCTGCGTCTTGCCGACGCGACGTCGAACCGGGCGATCCATTTCGGGGTGACCTCCGAGCTGTTCACCACCACCGACTATGCGCTGACCCAGCAATGGGCTCTGGCGTTACGTGATGCCGGGTTCGACGGCATCCGGTACTGGGCGCGGCACGACCTGCGGCACGTCCACGCGTGCCTCGCGGTGTTCGCGGCCAGCGGCGACCGCACCGGAACCATGCGCGCACCCACCGACTTCACGGTGCTCGGTACGGACAACCTGCTCGATCGCCCGGACCTGTGGGACGCACTCGAGGATGAGGCGGGGATCGTGGTTCTCGACATCCCCGGCAGCCTCTGAGGCTTCTTACTTCTCCCAAGTGGTACAGGCGCTTCTGCAGTGAAGTCGTCAGGGCTGATCAGATGGCGGTAATCCGGCCGAGTAAGCGTGTCACCTCGTTGGGGAAAGTCGTGGTGACAGGGGAACGTGGACACACGCATTCCCTGTCTTTGGTAATCAGAGGTGCATGTTCCAGTCCCTGATCTCCGAAGTTGGTCTCAGCACGATATCGATGCAGCAGGCGGCCTCGATGCCGTGGCCTACGGCGCCAACCTGGAACAGCCCTTGCCTGCCCTGAAAGCAGGCGGTCGCGTCGTCGTCTTCGGCGTGATCGCAGGCACCGGCGGTCGACGTTTATACCGGGTCCAGGCCTGCGGACTCCTCGAGGTGAGGCGCCGGTGCGCCGTGCGCATCACCGTTGTCCTGACTCCACAAGATCACTTCGGCGCCCTGCTCGGATCCGGCGGCTCCGATCGGTCGCTGGGCGACGATCACTCCGCTGGACGGAGCCGCGGCGCCGTCCGGCCCGGTAGGCACCAGTCCCGCACCGCGCACCATCGCACATGCGTCGTCCGCGTCGAACCCCACCACGTCAGGGACCTCGAGTACGGGACGGTCCTTCCACATAGCCCGATTGTAAGCGTCCCGTCCCTTTTGGTTCCGTTCGTGCGGGTGTAATGAGGTAACGGGAGCGAGAGGGTCATTCCCCTTGGGCGGATACGCCGGCAACACCTCCTCGGTGGACACGTCGCGGGTCGGCATGGCGATGCTGGGAATCCGTCCTTGGTGCCGGCCTGGGTCCACGCCCATCGAGGCATCGTGCCGACCGAGCGTGCCGACCCGGGTGTCGAAGTCTCGATGTCGGTAGCCGGTTCGGGTGTTGACGTATTCGTCGGACCGTTGGCCGTAGCCGGCACCGCACAGGGCGTCGGCTACGGCACCGATCAGAGCATCGATGAACATCGACAACAAGTCGCGCTCGCGCTAATGAGTCGGTCTTCGGCAAGCGGCGCAGGTCGACAGCGTGGGTTGCGGCCATCATGTGAGTCGCGGCCTCGAGCCGGGACACCGGTGGCGAACGACGTAACGCCGGCGCCGGCGTAGAAGCCCTTGGTGGGCGCGCCGCCGGAGTTACCCGCGGCATACAGGCCGGGAATGACCTCGCCCTCGGTGTCCAGCGCTCGTCCCTTCGCGTCGGTCTTCGGGCCACCGACGGTGCCGAGTGCGCTGGCTTCGACTTTCAGTGCGTAGACGGTGCGGTATCGACGGGCCGAGAATGCTCGACTTCGGGCTGTCGAGCACCGGCCGGATGATCTTCGCCAACGGGCCGACGACGAGCGAACGCAGGCGGTCCGGGTCGTTCTTCCGCGCGAGCCGTCCGGCGAGCTTGTCGACTACTGGACCGATGGCCTTGGCGAGGAGTGTGCGGGCCTTCGCGGTGGAGGTGGGGACGCGGTTGTCGGGGGAGTACTTGCCGAGCCGGGGGTAGTACGCCTCGACGGAACGGTCGAACAGGGTGTCGCCGCGGTGGAACTACGGGTCACAGCCGCGGGTGGCGTCGGGGTCGAGCCGGTCGACCGTGCGGAGCGAGCCCGTCTCGTCCACACCGATCTTGTTCGCCAGGTCGGCGAGAGCGTTCGCCTGGTAGAGGTATTCGGGTACCTCACCGCCGGGGGTGACGCCGAAGATGCCGAACTTCGTCCAGTACTGGTGGTCGAACATCAGTCGGGTATTGGACCGCGACACGACTCGCTGGCTCGCTACTCGGTGAACTGCTCTACGAGCAGAACCATCTCGATGAGGCCGAGCGACTTCTCGACGAGAGCTTCTTGCTGGGCTACGAGGCCGGTGCGGTGGATCTGAAAGCAGTCCGGTACACAGCTGGTACCCGTATCAAAGCGGCGCGAGGAGATCTCTCAACGGCCGCGCAGCGCCTGGACGCAGGTGCTTGGGCTGCGCACTGCTCGACGGGGCCGCACCTGGTCGCCCTGCTCGAGGATGTGCGAGCCGATCGTGAGACCCGGCGCGGCGGCAAAACCAGTGGCACCTGCTGCCGGAGCGATTCTGGAACGCGGTCACTCCGACAGATCCGTAACGTCCGATGTTGTGCACCCACAACGGCGGAGGATGTCGCTTCTGGGGCGCGTTGCGCTCGGCAACGCTCCAAGGTGTCTTAGTAAAAGGTGTATTGCATTGGCGCCGTGTCGGTTTCGTAGATCCGTGCTGACCTGGGAGGTGCGGTAGGTGCATCGAACAGTCGGGCGCCTCGGTTGCGAAGGGTTGAGGAACTGCTCCCCGGGCATGAAGTCCTCGTCCCCGTGTGGGCTTCGGCTCCCGGAGCCCGCGGATGCCTGAGGAACTATATGCGACGAGGTGGTGGGTGAGCGCTATCGGGAGCTGGTTTACCGCGGTAAACCAGCCTCCGGAGACATTGAAACGAATCCGCCAACGCGGGCTCGGGTGTTCTGTGCGGGTTGGGTGAAGAGGTGGGCTGCGCGCGTCCCGTGTTGCAGCTGGTGTCACAGTGACGAAAAGGCTTCGAACGGCGGGGCATGCATGAGCGAACGCTTGAATGTCAGGATTTCCGCGATACGTCTCCGTCTCCAGAGTGCATGCCTGCGCATGTAGGTGGCGTGGCTCTCCGCAGGGAGGGATGAAACAGGGCTCGCTCGGCAATGGTCATGCAGCGGTAAGTTATTCATGCGTCACTAGCCTCAGCGGCATCAGATTTGAGAACAACGTTACGTATTAGACTGCGGCAGAACGCCTTTGCGTAGATAGCCTTTGGCGGTGTTGTAGGTGATGCCGACCCGGTCGGCAACTTCGTGCAAAGTCAGGTAGCGCAGCACAGTTGCGATGATACGGCGAAAAGGTTGTTCGGTAGACCTGTAAGGGTCTATTGTACGAGTGGCGCGCCGCAGACACCCTGGATCGCAATCGTTACAGTGGTGCAGGCGCAATCGTCTTCTCGGCCAGGAGATGACGATGCGAGTCCGAAGTAGCCCCCACCGCGGGGGTGAAGCATACGGAGGTAACCGATGGCTGTGCACGTCATGCTCAACCAAAAAGGCGGGGTCGGAAAATCCACCCTGACCATGAATCTCGCCGCCGTCAAAGCCGATGTCCTCACCGCCGGCGACGACGACGATGTCCAGTCCCCGGTCGCGGCGATCTCCGTCGACCCCCAAGGCTCGGCGGTGTGGTGGGCCTCGCGCGTCGAAGAACTCCCCTTCCTGATCGACCAGGTCCACGACAACCTCGACGTGCTGCGCAATCTCGACAAACTGCCCGGCATCAAACACGTCTACGTCGACACCCCCGGCTGGATCGACCTGTCCGGCACCGACGACGGCACCGACGTGCTCGGCACCGGTACTTCCGCCGACGCGCTGCGCGCCGTGCTCGACGTCGCCGATCTGGTGATCGTCCCCATCGAACCCGAACCCCTGTGTTTCGATCCGACCGCGCGGACCATCAAGCAGGTCATCGAACCATTGGGCAAGAATTTTATTGTCGTGGTGAACAATTGGGATCCCCGCGACGGCAAGGTCGACCTCGAACAGACCCGCGCGTTCGTCCAGGCCAACGGCTGGCCGCTCGCGCGCACGGTGATCCGGCACTACAAGGTGCACACCCGCGCCGCCGCCGAAGGCCGCGTGGTCACCGAGTACGAAGCCAACCGCGTCTCGCTGCAGGCCCGGGAGGACTTCTACAAGCTCAGCCTCGAGCTCGCGGACGAGGGTCGCTGATGGCACCGAAGGGTGGGCGCGCGAACTTCGCCTCTCTGGTCGGCGCCGTCGGCGACAACTCCCCGGTCGACCGCAAACGCACCCCGACCACACCCGCTTCCAGCACACCCGCCTCCGCGCCGGTGCCGGTCGAGGGGCAGTTGCTTGCCGATGTGCCCGTCGACCAGCTCATCGCCAACCCCCGCAATCCCCGCGACGAACTCGGAGACCTGTCCGATCTGGCCACCATCGTCGACCGGCAGCTGCAACCGGGCACCGTCGTCAGCCGCAGCGCCTGGCTGAAACTGTGGCCCGACGACGCCGACGACCTCGGCCAAGCGCAGTACATCGTCGTCAACGGCAACCGGCGTCTGGCCGCCGCCCAGAAGTACGGCCGCCCCGGACTCGATGTGGTCCTGCGCGACAGCATCGCCGTCGACAAGGGCGAGATCCTGTGGGCGGCAACGAGTGAGAACATCGACCGGCGTGATTTCGATGTGCTCGAAGAAGCCAAGGCCGTCGAGCTGATGGTCGCCGAATTCGGCAGCGCCGACGCGGCGGCGCACAAGCTCGGCCGGTCGAAGGGCTGGGTGTCCCAACGCCGGGCCTTGCTCAAGCTCGCACCCGAACTGCAGGCAGCCCTGCGCGCTGGGGATCTGGCGGTGCGGCAGGCTCGTTCGCTGGCGCGGGTTCCGCTCGAAGAGCAGGTCGCTGCCTGGCAGGCGGCGCAGAACCCCGATCCCGCCCCGACGACGGATCAGGCCGACACGGCCGAGCCCGACCAGCAGCCGGAGAAAGACCCCGCCGGCCCGCTCGAGGCGGCCGACAAGATCGCGCAGGCCCTCAAACGGCTACGCGCCGACCCGGATGTCCTCGCCGCTGCGGTGCGTAAACACTTCACCGACGACGAACGCCGCAAACTCATCGATGCACTCGAACTCCTCTAGGTGCAGATCGAATACAGAACGCGAAGAGCTTGTGCCGGCCCTGGGTCGAGCAGGTGGTTGCCGATCCGGCAGGAGTCCTTGGCTCCGAGCCGAGATGTGAGCACACGGCGAGTGGTATCGCGAAAGAGTGCGATTGACGTGGTGCACGTTCGGCGGTCAGGGCCGCGCATCGACGATTACGCCGGGTGACTGTCTCAGTCGCATGCGGGTGGTCGTGTTCGGATCGGACTCGTTCCCGTTCATTGGTCAGTCTCTCCCCGCGACAACTGTCCGTGATCGTGCTCGGCATCGTTCGTGACAAGCAGCTGATCCCGGTGGATTCCCCTGAAGTCGGCACCGTGCGAGCGGACGACATGTTGCTCTATCTACGTCTGGTATCGACGTGACGAGCTACCGGCCGATCTCAGCGTTGTGTCGAAGCCTGCCGCCTGTGCGCCCCCGGTTCCCGGCCGAAGGTGACCCGTTCGAGCTCTGCACCCACAATCGGACGGACCGTGAGTGCCCGGTCGCCGTACGGGCGGAAGCGCCATGACCGGCGACGACGTTCCTTATCGAAATATGGTCGGTAGCGCAGCATTGATCGCCGGGATCATCGCGGTGGTAATTGCTTTCGTACCGCTCGTCGGAGATCTCGTCACCATCCCTGCCGACGGGATCGCCGTCGTGTGTGGATGGACAGGCGTAGGCCGAGTGGAGAAGGGATTGGCGTCGAATCAGCGTGACGCCGTGATCGGTGCAGGCCTGGGGACGGCGGCGTTGTTCGTCGTGTTCCTCATGTTCGCCGCGTCCTTCATGGCGTGACGTCACCGAAGGGACGGGGATCGGAAAGTGTGATCGGGCATCCTTCGGTGGACGAGTCATCCACACGATGGGACGAGCAATAGGCACGCCGGTCTGTTTCGCCCTCCCCCAACACAGGGCGAAACAGACCGGGGTTCTCAGCGTCCCCGACTGGAACAAGTTTCTATCGACACTGGCATTCCCGCTGTGGAACAGCCCGCTTCCAGCCCACAGCATGGAACAACCGTGGCAGCTCGGTTCACTCGCGGACGCAGTGAGAGTGCCGCCAAGTCCGATGGACGCGCCTTCCTTTGAAGAATCGTGCCTGCGAAAGCAGTGCTTGTCCGCAGCGACGGGGATCCGCTGTCCACAGGCCTCGGCCTCCACCGGAGATCCACGTTCACCGTACGTTGTGATGGGCGGGATATCGGCGAGGCGTGATGCGCCGACCTCCGGTCGCAAGCCTCGCCCTGGTCGTGGTGACCCGCTCGTGCTCCTCGGGGACGGGTTCGGTTCCGGAGCTTTCCGAGGTCCACTTCGCGATGGCCTCGTCGAGACCGGGTTCGGCAGTTCGCGGAGTGAGCAACAAGGCGACGAGGGGCACAGCAAGGACGATCGTGCCGAGCACGTATGACGGGAGCATCAACGACATGATGGTCACACCGTCCGGAGCCGGAGCTGCCGGATCGAGTGAGACGTGCACCCCTGCCATACCGGTGTAGTGCAGCGCCGCGACCGCGCATCCCATCACCAGCGCGCCGAGGACACGGGTCGAACGGCCTACAGCGACCCGTGCCAGCCACAAGGCGGCGATGGAGGCCCCGATGCCGATGCCCACCGACGCAGCGACGAATATCGGGTCGTAGGACAATTCGCCACGGATGCGGATCGCGGCCATGCCGCTGTAGTGCATCACACTCACCGTCAGGCCCATCACCGCGCTGCCGACAAGCAATGCCGCAGTGCCCAGGATCGGGCGTCCGGCCAGGACACGCAGATCGATCAGCCGAAGTCCGAATGCGGTCGCGGCCACGGCGACAATCGCGGAGAGGGCGGTCAGCGTCGGGTCGTAGCGAATGAGGGTGCCCGGTACGGCCAAGCCCATCATTGCGATGAAGTGGGTCATCCAGATGCCGACCCCGCCGATCGACAGTGCGGCCATCAGCAGCCATCCCCAGCGCGCGGGGCCGGGCGGGCGCTCGGCGACCCGGTGGGCGCAGGACAAGCCGATGAACGATCCTGCGACCGAGGTTCCGTAGGCCAGGAGCAGCACCCACAGGCCCATGTCGAAATGGTGCATTTCGTGCGACAACAGTGTTCCTCACGTGGTACGCGCAAACACCTGCACCTGATGGCTGCGTGCCGTCCCGGCGGAGCAGGGCTGCGGATTTCGGCCCCCCGGATCAGCAAGGACAGGGTACCCAGTCGAACAGACCTCTGATTCGGTGGGTGTGATGTGTGGCGCCGCCGGCCGCCGTTCCGCCGCCGGGTTTCCTCGCTCCGGTCCCGTCCTGTTGCCGGCGCTCGAGCTGATGTACCGATCATTCTTTGCCGGTATGTGATCGGCTGCGCCTGGTTGTCGGCCCGAAGGCAGTAGGTCGTGCTGGAGGTCCCTTGTGTCCCGGAGGTGGGGGAGGGGGAGGGATCCGGGACACAAGGGGTGCGGCTTCGAGGGGTAAGCCGCAGACCGGGACCCGACACCGACAACAGGGCGGTGGCGGTAAGCCCGGCGCTGTGGCCCGCGAAGGGCTACAGCTCGACCGCGCTTGCGGAGAAGCGGCGGTCGTTCACCGAGCGTACGGAACCGAAAATTCCGCTTGCGCTTTCACCTCGCCGTTTCACCCTGCGGGAGCGAGCCGACAATCACTGGCCGCTCGAAGCTGCGTCTTCGGCCGGAGCCGGCACGAGCGACGTACTCGAAGGCCGGTCCGTCTCCGGTGAAGGGAATGGACCGGGAACTGCTCGGTTACAAGTTCTGCGTGCGATGGTCGCCTCGTGCCGCTCTTTGTGGCGCGCCCTGAGATGCTCGAATGGGCGTGTAGTTGTGGCAATCGAATGTTCTGGTGTGTAGCCGGTAGCGCCATGTGGGTCCGGGCCATAGTGATCGGTTGATCCCTTCGCGGTCGAGATACCAGCTGTGGCAACCGCTCGGGTCCATGTCGTCGCAGCCGAGGCGCGGTGGAGGTGGGTGGTGTAGCGGTGTTGTGCTTGCTCGCGTACGACGAGAGCGTCGATGCCGGCGCGGTCGGCGGCGTCGAGTGCGGCTGCGATGTAACGGAATTGGCTTTCGAGCATGAACAGTATCGAGGTGTGGCCGACTCCGGTGTTCGGTCCGCCGAGGATGAAGGCGTTGGGTAGTTCGGCCACGGTGGTGCCGAGATGGGCTGCGGCGCCGTTGCGAGTCCAGATCTCCTGCAGACTCGTCCCGTTTCGACCGTGGATCGGCACTCTCATCAGAGCGGCGGAAACATGGAAGCCGGTGGCGTGAACAAGTACGTCGATCTCGTGCTGCCGGCCGTCTGCGGTGTGGACGGCGGTGGAGGCGAGTTCGGCGATGGGGGAGGTCACCAGAGTGGTGGTGGGGCGGCACTATGCCGGATAGAAGGTGTCGGAAAAGACGATGCGCTTGCAGCCGATCCGGTAGGACGGTGTCAGAGCCTGCCGTAGATCGGGGTCGGTTATCTGAGTATGCAGATGGTGCAGGGCACGTGCTTCCAGTCTGGTGTGGCGGCGCTTCGAACCGGTCAGTGCGGGCACGAGTGTTTCGTTGCGCCAGTACTCCACGGTCCGTCGCGTACGACACCCCCTGCAAACCGCACGGACGACGATCGACCTCCAGGAACTCAGCGGTGGACGGGTGCTCTTCGGGATCGGCGTCGGCTGGTTGCAGGAGGAATTCGCCGCGTTCGAAATACCCTTCCGAACTCGCTACTCGCGCACGGAGGAATGCATCGAGATTCTTCGTCAGGCATGGTCAGGTACCGAATTCTCGCACACGGGAAAGCGCTTCACGTTCGACACAGTGCAAGTGCACCCACGTCCGACGCCGATCCCGATCGTCCTGGCCGGCAACACACCGAAGGCACTTGCTCGCGCGGCACGGCTCGGCGACGCCTGGTTCTCCTCCGGCACCCCCACTCTCGACGAGTCGACCAGCTACGTCCAGCAACTCAGCGCCTTACGCGCACAGACCGGCAGGCCGGACGAGTTCCGCTGCTACGTTCGCGTGGCCGACCCTCCGCCGACGAACTCAAGCGATACCGAGACCGCGGGCTGAACGACCTCGTCCTATGGGCGGACATGCTCTGGCAAGGGGACACCCTCGAGGAACGGCAGCGTTCCCTTGTCGATGCCGCTCACAGCCTCGGGCTCCGGCCGACGAACCCGGAGAGTGCGGACACCGCGCGGCTAAAGGGGGCAACCTGTCTCATCGACGACCCCTGCTGATCGAGTCCGCCGACGATTCACTCGGTAAGTGCGTTGGGCTGCATCCGGCGCGGCACAGACCCGGGCAGCCCGACTCGCCCGTCAACTCGATGCCCAGGTCGTGTCCGGCCTCGATCACCTCGAGGGTTGCGGAGCTGAAGGTCGCCGGAGCATGCAGTCGACCGGGACGAGTCCTTCTTCCTCGCCGCTGACAGACACCGCGCCGACGCCATGAGCGGTAGGGATGCCGGCCCGCACCAGCAGATCCACCCGAACCGGGCTGCTGATCGCCGGTACACACATCGTGCGCGGACGTGCACCGAGGGTGGGGGCACCGCCGGGCACGATGAGAAGAGATGCGTGTTTCCGGCTGTTGTCGTATGCATCTCGGGTTGTACTCATAGGAATTCTCGGTGTGACCCGAGGGCCCAGGAAAACTCACGACTTGTGACCGGATGCGATCAGCTGCGACGGAGTGCGAGTACCGGAATGGTGCGCACTCCGCGAGTCTTCTCCTCGTAGTCGGCAAAACCCGGATAGCGGCGTGCCTGTTCGGTGTAGATGCGGTCGCGCTCGGCTGCGGTGATCTCTTGCACGGTGACCGCGTAGGTCTCGGTGCCGATCTCGACTTCGGCTCGACCTGCGGTGATGAGGTTGTAGTACCACGCTGGGTTGCTGGGCGCGCCCGCCTTGCTGGCGAAGACATATACCGTCGCATCGTCGTCTGGGTCGGGCAGATACATCATCGGGGTCACCATCTCCCGTCCGCTCTTGCGTCCGCGGTGGTGCACCAGCACCATCGGGGCTCCCTCGAAGTTGCCGCCGACGCGACCTTCGTTGGCCCTGAACTCGGCGATCACCTGCGTATTCCAGTCGTCGGACGTACCCATGGGACGAATCCTCCTGACTACGGCGGGCGGCGATGCTCTGCCATCCCGGGATACGACTCACGATAGGGCATCGATCGACTCAAAGGCCGATGCCGCGACGAGTAGTCGACTGCGGAGACCGCGCTCGGGGTTCGCGCACGGCCCCATAGTTTCGGCGGCCTGGGAATCGGGACATCCGAATACCTGCGCCGGTTCAGTAGTGACCGAGGCCGGAAGTCTGTGCGGGACCGATGCCGCACCGGAGGAGCAGTTTCGGCTCCTCGGTGAAGGCTGCCATGAAGCAGCGGATCGGCCTGCGCCCTGTGATGTCGGTCGATCCGCTCGGCATATGTGCGCGTGTCCTTGCGCAACGGTCCTGGAGTCCGGCTCTGTTCACTGCTGCGACCGTCGTGATATTTGGAGCGGGTCACCGCTTCCGCCTCGCCTACTATCCGGCCGTAGGTTTCGTTCGCCTGCGGGGGACCGAACACCGACCGCGCCGAGGTCCACAGCACGTTGAGGGATCTTCGGGAGTTCCGCAATCGGGTAGCTCACCACGAACCCATCCTCGACGCACCTGAGTCCCGGCGTCGTCAGCTGGTCTTTGCCATACGCCTGATCCGCCCCGAAGTCCTCGACCACTTCACCGCGCACAGTGTCGTTTCGCGATTCTTGTCCAACGACCGGGGCGTGCCGGCATGGGCGGAAGACAATCGCGCCCAAGAGGTCTCACAGTCCATCTGATCTGTGTGGTCGGTGTTTCTGTAGAGCATATGGATGACTCACTCGAGATCGACCGGAATACACCCGTCTATGTGGCGGCATGGTGATTGCGCCTGAGGTCAGCGGGACAGTGCGGCGGCGAGATCGGCCGGAATCGGCATAGGGGTGGTGAGACCGGCGGCGACGCGGCCGGTGTTGCCGTCGGGATAGCGGCCGGTGAGCGATCCCGGTGCCGCGACGACGATGCGCAGTACCTGACCGAGTGCTTCGCGTCGGTCCCGTTGGCGCAGTGCCGATGCCAGCATTGCCACGTGGTTGCAGGTGTGCAGCCACGGGTCCGGTTGGGAGGCGATATGGGCGCGTTCGAGGTGATGCCACCGCACTTGTGGACTGGTGGCGTTTTTCGCGGCGGCCATCTCCTGTCGGTACACGCGGTGGGCGGCCGGGGTCATCCGGGACATCGTCGAACCTTCCTTGTTCGTCTCGTCAGTGCTGGCGTCGGGACGCGGCGTTCCGGTCCTCACAGCAGTGATCACTGCACTCTGTTCCGTCAGTGGTCAGCGTTGTGGGGCAACAGGTGTGGCCGCGCCAGGCGTTGATTCCTTCTTTGACGGCGATCGCAGCGATGGCCAGCGCAGCGATCGGGTCGGCCGACGACCATCCGAACAAGCTGTTCACGAGGAGTCCGGCCAGCAGGATCGCGGACAGATAGGTACACAGCAGGGTCTGCTTGGAATCGGCGACCGCCGAGACGGAGCCGAGTTCGTGGCCGGCGCGGCGTTGTGCCCACGAGAGCACCGGCATGATCAGCAGGCTCGCAGTGGCCAGGGCGATCCCCACGGTCGAATGGCCGGCCTCGTCGGTCCCGGCGAACGAGCGAACGGACTCGACGGTGACGTAGGCGGCCAACGCGAAGAACGAGAAGGCGATGATCCGCAACGCTGTCTTCTCCCGCGCCTGGGGATCTTCGCCGGCGAACTGCCACGCGACGGCGGCGGCGGAGGAGACCTCGATGACCGAGTCCAGGCCGAACCCGACCAGTGCGGTCGACGAGACCCGCGCACCCTCGGTGATTGCGACGGCGGCCTCGGTCACGTTGTAGGTGATGGTGGCGGCGACAAGCCACCGGATCCGCCGCGCCAGCACCGCCCGCCGATCCGACGTGGGCGGCCGGGCAGTGGGAACACTGTGCGGGGTGGGCATCAGCAGCACCCGTCGTCGGCGGCATCGGGGCAGCAGGCCGGATCGACCGCGAGCACCAGCCCGACCAGATCGTCGAGAGCGCGTCCGATGCGCGGATCCGCCAACTCGTAGCGGTTACGTCGCCCTTCCGGAATCGCCACGACCAAACCGCAGCCGCGTAGGCAAGCAAGGTGATTCGACAGAATCTGACGCGAGACCCCGATCTGTTCGGCCAGCTCCGACGGGTACCCCGGACCCGAACGCAGATTCAACAGGATCTGCGTTCGGGTCGTGTCGGACAGGGCGTATCCGAAGCGAGCGAGGGCGTCGCGATGAATCAGCGTCTCCATGAATCCAACAGTACATTGGTTTCTGTATTCAGAAAATCCTGAATTGTCGATGCGGGCGGCGGAGCTCGGCATCGCTCGTTCCCAACGGCGTGGCATGAACGTCCTCGACAGCGCCCACGGCCGAGTCACTCCAAGCGCTGCGCACAGTGTTGGCCCCGAACTGTTTCGCCGACCTCCAGCCGGGGGCGCGGCGCCGACGCTCGCCGTGCTTCCGCGAGGCCGACGGACAAGGCAACCGGAGCGCCAGGAGGGCAGAGGCACTCAACGCTGCCATGATCCGCCGTCAGGATTCTGCTCCGGCGAGCGTCAGCCAAATAGTTCCTATGCGTCTTCGGGTCGGTCACACGAAGTCGCAAGGGGTAAGTCCCAGGGAGTGGTGGGAATCGGTTGAGGGCATCGGGCCAGGTCCGTGGCGTGTCGCTCCCTCGCCGAGAGTGGGCCATCGCGTAGTGATCAACGAGTTACCGACCAAAGTGACTCACAGAAAGCAACCACGCGATGACCCACGACCATTCTGCACTGCTCGCTCAACTCGACGCACTCACCGGTGCCGACAGCGCCACCGTGTTCGCCGAACTGATCCGCACCGGCCTGCAGGCGCTGATCGAAGCCGAGGCCACCGACAAGCTCGGTGCCGGCCGATACGAGCGCACCGAGACCCGCACCACCCACCGCAACGGGCACCGCACCAAAACCGTGGCCACCACCAGCGGCGATGTCGAGGTGAAGATCCCCAAGCTGCGGTCCGGCTCCTTCTTCCCGTCGCTGCTCGAACGCCGTCGGCGGATCGATAAGGCCCTGTACGCGGTGGTCATGGAGGCATATGTGCACGGCGTCTCGACCCGCAGCGTCGACGACCTGGTCGGTGCACTGGGCGTCGGATCCGGGATTTCGAAGTCGGAAGTCTCGCGGATCTGCGCCGGCCTCGATGCCGAGATCGCTCGCTTCCGGGAGCGCACGCTCACGCACACGAGCTTTCCGTACGTCTTCCTCGACGCCACCTTCTGCAAGGTCCGAGTCGGGGCGCACGTGGTGTCCCAGGCGCTGGTGGTCGCGACCGGGGTGTCGATCGACGGCACCCGGGAGGTGTTGGGCACCGCGGTCGGTGATTCGGAGTCGTTCGAGTTCTGGCGTGAGTTCCTCACCAGCCTCAAGGCCCGGGGTCTGTCGGGGGTGCATCTGGTGATCTCCGATGCGCACAGTGGGCTCAAAGCTGCTGTGATGCAGCAGTTCGCGGGATCGTCGTGGCAGAGGTGTCGGGTGCATTTCATGCGCAACATCCGGGCGTCGGTGGCGGCCAAGCAAGTGCCGCCGGTGATGGCCGCGGTCAAGACGATCTTCGCGCACACCGACCCGGTCGAGGTGGCCGCGCAGTGGGATCAGGTCACCGACACCTTCTCCGGGTCGTTTCCGAAGGTCGCGGCGTTGATGGAAGCGGCCAAACACGATGTGCTGGCGTTCACTGCGTTCCCGAAGGCACATTGGCAGAAGATCTGGTCCAACAATCCGATCGAGCGGTTGAACAAGGAAATCAAGCGTCGAGCCGATGTGGTGGAGATCTTCCCGAATCCGGTGGCATTCCTGCGCCTGGCGACCGCGGTGGTCATCGAACAGCACGACGAATGGCAGGTCACCCGCCGCTACGTCTCGGATGTAAGCATGGACGAGCTCCGGGCGGTGATCGCCGCCAAGCAGCACGCTACCGAGCCGGTGGTGTCGTTGACCGGTTCAAGCGAAACAGCATAGTATTCACCGCGACTCGTCGATCACCACGCATGCCGCGGGCCGATCCGAAGTCCACCACTCCACGGGGCACTATCGTCGCAAGATGTCCGCTACCCGGACTTTTCCGCCATGGACCCTCACGCGATCAAGCCTGCGGTCACAGCTTCCACAACCGCAGCAGCGCGGCCCGCAGACGTGGGGAGATGACCCGGTGGTCGTGGTGCAGCCGGGGATTCGGGTGACCCTGCTCGACAAGGCTGCGTGCGGCGTCCGCCACGACGATCGGGTCGAGGTCGGTGCGGGTGCGCACCCGGTAGACCACGGCGCGGCGGGTGTGGGGGAGGCGGTGCGGGCCGGTCTCGACCACCGCGGGCGGGTACAGCCGGCTGTCGTCGTCGCTGATCCGAAGCAGAACGTCGCCAGGTTCGAGACGGCTACGGCGATCGGCGCCGGGAGTGTTCCGGCGAATCCATTCGAGGTGGTAGCGGGGATCGGGCCCACCCCTGCCCGGCGCCGGTGCCGACCAGCGGGTCTCGTCCTCCGCGGTCGGAGTGTAGTCGCGGGTGTGGAGCAGGAACATCCGGCGTACCGGGGTGGGAAGAAAGTCGTGGCCTGTGCGGGTGCGGCTGCCGATCCCGGCAAGCGGCACCACCCGGCCGAGCTGCCAGATCGCGGTGGCGCTGTCGAGGAACACCTCGTCGACCTCGATCGTGTCGGTCAGGCTGTCGAGGAACGCGTGGGCGGCGGCAATGGCGGCGGGATCGTCGGTGACCAGCGCGGTTTCGTCCGCAACGGTGGAGGCGTGGGACGCACTGGCCGGGCCGACGATCACCTTCACAGGGGTGACGATCAGGCCGGTGTGCAGGTTCGGCGTGGACAGCACCTGCACCCCGGCATCGAGGAATCGGGCGAGGGCGGTGGGGGAGGTGGCGTGCGCGCGCACGGCGGATCGGGCGGCGTTGACGATCAACTGGTCCCCGGCGCGCAGGGGCAGCAGTTCGGGTCCGGTGTGGTCGAGATAGGCGATGGCCACTCGGCGGGGTCCGTGGCTGCGCAGGGCCGCAGTGATGTGTGGCCAGGGCTGGGGTGCGTGCAGGGTCGTGCCCACATCCGGTCACCCTAGCGGTGCCGTGCACCTCGGACAGGGGAAGTGAACAACGCCGACAGTGCATGTGGCCGGCGTCGGCGACGAGATCACCGATCGTGGGATAGGTGACGGGCTGTCCGGGTGGCAGGCACCGAGAATGGTGTGGTCAACGTTCGCTACGCCTGTTCAACTCGGCCCCGAACACCTGCGCAATTCGATACTCCTCCAGCGCACCCCGCAGGTGATCCGCCTCGAAGTGACGCTGCGCCAGCTCGACCGCAAGATCCTCCGCCCTCTGAAGCACCGCGGTCGGCGCCTCCCTGAGCCACGCGTACATACCGCCACTTTTCTCGGGAGCTTGCCCGTTCGGAGACAACAACCCCCGTTTTGTACCCCGGGAGAAGCCGGCCTAGACATCATTGCTTTACCGAAAGATCACTTTTTGTTTCCTGCCCTTTTCGGTAGGCTCTCCAGTACCACCGCCACCCCCTGCGCGGTGGTCGAGGCCCCGCCGGCAGGTACGCCCCTGCCGGCGGGGTTCTTTGTTGAGGTCACACGGCCCTTTCCGGGTCGGCCGTTGCATTCTCAGCGAAAAATTATGCACTTCGGCGCAACCCGTTGGCAGACTCGAGGGGCCGGGGTGCTCTGCCTGGGGCAGGGGGCCACGGATCGGGCACTCCGGCACGGGGATAGCCACTGATGCTTGAAGCATGGGTTCCACACGCCCATGCTCGACGTGTGCATATCTCACCGCGAGATCTGGATGACGACGAGCCCTCCCACCCACTTACTCGGGCTATGCGCCGCGCTGCTCACGACCGCCGACGGGGACGCAGACGACACCACCACACGCGAGGACATCGCCCGTTCGATCAAGAACTGCCAGGCGGAGATGGATCGCCGCGGCCTCGTGTAGCGCGGCGACCAGCGGATCAGGTCTATAAATAGCCCACCGCTCGCCGTTCCTGCGGGGGTGAGGAGCGGCGGGGGCCCGACGATAGCGGAGGCCATCGGGCTACGACTTGGCGTATCGGCCATTCGATCAAGGTGTCGCGGCGGTGTCGTCCGAGCGGGTGATTTCGCGGGTGACTTAGCTACTCATCGGTAACAAAAGGGCCCTTCGGATCGTTGTCAGCCATGTGAACTGGGTTTTCTGGTTGATCGTCGCGTGGCTCGCCATATCGGTGACCGTCGCCGTCGTCTTCAGTCGTGTCATCCGCGCCCGCGACAAAGGCGAGATGCCGCCCCCGCTTGACTGTCAACCGTCATATAGCTGGACCTGCCGCATGGAAAGTACGCCTGATCGGCGTTCGTTGAGCGCCGGCACCTTCGAAGAAGTTTGACCATTCTCACACAGGGGGAAGCATGGTCGACCAAGAGCTGATCTTGGATCTTCTGTCGACCGTCGCGTAATTCCCCAGGGGTTTCCGTCACGGAATTCCCCATGTCCGGGTGTGCTGAGTCGAGGGTAGCCGGACCGGTGCCCGGGTTGGTTCAGTTCGCGGCCGCGGTGCGGTTTCCGGGGCGTTTGCGTGGCCGGTAGGACGGGCCGTCCATCAGGATCTGGTGGCTGGTGTTGATCAACCGATCGAGCAGGGACTCGGCCACGACCGGATTCGGGAACAGCGGATACCAGTCCTTCGGGGCCCTGTTGCTCGTCAGAACCAACGGCTTGCCGGCGATCGCCCGATCGGACACCAGATCGTAGAGATCATCGGACTGGGTGGTGGTGTGCTCGCGCATCGCGAAGTCATCGATGATCAACACCAGCGGCCGGGTGTACTCGCGCATCCGTTGACCGATGGTGCGGTCGGCGTGTCCACCGGCCAGATCGGCGAGCATCCGGGAACACTTGACGAACCGAACGTCCCCACCGCGGCGGGCCACGTGATGCCCAAGTGCCTGTGCCACATGTGTTTTGCCGACACCGACAGGCCCGTAGAGGATCACCGACTCGCCGGCGTCGAGCCACCGCAGGGCGGCGAGGTCCCGCAGCATCGCGGCCGGGAGTTTCGGGTTGGCGGTGAAATCGAAGTCCTCGAAGGTGGCCTGCTGCTCGAACTTGGCCCGGCGCACCCGCCGGGCCAAGGCGGCGGTTTCCCGGCGGGCGATCTCGTCCTCACAGAGCACCTGCAGGAACTCGAGGTGCCCGAGCTGCCCATCGCGGGTCTGCGCCAGGCGCGCATCGAGAGTGTCGAGCATGCCGGTCAGCTTCAATGTCTTCAGTGCAGCACGCAGGCTGGGATCGTGAATCGTCATGACAGAGTCCTCCTGAAAAGGGAAATAGGTAGTCGGTCAACAGACCTCACGCTGAACGTTCGGTGTCGAATGCAGCCGGCCCACGGAGCAACGCCGGCGCGGTGATCCCGGCATCGGCGATGTCCTGCCCGTCGTGTTCGGTGCCGGCAACGAGAATGCCCTTGATCGTGCGATAACGCGGATCACCGACCTCGAGGGCCCGGGCGCAGGCCGCATCGATGCGAGCATCGTCGTAACGCGACCGCAGTCGGACGATGCCTTGGATCGACCGCAGTCGATGGATCGCGTTGATCTGCGACAACTCGTCGACGATCGCGACCGCACCGGGCCCGATCTGCTCGGCCTGGGCCCGGCACCACACCACCGTCTGCAACGTGAACGCGGTCTTCTTCGGCGGATAATGCTCGGGATTCGTCGCCCGTCCCGACGGGCGACGCACATGAGTGGCCACGACCTGCTCGTCGTGGAAGATCTGCACCACATCGCCGCTGGTGCGCACCAGCAATCGTCGGCCGATCAGCTGCCACGGCGCCGAATACAACGCCTTGCCGGCCTTGACGTGGCAGTCCGGGGCGAGTTTGCCGGTGGAGTAGACCACCGGGGCGAACGGCCGCGGCGGCAACGGCGTCAAGGCGGTTTTCTCGACGGCGTCGAACACCGCTGCCGGTTGTGCGCCCTCGAGGCCGCGATGCTGGTGCCGGCCGTAGACATCGGTGCACCAGGTCAGCGCGGCGGCCTGCATCTGCGTCAGCGAGGTGAACTCGCGGCCTCGGAAGAACGAATCCCGGATATAGGGCATGGGCCGTTCGATGCGTGGTTTGTCCTTGGGTTTGCCGGCCCGGGCCGGATCGATGAGCACCTGATAGAAGTCGGCGAGTTCGGCATAGGCCCGGTTGATCTGCGGATCGTAGAGATCGGACCGATCCACTCCGGTTTTGAGGTTGTCGCACACCATCCGCGCCGGGACGCCACCGAAGAACTCGAACGCGGCCACATGCGAGGCGCACCAGGAGGTTTGATCCATCCGCAGCACCGGCTGGACGAACAGCATCCGTGAACAGGCCAGGATCATCGCGAACGCCCACACCGCCACCCGCCGGTCCGTGGCCGGATCGCGCCACATCCCGAGCTTGCCGTAGTCGACCTGACCCTCGTCGCCCGGCGGGACCGGACCACGGGGAAAGGTGGCTTTCGATGCTGCGACCCGATCGGCGAATCGTGTTGCGATATACCGCCGCACGGTCGATTCCGACACCGGAACACCGCGGTCGTCGCGCAGGCGTTGAGCGATCGTCGCCACGGTCACCGACTCGTCGAGTTGGCCCTCGATCCAGGTGTGGTGGGCGGCGATGGCCGGCCAGGTCACCGCTCGCGCTGTCGGGTCCACCACTTCCGGGAACCACGACGTGATCAACTCGCGCCACAGGTTCTCGTCGAATTTCTCACCGTCGCCCGGGGTCAACCCCGCCGCCACGGCTGGAGCCAGGTACTTGCGGATGGTTTTGCGGTCGAGTCCCAGGGCTGTCGAGATCTGCACCTGGGAGCGGCCGGCATGCCAGTGCCGGAACAGCTCTATCAGATCGGTCATCGTCCACGTTCTCCTTGCCACCGTCGGGCCCCTTCCCAGGCCCTAGAGATGGACCTTGGGAAGAAGCGAACCTGCAGCAGCACCCACACCCCGGCCGACACGCCCCAAAGGTGGGGAATTACGTGACGGCCGGGTGAGGAATTACGTGACGGGCCGACCCCTCAACCTGGGGAATTGCATGACCGCTGACAGATCTTCTCTCCGACGACCGGCCTACATGCGAGATCTTTAAGCGTAAGCAGCGGGCACTTGTGTACTTGACGGCGCTCGCTGAAATTGGATCTGGCGCACTTTCCGTGAAGCCTCTGGCGTGTCGCTGACCTGCACCGACATCGGTGGTTGAGTATCGTCCGGGTGCGCTGAAGACGGCGGGATGGACTTGTTCCCGCATTTGGACAGTGTCGATGTTCTCGACGTCCGGCGGGTAGGTGCGACCATCCGCATCGAGGCTCGGCCGCGGGGTGAGCGGGCGTCGTGCCCACGTTGTGCCGGCGAAGCGCGTCGCGTGCATTCTCGGTATCGTCGGCAACTGGCCGATACCGCAATCGGTGGGTATCCGGTCCTGATCGACATTCGGGTCCGCCGATTCTTCTGCGACACGACCGACTGCGCCGCAAAGACCTTCACCGAGCAAATTTCGGGTTTGACGCTTCCGTGGAGCCGGCGCACGCCCGCAGCGGCGGCCATGATCGAGGCGATCGGATTGGCGGTGGCCGGACGGGCCGGCGCCCGGCTCGCGAACCAGCTCGGCGTCGCGGTCGGCCGCGACACCGTGCTGCGAACCGTTCGGGCGATCCCCGATCGGCCCGTCGAGGAGGTACCGGTTCTGGGTATCGACGACTTCGCGCTCCGCCGGGGCCATGTCTACGGCACCGTCGTCATCGACATGACCACCCGTACCCCGATCGATCTGTTGCCCGACCGCACCGCGGACACCGTCGCGACGTGGTTGCGTGGCCGTCCCGAGGTCCAGATCGTGTGCCGGGATCGGGCCGGCGCGTACGCCGACGGCATCGGCACCGGCGCTCCTGAGGCCACCCAGGTTGCCGATCGTTGGCACCTGTGGCACAACCTGGTGGGTGCGGTGGAGAAGACCGTCATTCGCCACCGCGCCGACCTGCACACCCCCACCGAAACCACCGTCGTCGGACCGAACCGAACGACGCCGCCTCCGAGCACCGGGCCGGTCGAGAACCGTATCGTCACACGCACCATCGAACGCCACGCTGCCGTACACGAGTTGCTCACCCAGGGACGCACACTCTCCGACGTCTCGCGCATCCTGGAACTGGATCCCAAGACGGTCCGCCGCTTCGCCCGCGCTTCCGACGCCCACGCCTTGATCTCCACTGCGCGAAAGGGCCGCAGCATACTCGACGAGTACGCGCCTTACCTGCGTGAACGCATCGATGGCGGGTGTCTCGACGCCGCACGGCTCACCCGCGAGATCACCGCACTCGGATATCGGGGCAGCGCCAAGACCGTCGCACGATTCGTCTATCCGCTGCGCGATGCGGCCGCCCCAGCGCCGCCGCGCCCCGCCGCGCCGAGCGTCCGGCAGGTCACCGGATGGCTCACTCGCCATCCCGATCGTCTCACCGACGAGGACCGCACCGGCCGACAAGCCCTGCTTACGCGCAGCCCGGCGTTGGCCACCACCTGCCGGCTCGTGCGGGACTTCGCCGAGATCATGGTCGGCCGACGCGGTCACAAGGTGCAGGAGTGGATCGCCCGCGCCCGCCGCGACGGCGCGCCCGCGTTGCGGTCCTTCGCGGCAGGCTTGCTCCGTGACCTCGATGCCGTTACCGCGGGACTGACTATGGCCTACAGTTCCGGCCCGGTCGAAGGGCACGTCAACCGAATCAAGATGCTCAAACGACAGATGTACGGGCGAGCCAACTTCGACCTGCTCCGCAAGCGCGTCGTCCATTACGTATGAACAAGTGCGCCAAACGAATCACGGAAAGTGCGCCAGATCCCTGAAATTCCCCAGTAACGCTCATCGAAATTCCCCACCCGTGTGGCACCGCCAACGAGGGCGGGTCTCCTCCGATGCTGATGGTCTCTGACCACACATCAGCCAGCCGAAGGAGACCCGCATTCTCATGCTGACACGGGAGGACGATGTGGAAGTACACGCCCTACACAAACGAGGCTGGACGATCTCGGCGATCGCCCGGCACACCGGCCGCGACCGCAAAACCATCCGGGCCTATCTGAACAACGAACGCACCCCCGGCGTGCGCAAACGCACTGCGCCGGACCCGTTCGAACCGTTCGTCGACTACATCACCTGCCGGCTGCGGGAAGATCCGCATCTGTGGGCGCGGACCCTGTGCGACGAACTCGAAGAGCTCGGCTACCGGATGTCCTATCAGACGCTGACCCGGCAGATCCGCGACCGCGAACTCCGGCCGATATGCGAGCACTGCGCGAACGCGACCGACCGAGCGAACGCGGTCATCGAGCATCCACCCGGTGAGGAAACCCAGTGGGACTGGGTCGATCTGCCGACCCCCACCCGCCTCTTGGGGGTGGGGGTCGATGGCGCATCTGTTGGTCGGCTCGCTGGCGCATTCCGGGCGCTGGCGCGGGGTCTTGGCGCCGGCGATGACCCAGCCGCATCTGGTCGACGGTCTCGACCGCATCTGCCGCGGTCTCGGTGGCCTGACCCGCAGTTGGCGCTTCGACCGGATGAGCACGGTCTGTCATCCCGACAGCGGGCGGATCACCGCCGGCTTCGCCGGCGTCGCGAAACACTACGGCGTGACGGTGACTATCTGTCCGGCTCGGGCCGGCAACCGCAAAGGCGTCGTCGAAAAAGCCAACCATACTGCCGCCCAACGTTGGTGGCGCACCCTGCCCGACGACGTCACCATCGAGCAGGCACAGGCGCGGTTGGACGAGTTCTGCCGGGTGCGCAGCGACACCCGAGTCCGCCGCACCGCCGACGGACGCACTACCGTGGGCGCCCTGGCCGCCGCCGAAGCGTTGTCGCCGCCGCCGACAGTGCCGTATCCGGCGATCCTCACCGAGTCCCGGGTCGTGTCGCGGCAGGCGTTGGTGTCCTATCGCGGCAACCGGTATTCGGTGCCGCCGGAGTTGGCGTCGGCGCAGGTGACCGTCACCCGGGTGCTCGGATCGGAGGTCATCGACATCGTCACCGCCTCGCAGATCACCATCGCGCGACACCGCCTGGCGCCGGACGGCGCCGGGGTGATGGTCCGCGACCACGGTCACGTCCATGCGCTCGAACAGGTGGCGATGGCCGCCGCCGGCACCGGTGGTCGCCCGCACCGCCGCAAAGAACGGATCCCACCGGGACCCGAGGCGGTCGAGGCGGCACACGCACTGCGCCGCAGCACCACCGAGGTGGCAGCGTCGTCGTCCGATGAGTCCGATCCGGCGCCGGCCACCTCCGCCTCGACGGTGATCGACCTGTCCACCTACGAGCGGGCCGCCCGCGGAAGGAACACCCTCGCATGAACAGCACACCGGCCACGACGGACCCGATCCCGCCGCCGAACACCAGCGAGGCGGCCAGTCTCTACCAGCGGTTGCGCGGGCATCTGGCCGTGCTCAAACTGCACGACGCCGCCGAAGCGCTGCCGTCGGTGCTCGACCGGGCTCAGAAGGACAACCTGTCGATGACCGCCGCTCTGGAGCAGTTGCTGGCGATCGAGGTCGACGCCACCGAGGCGCGTCGGTTGGCCGGGCGGTTGCGGTTCGCCTGCCTGCCGACGCCGGCCTCGTTGGAGGACTTCGATTTCGATGCCGCCCCGAACCTGGACCGACGGCTCATCGCCGAACTCGGGATCTGCCGGTTCCTGGAAACGGCGACGAATGTGCTGCTCATCGGCCCGCCCGGGGTCGGGAAAACGCACCTGTCGGTGGGTTTGGCCCGCGCTGCGGTCCATGCCGGGTATCGCACCTATTTCACCACCGCGGCCGATCTCGCCGCTCGTTGTCATCGCGCTGCGATCGAGGGTCGGTGGGCGACGACGATGCGGTTCTTCGCCGGCCCGACCCTGCTGGTGATCGACGAACTCGGTTATCTTCCGTTGCCGGGTGAGGCGGCATCGGCATTGTTTCAGGTTGTTGCGCAACGCTATCTGAAGACCTCGATCGTCATGACCACCAATCGGGGTGTCGGGGAATGGGGTGAGGTCCTCGGTGACACGACCGTTGCCGCCGCCATGCTCGACCGGCTCCTCCACCGGTCGGTGGTGCTCAACCTCGACGGCGATTCCTACCGGCTGCGCGATCATCACGCACGCTCGGAGAACCTCCGCAAAGCCACCACCGGAACCCGACAACCGCTACAGTGAACACCGCTCACAGGTGGGGATTTTCGTTGAGCACAGCTGGGGATTTTCCCTGAGCCTCGTCATACTGGCTGTAACAGCCTGTCGTCCCGCCGCGGACTTTGTCCACTGCCGGTGGCGCATGCGGTGCGCTTGGCCGAGCACAGGTCCTGAACCTGCGCGGACCTCGCTCGTCGGAGCCTTGGAGCGGGTCTCGACACTCGCAGGGGCAGGTGAGCCCGGTTCCGGTCAGGCGGAGCACAGCTTGTTACGCCACGCGAGCCGAGAAACCAATGCCTACGCTACTGGCCGACGAGTCGACGTTTTACGGCGACAATCGGGAACCGATACCGCGACCGGTCAGACTGCGTTGCTGATAACTGCGTTGCTGATAACGCCGTTCAGCGTAGGCCAGGTCGTCACGCCACAGTCGGATGGCCGCGCTGCGAAGCACTGGAGAGAGGGCCCGGTGAACACGGCGTGCGACGGCGAAGCCGGGCCGGGGGGAGTCGGCGATGACGGCCTCGATGACGCAGGTACGCGGATGTCCGTCGGTTCCGCTGCCCAGAGGTGTGGTGTGGGTTTCGACGACACTGTCGGTGCCTTCCCCGTCGACGATGCGCATGACGACGGTACGAGGTTCGGGACTGGTGAACTCGGCCTTCACCGGGACACCGAGCCGGCCGCCGACGCGGAAGGTCACAGCGACAACGAATCGGTCGTTGTCGTCGTCGGTGCCGTGGCGGCTGGGTGCGTCGAGGACCTCGAGGTGCGTGAAGGAGTAGGGGTGAAACCACGCGCCGTGCCATGGGTCGAGCCGGTTGGCGATGATATCGACCGGTTCACAGACTCCGGTGAGGGTCGCCACGGCTGCCAGGTGGGTGTCGGCCGGTGGTCGTGCCGGGATGATCGGCGCGTCCAGTGAGGGTTCGTTGCCGATGTGGTCGAGACGGACCCAGGCCAGGACGCCATCGTCGTGGCTGGGAAACGGGGCCCAACCGTGCCCGGCATCAGGGCCTAGGCGTAACCCGTGCCAGCGGCACACCAGGGTGTCGCAGTCGAGGACCGCCGATGCCAGGGGCGCGCCGAGGTGGGGGCAGGCGCCGGGCCCGACATGAAGTTGTTGCCGAGAGTCGCGCCAGGCGACGAGTTCGATGCCGGCGACGGTGGCGCCCAACGGACGATCGCTGTGGATGGTGTCGCTGGCGGCGAATACATACCAGTTACCGGAAGGTCGTTGCTGCGATCGATCGAGGACCGCTGTGATCAAGCGGGGATCGGCAGCCTGGTAGGTGGGTTGTTGCCGGGCCCAGGTGGTCGGCGGGATCGGTTGCAGCGGCCAGGTGGGAGGCCACCGCCGGTACAGAGGTTCCAGAATGCTCATGGCGTGTAGCTTTCTCGAGTGGCCAGTCGTCGGAGCAGTGCCGATCGGCCATGGGTGGGCACCGTATACAGGTCGTGGCCGCGCACGCCCCATTCGGCGAGCAGGTGATTAGCTGCCGCCCAACCGGTGGTGGCGGCACGTTCCATCAATGCCACTGGTAGGTCGATTCGGATTCCGTCCCCGGCCAGAACCAGTCCGCGGTGCGGGGTGGCCACGGTGGGCCGGGAGGCGAAGTCTCCGGGACCGAGTTGGGGGCAGTCGCGTCGGTACTGCAGTCGTTCGCCGAGGATGCGGGCGTCCGCGGTTTCGGGATACAGGGCGTGTAGTCGCGCCAACATCTGCTGTCGCAGTGCGGCCCGGCCGGGGTCGACGGTCGCGGTCTCGGGCAGAGCGTAGGCGTGCAGCTCGATTACAGATCCGTCGTGGCGATGAGCCCAGTGGCGGGCTTGGTCTTCGTAGCGGTTGACGACGCTGATGTTGTCGAGCGGACGCAGGCTGCCGGTGCCCAGAAATGCCGGGCGGTCCTCGTTGACGGGCCGGTCGAGCCAGAGTCGCTGCACCAGGAATGCGGGCGCGGTGCCCATACGTTCGATCCGGGCCCGCCAGGCGGTGTCGCCGAGGGTGGGTGAGGCCCCGACGATTCGGCGGAGCGCGCTGACGTCGGTGGCCAGGACCACCGCGTCGGCGTCCACCCAGGTGCCGGTGGTGTCGAAGAGCCGGAACGGTGCGCCGGTGGTGGTGTCGATGGCGGCGATATCGACACCGGTGTGAAACCGGACAGTGCCGGTGAGGGAACGGGTTTGCCCTGCGGTCAAGTACTCGCGCAGCGGCGACCACAGCTCATCGAAGTTGGTGTCGGCCACGTCGAAGAGCAGGCCCTCGCTCGAGCCGAGGAAATAGATGTGGAACATGGTGGCCAACTCCGCCGCGGACATGTGCGCCGGTTCGATGAAGAAGCTGCGCGAAAACACCTCGAATGCCAGGTGCCGGGCGGCGGCAGGGAAGTTGATCCGTTCCAGAAACGTCTCGGCGTCGAACTGATCGAGTCGATGATAGATGTCGGGAACCGACACCGCTGCCAGTGGTGCCGCCGCGCGACGGTTGATGCGCATCAGGTCGCGCACGCCGAATGTGGGGCTGCGCAGCACGAAGGCAAGCGCGTTCCACGGCGGTGTGCGGGGCAGACCGCGGAAGCTGTCTCGTCGACCGTGTGCATCGATCAGGGGGTAATCGTCGAGTGGTGTCAGGAAGCGGAGTTCAGGGTCGGTGCGGCGCAACAATGCCCGCAAGTTGTAGTACTGCCGGAAGAAGGCGTGGAATCCACGGTTCATCGCGACCGGGGTGCCATCGGCGAGGTGGTCTGTCCAGCCTCCGACCCGTCCACCGAGGTAGTGTTCGCGTTCGACGACGTCCACGCTCACGCCGCGTTCTGCCAGGCCGGTCGCGGCCGCCAGTCCGGCGATACCGGCTCCGACGACAACTACGTGCGGGCGCGTCGGGAGCAGTGCGGCGTCGGGCAGACCCGATGGTGCGCGATGCCGGATACACCGCGGATCGGCCTGAGCATGGGATGTCATCGTGATCCTGTTTCGCCGGCGGTCCTCGATGCGGGCGGGGAGAAGATGGTCGACAGGTGCCCATCGATCCTGCGACATCGCGTTTCGGTGGTCGTCATGACACCCTTGTCCGTTTCCGGTCGGCGCGCTGGTGACGGCGTGGCTCCCATGCGAGCAGCACCGCAGTGACCAATGCGAAGCCGAACAGGAAGTCCTCGATCGGGATATCGAGCGGGAAGCGAACACCACTGATGTGGTGATCGTTGTAGATCACGATTGGCGCATGGAGCTTGGTGAGCCAGCCGTCGACCGGAATCTGGAAGCCGAGCACGATGATCATGCTCAGCCAGTAGGCAGGCCGACGGAACAGGCCGGTACGCAGTATCACTGCCTCGGCGAGACATACAACCAGGACCGCGATCGCTGCAGGCAGGGTGTACCCGAGACCGGTCATGACGGTTGCCGCCCGGCTCGCCGTCGACCCTGCGGTACCCGATCCAACAGGAATTCGACAGCGCCGTAGGTGAGCAGCCCACACAACGGAACCACGACGAAGAACAAGACTTCCTCGACCGGGAGGTGTCCCGGTAGTTCCACCCCAGTGACGTAGCGGGGATTGAAGCTCCAGACCCCGGCAGTAACGGCCAGCACATCCCAGGCCAGGAAGATGACAGCCACCGGTGCGACAGCTCGGACGACGCGGGCCGGCTGCCGATAGATCCGTGCCCCCCACTCCAGGGGAGCGGTCACGATCAAGCAGGCCGCCAAGACGAATAAGTAATGCCAGGAATCCATCTCACGCTCCGTTCAGGGTGAAGGAGTCGATGCGGCTCGCGTCCAGCAGGGGCATTTCGGCCGCGACCGACGGACTCCTGATCTGCCAGGAGCGTCGCAGCCGAGCACAGTTCGGACCACGATCCCAGCGCTGTTTGTCACTCCGCCGACGCGTGTCGAGCACGCACCTGCGAACACAGCCAATCACGACCTCAGGCCGGCCATGCCCAAACGGTGCAGAAAATTGCAGAAGGCGACACGCGCGGCGTTCGATCGTGAGCGTACGGTGCTCGAATCGATGACGTTGTTCGTCGGCGACTACCCCACGGGCATCCCTATAGGGTCCTCGGCGGCCCAGCGTTCTGGTGTATTCGATGTCGATTCGACTGCCATGGGGAGCCGCTCGGCAGCAGCACCGGTCTCGGGTGACGATAACTCTTCGGGATGTGGCCTTTCGCATCCCCTGTGCGCTGGGAAGAGCGCACCTACTCGCCGGCTCTCGGTGAAGATGCTGGTCTGGCGGAGGTGATGCATTTCCTCGATGTACACGCGCGCCGTTCCGGTGATCGGGTGGAGCTGCGTTATCTGCTCGTGGGCGCTGATGAGGGCGAGCAGGTGTCCGTTGCACTGGGCCATTCGACGAGCGTCCGTATCGCCGGCGCCGGGAGCAGCTACAGGACTCGGCCGAGGGCGCGGTCCCCGAGATCGTGGCTGGCTTCTCGGATTGGCCTGGTCAGGTGACGACCTCTTTGTTTCCTTGATTGCGACGTGCGCCTACCTTGCGTTGTGCTGTGCTGTCGATCTCCCGGTGAGGGGTGTTCGGGTGGCCTACTGTCTGGTCAACATTGGTTGACCGGGAGACCTTTGACGAACCGATCGACGTCGGTCGGCTCGGGTCGCGGTCGGTTCACGACGGTGAAGTGGTGGATCTGCCATGGGCGACGGGATGTCTTCCGCTGAGAATGGTCAGCTGTCTGGTGGACGTCGGTTGCTCGCCGCCGCCGCATTCGCCCCTCGGCCGGAACTGTCACTGCCCCTTGCTCATCCCGCGCTCGCCGATGGGGGCGCCACGGCAGCCCACCAGCTCGGCTACACCATCCTCTGACCGCGCCCACCTCGGGTGCGCCGGCGTAGGGAATACATGCTGGTCTTGTGGACCTTGTGGTGGTCACAGGCCGATCGCGGCGCGGGCGGTGGCCGTAACGGCCGGGTGCGTGTCGGTGAGCCGCCCGCGGCGTGTTGTGCCGGCGAGGAGTTCGAGAGCGTCGAGTGTGGGGTTGGCGACGGCGGCCGGAGCGAGAAATCCACGACCTTCCGAGCGCCATCCGAGTCCCTGCAGCACGGCGCCGATCTCGGTGTGCCAGTGCTCGGTCGGGATACCGGCGGCAACGACGGCTAAGGTCGACCAGCCGGCGTGTCGGTCGAAGTCGGTCCTGCCGAGGGGCAGTCGGGACACAATGTGCTGCCACAGTGCCACGGGTCGATCACGGGATCGTCGTGCGACCGCAGTCGGTGTCAACCGGCCGTGTCGCACACCGACCAGCCCGAGGGCGCGCCCGTTGGCGCGTAGACGTGCAAGCGGCCAAGTCAGGTCCTCGCGGTTCGCCTTGCCGATCCACCAGCTGCTCACCCCGGTCCGGTCGGCGAGTTGCTCGACCAGCGCCGGTGGTAGGTAGCCGGCGTTGGTCAGCCGGACCCCGTCGCCGATCAGGTCGAGCAGCACGAGAAATGGCTCGAGCAGCTGTGCGGCTTCTACTTCACCGATCGGGAGCACAGGGTGCGATGCCGACTGCTCCAGCAGGTGGGTCAGCGTCGGGTCTGCGCGGCGTTCGAGTCGTGCGCGCAACGCTGCGAGCTCTTCGGGTACGGGCACCGGTGCGGTCATTGCCGCCGCGATCGCGGCGGTGGCGTCGGCGACATCGAACCGGTCGGGATGCCAGTCGAGCGGTAGCCACCTACGAGCGTCATCGATGTCGTCGAACGGCGGGGGGACCGCTGCCGGGTCACACCCACCCCGGACCCAGGCTGCCAGCTCCGAATACCCCCACAAACCTCCGCAGTCCTCAGGTGGGCAGGCCCTGCGGCCGGCGGTGCAGCGCACCTCGGTGGGAGGTTCGTCGAGTACTGCTTCCACTTTCAGGACGTGGTGCCAGCCGTCACCGAAGTCGTAGTCGTACCAGAGGCGGTCGCCCGGCTCGGTCAGCAGCTGATCGAGTCGGACGGTGTCTTCGAGTACACCGTCCTCGCCTTCCTCGATATCGAAGGCTGTCACGAAGTACGGGGAGCGGGGATCGCTACCGGTACGGAAGCGGTGTAGATGACTGTCGAGCCAGCCCATCCCGGCCTGGATGACTATATGCACTCGGTCGAGGGTCAGATCGCCGGGCACCTCGAGTCGTCGCCACACCGGCGGGGTGGTGCCGAGCAGATCCAGCCGGATCCGGAAGCCACGTGCGCGCGCCGGTGGCTCACCGATGACAGGTTCGGGGGTGCGCAGCATGTCGTCGAGCCAGTCCCGGGCGCCGTGGGCGCGCAGCGCCTCCACCACAGCCTGTCGCTGCTGAGGGGTCAGCGCTGCCATCAACTGCTCGGCGTGCTCGCGGGGATCGTCCGGGGTCGCCACGATCACCAGTGAACCATCGACGGTGGCCGGCATGCCGAGCGGCTCGCCGCGGTGCGCTTGTGCGGCACGTCGCCGCGACTATCTTCGCAGTACCTTCGCTCGGCGCGTTAAGGCAGGAGCGTGGCCGATTGATGGTGGGACGCCGACGATAGTCACCGAACTCTCACCCGGATGTCCTCCGAACGCGGAGCGGTATCGACCGATCGCGGCGCCGCAGAGAGTCTCTTTTCCGGGTCGGGGCAGCATCGAGCTCGGCAGCGAACGGCATGCGACTTCATCCGGTTCACCGACCTGCTCCGCATGACCGACGACGTCGGCCGCCAGCTCCTCCGAGATATCTCAGGTTGCGGAGAAGCTACCCGGGTTCCTCGGCGCCTGCGACGATTCCGGACTGACCGTCTTCTCCGAGCAGCTCGACGAAGTCGACATGCTGCTGCTCGAGAATCTGCAGATCCGTGAGACGGTCCGCGCCATCCAGGGGTGCGTCCAGGAACGCGTCGAGTTGGTGTAGGACGGCAGATGGGGGAACTTCGGGGTTGTATGGGCAGGTATGGGAAATTTCCATACCCGACTTATGGATCTGGAGCTGAACCCGTTCAAGCCCGGATCAGGGTTGCGTCCTCCCGCGCTGGAAGGCCGGGGCAAGCAGATCGCGGCGTTCGACTTGCTCGTCGCTCGAAGCGCACGACGCAACTACGACAGAGGCATGGTCCTGTCCGGCCTGCGTGGAGTCGGTAAGACGACCGTGCTGAACACTCTCGCCGAGCACGCCGACCGGCAGGGTTGGCTGACTATCGGTATCGAAGCACGACCCAACGCTGCCGGTACCGCCGCTGTGCGCGCCAAGCTGGGCCAGGAACTGACGGTCGGCTTGCGCCGGTACAGCCGCAAGCACAAGATCCAGAAACTCATCGACCCCTGATCGAGCTGGCCCACGGACTCTCCCTCGAAATCGGCCCCCGGCCGGTCACCGTCACGTCGGCACCTGTCAACCCGCCGCCTCGAGTGGTGACATCGACCTCGACACCGACCTGCTCTCGGCGCTGTTGACCGTCCAGCACCGGGCCGGCCAACGCGAACGGCCGTTTTCCTTATCGGCGCCGGTCTTCCCGATCTGCCTGCCATCCTGGCCGAGAACCGCTCCTACGCGGAACGCCAGTTCCTGTACAGCACAGTCGGTCCCCTCGATGAAGACGCCGCCGATGCTCTGGGAATCCCGGTTCGTCACCACGGAGGTGACTTCACCGACGATGCGCTCGACGTGCTCGTCACCGCCAGCGGTGGCTACCCATACTTTCTACAGGAGTACGGCAAGGCCATCTGGAACCTCGCACCGGAGGCGCCCTTCCAAGCAGACGACGCAGAACTTGCCGTCGAGGTCGGGCGACGCCACCTCGATGAGGGTTTCTTTCTTTCCTGGTGGAATCGGGCGACGGAGAGGGAACGCCGCTACCTGAGGGCCCTCGCCGCCACCGGTGAAGATGCACCTCGGTCGGGCAAGGTGGCCGAGCTGATGGGGACAACCGCCAGCGGTGTCAGCGACATGTGACGGACATCGGAAGGGAACGCGAATGACCCCTCTGTTGGCCTTCTGGTCAGGACAGCCTTTCTGCCCAACGGAAATGTTGGGTAGTATGGGAGTATGTCCACTACGAAGAAGAAGTCGTCTGCCGCCGGACCGGGCCATGTGCCCCGCTCTGCTGGAGGCCGCGCGGTTCGTCGCGCGGTGTCGGGGCGTGTCGCCGCTGATGATCCGTTGTCTGCCGAGCGGGTGCGGTATCTAGCCGAGGAGTTCGGTGGGGCTGGTTTGGCGGCGATCGTGGGGGTCAACCGTTCGCAAACGTCTCGCTGGGTCAAAGGGGAGGAGCGGCCCGGTCCGGGTGCGGCGCCATTGCTGATCGACCTCGAGCATGTGCTGGCGCGGGCTCGTCTGGTGTGGGGGGAGGAGGCGGCGCGGACCTGGCTGGAGAGCGCGAACGTCTATCTCGACGGTGGTCGCCCGATCGATGTGCTGCAACTGTCGGGGCCGGCACCGGTGTTGGAAGCGTTGGATGCCGAGACGTGGGGTGGGGCCGCCTGACGTGCTGGTCTACCGAGTCTTTCCGTATCTGTCTTCTGCCGCGGCCGGTGAGCCTGGGCACCCGCTGTACGAGCATCGTCCGCAGCGCGGCGGCCGTATCGATCACCCCGATTATCACGTCTGGTACGTCTCGCGCTACGCCGAGGCGGCGTGCGGGGAGACTTTCGGCAATCTCGTTCGCTGGGATGTGTCGATGTTCGAGTTCCCCCAGGTGCCCGGTGCGCGCCGTGCATTGGGGGTCTTCGAGTTACCGGACGATCTGCGGATTCTCGATCTCGATGACCCGGCGCAATTGGTGCGGCTCGGCTTGCGGCCGACTCAGGTGGTGACCCGGAACCTGTCGGTCACCCAGGGGTGGGGGCATCAAATCTGGTCGGAGACGGATCCGCATTCGGATGATCGCGCGTGGCAGGCGGTGTCGTGGTGGTCTTATCACCGTCCGGTGTGGACGGTGCTGGCGTCATGGCAGCGTCCGGATGTGGTTCGTGTAGAGGTGTTGGATCTCGATCATCCGGGGATTGTCGATGCTGCGAAAGCGCTTCACCGAGTCAGGGTGTGATCGCTACCGGGTCCTTAGTAGTCCTCCCCATACGTTCATCGGGGGGCATGCAGCCAACCGATCAGCGATAGCGGTCTCGTAGTCGTCCAGATGTGACAGTTGTCGACGTAGATCAGTTGTGGTGTAGCGCCAGTAGAACTGGTGCCGCCGTGGCCTGATCGCGCTCCTCGGACGCAGCCAAACGCTGCTCAACCGCCGCCAGATCAGGGAACTCTTTGGGCGTGAGCACCTTTCGCTGCACCATCGAAAGTAGATCTCCACCTGATTCAGCCACGAGGCATGCTTCGGGGTGTGAACCATCACCGCGTCCGGATACCGCTGTGTGAAACGGTCGATCGCGGCCCCGGTGGTGTTCGAGGTGAACACCCCGCGACTGTTCGACGCTGCATATCCGGACGGGGATACTGCTGCCCCTTCCGGATCAGCGCACCCGGAGATATCGCATACCTCGGGTTCGGAGGCGGTGTGAACGCCGTGCAGTCACCGCTGCTCGCCTGGACCAGGCCTACGACGAACTGCGGCGACTGCGCCCGGGCCTGACGTTTCTGGGAAATCCGAACCTCGGTCTGCCGGTCGTGACAGTCACACCCGACCATGCGATCGAGGTCGTCATTTCGCTTGTCCCCGCCCTGTGACGATGCGGCGCTGCGGGCTGGGGTACCTCCGTTGTCCTCGCCGATTCCCGACCATGCTTCGGGACACGATCGCGGGGATGACGAGCAGCGAGTATGCCCGTCCGGGTGAAACTCTCAGCGGCACGAAGTACCGACATTTCCACCGCTCGTGCCGCCACGAAGCGAGGCGATCTGTCGGTGCAGGTCACCCGCCATGTGTCCGACCCGCACCGACGACAGGCCGCGCTTGACATAAGGCCCGCGTTATCGGTGATCGTGATGCCGCACGCCTTACACGCAGGGTGCGTACCGCCGGCAATGCTGGGTGGACGTGTCGAGAGGACCCTGCTCGGACTTGTTCACACAGCCGTCGACGAGCCCGGTTGGATCGTGACCGCACCCGGGACCGCACATGTGGGATGGTCTGTCCGGGATGGTCCGTCAACTATCGAGGCCCGCCGCTAGAAGTGCCGGATCTGTACGAATGCTTTTGGTTTCGAGCGAGGGTGCCCCGCTGTCGAGAGGATGAGGGTTCTCGGCAGCGGGGCAGTCCCCATGGTCGGTCAGCCGATACTGAAGGGCTGTCCCCACAGGGTGACCTGCTGGGTGGCCGTCGGAGTGTCGACGGTGACCTTCACATAGCTGCGAGCCTGAGCGTAGCCCGCGCAGCCTGTGACGCCGAGGGTGGTGTCGCCCCAGGTGACACTGCCGCTCGCACCCTTGAAGGTGTTGAAGTTGCGGTGCGTCTCGGCGCCGAACGCGTCGGTGGTGGTGATGTCGATGACCTTGTAGTCGTACGCCTGGTTGGGTGCGAGAGTGATTCCCGCACCGGCATTGGCGCCGAGGGTTCCGGATTGTGTCGTCGCGGTCGCGGTACCGGTGATGCCACCACCTGCGTTCAGACCACCGTTGAGATTCGCGGTGAGCGAGAGCTGGCAGGCGACGATGTAGCCGGGCTGGATGCGGCCACCGATCTTCGCGCCCGGTCCGCTGAGCTCGACCTTCGCGTTGCCGGAGACCCAGACGTTGCGGTGCAGGGGCGTGGCCCCCATCGACGGGGAGATATTCGCCGTCTCGCCGGTGCGCGTGACGGTCACGACGGTGCCGTCCGGCAGGGTCTGGGAGATGTTTCCGTCCGGCAGTGGGACGAAGGTATCGGCGTTGGCGGCACCTGCGGAAGCGAATCCGAGGGCAACGGCGATCGTCGCGCCCATGCCGGCCACCTTGAGGCCGCGGCGAAGGCCGCTGATGACGCTGGTCTTCATGTTTTTCTACTCTCGAGGTCGGGTCTCGCGCGCAGCGAGGAGTCGGGGATGTACGGTCTCGGGCTGGGTCAGCCGATGCTGAACGGCTGGCCGTACAGCGTGGTCTTGACGTAGTCGTTGCCCGTGACTTCCAGGACCGTGTAGGCGCGGGCCTGTGCGTAGCCGCCGCAGCCCTGGACCTCGAGCTGTGCGTCCTGGTACTGGATCGTGTACGTCCCGTCGGCCTTGATGTCTCTGGCCTGCACCGGAACGAACTTGACCTGGCCGGCGCTGAGGGGGATCGCCAGTGAGGCGGTTCCGCCGACGTTGCCGCCCATGGATTCTTTGACCAGGTCCGCCGACATGCCCATATTGAAACCGAGGGTCCCCGACATCTTGCTGACGTCGACCTGGCAGCCGACGATATAGCCGGTCGTCAGACGCGGAACACCGTTGGTGGAGGTGCCCTGGGTGCCGTTGGCGTCCTTGGCGATACCGCCGTTGGTCGGTCCGGCCTCGAGGCCGGCGGGAAGCCCGGTCACCGTGGCTGTGACGGTTCCCGAAACCCACGCGACGCGGCCGGCGCCGTTGGCCGCGAGCGACGGCGAGATCAGCGCGCTTTCGGCGGTTCGTGTGATCTTGTGGTTGCCGACGATCTGCTCACCGTCGGGCAGGGGAACGAAGGTGTCGGCGTGTGCCGCGCCTGCGGAGGCGAACCCCAGTGCGATGGCTGCGGCAGCGGCGAGGCCGCCGATCCGGCCGGCGCGGCGCAGGCCGGATGCGTGCTTGTTGCTCAATGGATACCCCTACTCAGGTGTGTGCGGCGCCTGTCCTTGCGGAAAGGCGCGGTCGAGCATGCCGATCTCCGGGCAGCAGAGATCGACAGGTGTATGTGACAGTGGGTCACTTTGTTCGAAAGGTCCTGTGGTGCACAGAACCTCGACGCGCGTGACGGTTGACCCCGGAGGGTACTGTGGCCGCTTGTAAGGTCAGCGGCCTCAGTTCGTGACGAACGATAACACGGACTATGACTACGGTCACTAACGATCTTGGAATGTGAGTCATATAACGTTCCGTGGAGATATGTGTGGACCTTGTACCTCGCCGACGCGATGGCAACGGTGGTGAATATTGCTGTTCTAGAACGTGTTTCACAAGGTGGCTGCTCGCAGCCGGTGATTGATCGCGGGGATACGCACGGTGGCGGTGTAGCGGTGCCGTCATCGCTTCTGCTGCGGGCCAGGTTCAGCTGCGGGACATGCCGACGTGGTTGAGGGCGTGGTCGTTGTCGAGTTTGTTCGCCTGCGCGTTCGTGCTCTTGGTGATCTTTCGTGACGGAAAGGCGCAGTGTTAAAGAACCGCGAGGGGATTGGGGTGCGGAACTCGAGGAACGGCGTGGGTGGTTGAACAGGACGGACGGCAGGAGTTCCGGTGTGGTGCGCAGAGCGGGATGGTCGGGGTCGCGGTCGTCGCCGCTGCTGCTTGCGGGTTTTCCGGTGTGGACATGGCCTCGACGGTCCATGGCGGCGTGGGCAATGCCCACACGCTGACAGCATCGATCTGCGACCGACCGTGGACATGTGTGTAGAGGCGACCGGCAGCTTCGCGTCCGGTGGCGGTGAATTTTCTGCCGCGGTGGCTGTATCGGATCGTGGTCACAGGTCCGGCGGGCGCGTCGTGGCAGGTCCCGCTGAGCGGTATTCGGGCATTGTGATCGGCAACACAATCGTACGGTGCCCCGGGGAACCAAGAGGACTACAGGAGCGCCCATGAGCACAGTGGCCACAGTTGATCGACGGCCGACGACACGCAGCGAACGTCGGTATGAGCGCAATCGGCCCGTGTGGATGATCGTGGCCGTCCTGATCGCGGTGGAGGTGATCAGTGCCTTCGAAACATCGATGATGTACGCGGCGTTGCCGACGTTCGCCCGCGTCTTCGAAGCCGACGCATCCACTGTCGGGTGGACCGTCACCGCGTTCCTGCTCGTTGCCGCAGCCTCTGCTGCGGTGTGCGGCAGGCTCGGCGACATGTACGGCCGCGAACGCGTACTGATTATCGTTCTGATCTGCGCTGCAATCGGTTCCATCATCAGCGTGGCATTCGGCACGCTGGCGGGCATCATCGTCGGACGCGCGATTCAGGGTGTCGCCGGCGCCATCTTGCCCTTGTGCATCGGTCTCGCCCGCGAACATCTGCCGGCGAAGAAGGTGCCGATGGCAATCGCGCTGATCTCCGGATCTGCCGTGGCCGCCGGTGCGGCATCGCTTCTGGTCGCCGGACTTCTCATCGACCTCGGTGACTGGCGGTACATCTTCGTCGTCACCGCCGCCTACGCCGTCGCGTGCATCGTGCTGATCGAGGCGGTGCTGCCGTGGCGTCGTCGCAATGCCGCCGAGCATCGACAGGTGGACTTCGTCGGTGCGGCCGGCCTCGCGGTATCGGTGTCCGCAATTCTGTTGGCACTCACCCAGGGCAAGAACTGGGGATGGAGTGATACTCGCGTGCTCGGTCTGCTTCTGGTCGGCGTCGTGATCTTCGCGTGGTGGGTGTGGTGGGAGCTCGGCCGCACGTCACCGATCGTCAATCTCCGTCTGCTCGCCGAACGCAATATCGCCCTGACCATGCTCGCGACGATCGCCCTGGGCGTCGGCCCGGTCGGCGTGACAACCATGCTCGTCCCGATCATCATGCAGACGCCGACGAGCGCACCCTTCGGTCTGGGGCTTTCGGCTACATACGCGGGGATGTTGTCGTTCGTCGGAGCGATGATCGGCATGTTGTTCACGCCGCTGGCGGGAAAGATCGCCGCAGCGGTCGGTGCGCGGGCATCGTTGCTGCTCGGCGCCACTCTGTTCCTCGTCGCATGTGCCGGATTCTTCGTCTTCCGTGGCTCGGTCGCCGGGATGACCGCACTGGTTGTCGTCGTGTCGGTGGCGACAGCATTTGCGTACACGGCGCTGCCGAACCTCCTCGTCGAATTCGTCCCGGAGCACAACACGAGCGAGGTCACCGGCAGTCAGTCGGTGGTGCGCACCGCGGCGATGGCGGTAGGTACATCGCTCACGACGGTTGTGCTTGCTTCTTTCGTGGTACCAGGAACATCGACTCCGACAGTCGCGGCGCTCGGCATGGTCTGCGCGATGCTGGTGCTTGCCTGCGCCGGCGCGATCGTTCTGGCGCTCGGCGTCAAGTACCGGAAGCGCTGACATCTACGCGCCGGGCGGCGCTCGAGGGACGTGCGGCGCATCTTCTCCGGCATCCTCGACGGCTGAACCCCGCCGACCCTGCGCAAACCGTGAATGGTATGCCCCAGTTCACGTTGGCACCCGATTATCCGTTTTGCAGGTTCCATAAATCGGTGCCAGTTTCCAGGAGAGTCCCGCGTTGCCACCACGACGACGTTCCGAGAATGGTGAAGCGTGTTGCCAGGCCGGGTTTCGCCATACAGAGTTGGCAGCGCGGGGATTTGGCTTACCGGCGCGACGAATGCGGCGGTCGAGAGCTCCGTGTCGCCCAACGGCATAGGGTAGACCCACGGATAGGGATCAGTGGCTGTCAGCGGCAAGTGCTCGGCGTGCTCGGCGTTCGGCGAACAAGGGGATGAACTCGCGGATAGGACGTCCCTGATAGGCGCGCACAGCCTCTGCGACGGCCTGGCGCACCACCGTTTCAGGGAGTTGTGGGAACTGCTGAACGAGTGACGCGACTGCGCGTTTCGAGACCGTGTGCTTCATGGTCGGTGTGAATGTCGCTCATGGCGAAAGTCATTCCCGACCTCCACGACGATGACGTGAACGAAAAATGAACAGTACTGACGCGGCGGCATCGCACATCGACTTGTGAGGGTGCAGGACTGGCGACCTGTACGGGTCCCGTCTACGGACGAGGCAGGGAATTGTTCGAGTCTTTCCCCGCACATGACCGCTTCCGATCGCAGCCGTAGGACGCATCCGAAGACGCTGCCGCACGGGTCTGGCAGCGTTGAGGACGGGCATCGCCGCCGCCATCATCACTGCCGCGGCGAGCACCGACAGTGCAGGGGTGACGGTGGCACGGTCAAAGCCGAGCCATCGCCGGGCGGTGAGCACCCACCGCTCGTTCGGTCGCAATCCATCAGAGTTCTGATTACGAAGACGCCGTCGATAAGGAGTATTCAGTCAATGAAGGCGGACGGGAGCTCGCTCCCGGGGCAAGACCGGAGTTCGTATTCGAGATCAAGGCATGGGCGGCATTGATGTCACGGAGGCCAGAGCCTGATCCATCTCCCGGTGGACGGCCAGCACATCCAGAAGGCCGAGGAGTTCGAAGCGTCGTGCCATCACACCGCTGTGGGCCACCACCGCGAAACCCACACGATCGGCGGAACGCCAGGACAGCCTTATCAGCACGGTAATTCCCATCGAGGCCAGGAAATTGGAGTCGGTGAGATCGATGATCAGACCGGTTGGGTCGCTTTCGAGAACACCGTCTGCGTACCTTTCGAACTGGGACAGATTGGTCAGATCGAGCTCGCCGCGCACGGACAGGACAGTAACGGTCCCTATCCGGCGGGTGGTCAGGACCAGCTGGGGCTCTCCGATGGAGGGCTGGTTCACCAGACCATCATCCCCAATGGTGCCCGGTGCGAGCAAAATGCTCCTGCATGGGTGTGGTCTTCCCGGCAGTCGGGTAAGCGATGGTCATGAGCACAATCACAGAAGCTGTCGATGTCGATGTACCGATTCGGATCGCATACAATCAGTGGACCCAGTTCGAGTCGTTTCCGCACTTCATGGAAGGCGTGCGTGAGATTCGGCAGATCGACGACACACACGTTCATTGGGTGATCGACATAGCGGGCCAGGTCCGAGAGTTCGATGCCACCATCACCGAGCAGCATCCGGACGAGCGGGTGGCCTGGACCTCGGATTCGGGGCCGAACCATGCCGGAGTGATCACGTTTCATCGTCTCGATGAGAACAAGACGCGCGTGACCGCCCAGATGGACGTCGATCCGGAAGGATTTGTCGAGAATGTTGCCGACAAGTTCGGTGTTCTCGGCAAACGGATCAAGAGCGATATGCAGAAGTTCAAAGAGTTCATCGAGCGCCGTGGGCACGAAACGGGTGGATGGCGCGGCGACGTGGACCGGCCCACCCCTTGAGAGACTTGTCAGCGCGGGTGGCAGGGCGTTTGTGCAGGCATCATCGAAGCTGAAGTGACCACATGGTGAGGTCGGAGGCTGCCGTCTGCTTCCTCCGACCTCTACTGTTCATTTCGGAGCGTCCAGAGGCAGGTGATGCCGAGATCGGCGCGGACTGTTACGCGCCGGTTCTGGTGGAGGGTCTCATCACACGGGCGGATGAGATCCATGGGAGCGCCGGGGAAGTAACCTTCAGCCGCTGAAGTAAACCGGCGACGCGGCTGAAAGTAGAGGCACGTTGATTTCATCCATCGTCATCACTGCCGGACGGCCCGCGGTGTCCCGGACTTATTGTGTGAGCCTGTAGAGTTCGCGGAACGGATCGGTGCGCATCAACGTCGTGTCCACCTCCGAGCCCCTTATTTCAGGCGCACCGGGTTCGGGTTGCTGGTAGGTCGATCCGCTGAGTGCTCATGGGGGTCTCGCGCGGTGAGCGCGGTCCACGGTTCGATGCGGTCGTTCGCTCCCTCGGAGCGGGGAACTGCAGATGCGGCAGGTTCACTCAGGATGGGCGGTACGCCAGGCATCCCAGATCCGGGGGTGCAGTCGCCCTCGGGCGGGAACGTCGAGTCCGGCGGTGCGGGCCCAGGCCCGCACTTCGGCGCTCGACGGTGCGCTGCCGGTCGTGTCCGCCATGATGGTGGGCTCTTGGGGTGGCGTGGATGAGGTGGCGCGGTAGTCGGCGTCGTTGTTCGTATCGCACCATTGCTGGGCCGCGGCGAGATAACGGTAGGTCCACTCTTCGGCGAGTTGTCTGTTCTCGCAGAACACGATCGGCACTGTCGGATAGCGGATCTGCAGTTCAGCCAGTCCGTCGGCGACGATCGCCGGGCGGACGCGCTCGAGTTTGAACACGTTCGAATAGCGGTCTTCGATTACTACTGCCGCGCGGGGGAGCGCGGCGAGTTCGGCGAGCGCGAATCGTAGTTTTCCGCTGGTCAGGCTGGAGACGAGATCGGTGAGGGATTTGCGTTCGACCGAGGCGAGGAGTCGGTCTCCGGTCCGTAGGGCGTAGTCGCCGCAGGGTAGGGCGCCGGAAGTGGTGTGGACCTGTTGGCCGATGAATCGGTAGGGATAGCGCTCGTGGGTGTCGATCACGATAGTCAGGTCGGCCAGGCCAGCAGCGCGGGCGGTGGGGGTGCGGACGTTCGGGCGGGCCTGTTTGCGGGTGCGGGGAGATTGCCAGAACACCGCGTCGCGGCCGCGGGCGGTGGTGAACACGATCTGGGAGCGGTTTTCTCGTCCTCGGTCGAGGATCAGGTCGATGGCTGCGCCGCGTCGTACGCACGAGCGTACCGGGGTGCGTTCGATGATCTCGGGGTGCTCGGGCCAGTGTTCGGTGGGGACGGGATAGCAGAACAGGGCTTTGGTGCGTGGCCATGTATCCGAGGTGCGGAAGACCAGTCCCTCGTCGATCGGGATTCGCAGGAGGTACTGCAGGCGGGACTGTGGATCGGGGTTGCGGGCGATCAGCATCTCGGCGCCTGCCGATCCATGCGGTGTGTTGTTCACATCGGGCAGTGTTCCCGGACGCGGTACTTGGCACCAGCCGTTTGCCGGTATCTGTGTGGTTCTGTCGATCAGGATGCGGATAGGTTTCTGTTCCGAACATGCAGGTGGGGCGATTATCTGCTGCGAATGAACTTCCTCGAGGTCGAGACTCGGCGACCGGTCCATGATCGGACGACGTCGTCCGGGGCCAAGGGCAGGAGCATGGGCGGTCACACTTCGTCGTCGCCCGGAAGGGTGCCTCTCTGTTTGTCAAGCGGCTTTGACGGATTGATTCGCGCCGGGTCGATGACGACGCTTTTCGTCGGACAGCATGATGCGCCAGACGCGATCGGACAGGTGACGTTTGAGGGCGCGCCTCGCTGCAGCGGGTTTTCTGCCCTCGGCGATTTTCTTGTCGTAATAGGCACGCCCGGCGCTTGCGGGCATCCGAATCTGGACCACAGCGACGGCGTAGAGCGCGCTGTTGAGCTGTCGGTCGCCGTAGCGGGAGAGGCGGTGCCGGTCGGCATCTGCGCTGGGGATCTGTACCGGTGCCGAGCCGTTGTAGTTCGCATAGACCGCCGCGGTCGGGAAGCGATCGGGCCGGCCGGTGCGGCCGATCAGCCGGGCCGCGGTCACCGCGCCGATCCCGTCGACCTCGCGCAGGCGGGTCCCGTGCTCGTCGAGCGCCTGGGACATGTGCTTCTCGTTCGCCGCGAGCTGCCCGTCGAGGCGTCGGATGTCGGCGATGAGTTCCCGACACAACCCGACCCGCATCCGGTCGACCGCGCTGCGGGCACGCAAAACCCCGCAACAGGACGGTCGCCGCAGCGGCAGTCAGCGAGGTCGGAGCACCCCCGGCAAGCAGCTGTCGAAACAACGCATGGAGTTGATTCATGCTGCGAGTTCTACTGTTGGACAGATTTGTTCGTCGCTCGCCGAGGAGTCCGAGAATTTCTGCCGGACCCTCCGGGTCGACCGGGCGGGCATCGCCCTGCATCGCGGCCACACACGCCGCCGCGGCTGCGTCGATGCGGTCGTTCTTGCGGCGTCCGCCGCGGGAGAGCTCGCGCACCCGGGCGGTGGCGGTGGCCGGGACGTCGACGACGAGTTCCTCGAGGACGAGCAGCCACTGGACGAGGTGATGGCCGAGACCGTGGGCGTTCTCCACCGCCCAGGTGCGCTGCGGCCACGTCTTGGCCCAGGTGATCAACATCCTGTAGCCGGCGAGGGTGGCGTCGATGCGGATCGAGCCGAGATCGGTGTTGGTGGCCGGGTCGACCGCGGTGGCGGTGTGGCTGGACTTGTGCGGGTCGATGCCGATGACGATCATGGAAGGCGGTTCCCTTCGCTGTCGGGATGGGGATCCGCGGAGGACAATCCGACTTCAAGTATTTCTCACAGCAGCTTGGGTCACGCCTCTCTTCAGTCACTCCGCGAACGCAGACCGGAAGGGGTGGACACACCCCACCAGGGTCAACCCAAGGGACGGGTGACAGGAATTACGCGAGTCAGCCCTTCCGGTCTGCTACGGGACGTTACGGGTAGCTGACCCGCTTACGAACCGCTGAGATCCGTACAAGTCGGAATTACGTGACGGACCAACCCCTCAACCTGGGGAAATACCTGACCGCTGACAGAGTCTCCGATTCCGGGGCACGGCGACTCGGATAGGGAACGCTGTACATCCCCATGGGCTGATCGACCGTTTGCTCGCGCCGTCGAAAGGGGTCGTTGCGGGGACGATCACCCTGGTCGGCAGCCCTATCGGGAGGTCTCGATCTTCACTGTTCGATTACGAGAAGGTGTTGGCGGCGTCGACCCCGGTCCGGGGTGTCTTGGTCTAGTTGGAGGGGACCTGTGGTTGCTACGACGCGTCGTACTGGGTCTTTGTGCTGTCGGTACCGGCTACACCGGCGGGATTCGCCAGGGTGTGCATGCTCGACCGAGTTCGCTATCATGTATTTGCGGGCGCAAATCATCGCAAATCAGGAGGTCGTGGTGAGCGAAGCAACGACAGAGAGCCGCTATCTGCGAGGCGACCTCAATTTCGAAGATGCCTTGCGTGAAGTGACCGGAGTCGACATTGGCCGTGATCAACTCGTACAGATCCTCAAGAGCCTCCATACGGCGAACCCCGCCGGGCCCGCACTGTCCGAGCACGACGCACGCGTGCTTACCGATGCCGGATTCACCGCGAGTCCCGCCGCTGCCACGGCTGCGCGAGTTGATCGCGATGTTCGGATGGCCAACCTCGTCGCGACCTCGTTGTCCATTGCAGACGCTGCAGTCCGCCTCGGCGTCACGCCGGCTCGCATCAGGCAACGAATCGCCGACGGTACCCTGTGGGCATTCGACTCCGGTCGTAACCGCTTGTTGCCACCGGCGCAATTCACCGCCAGCGGGGCCGTGCCTTACCTCGACAAAGTCATGCCCCACATCCCGAAGGACCTGCACCCGCTGACGGTTCAGACACTGCTCACACAGCCGCAGCCGTCATTGGTCGTCGATGACCGGCCGGTCTCGATTATCGCGTGGTTGACCGGCAGCGCCGGCACACCTGAAGAGATCGAGTTTGTGGTCGACGTGCTTGCCGCCGTCGAGTGGGAATCGGCGTAGATGGGGGCAATGCTTCCGCCGCCGCCCTCCATCGCGCAGCTTCGTGCGGCAGGTCTGCTGCCGAAGGAAGTACTCGAGTGGCAGCCGAGCGAGATCGTGTGGCGCGTGCACCGTACGACCGGCTCACATGTTCTCCCGTGGAATGCGTTGCGTGAGTTCGGGCCGATTCTGCGGTTCGATCAGCATCCGCTCCCGCGTGGGGAGTATCCCGGCTACGGCGTGTGGTACGGCGCTTCCAGCCCCCGAGGTGCATTGGCGGAAGCGTTTCAATCGGCGCGGGTGATCGATCGCCATCGCGGTGACCCTTATTTGACCGGTGTGCGCTTCACCCGTGTTCTGCGGTTGCTCGACGTATCCGGTATCGGTGGAGGTGCATGGGCCACTCGGGTGGGAGGCAACCATGCTCTCGATTCCGCGCCGCACCGTCTCTCGCAGCATTGGGCCCGCACCATCCATCGCGCTCACACCGGACTCGACGGGGTCATCTATCGCGGCCGGTTTGCCGGCAGCACGTCCGTTGCTGTCGTCGAACGTGCTGCCGATGCGTTTCCGCAACGTCCTGTGCTGTCGCTTCCCCTGTCGCATCCGGGTCTGGCTGATGCCGTTGATACCGCGGCGCACGAACTCGGCTATGTCGTTGTCTGATCCGGTTGCGGGGCATGGCCATCGCTCACACACCCACTGAACGGGGGAGGCTGCCGATGTCGAGTGGCGTGCCGGCTGCAGAGGGAGGCGGGCTGGACTCGGCGTCCGAAGTTGAGCGGTACGGCCATCGTGGGGAGCCAATGAGGCGGGTCCTCGCGTCTTTGTTGAGCTCAGGACACGACGCTTTCGAACGCGCGATTTACTGTAAGAGGCCGGTGGCGACGGGTTGTGTTGGTGAACGAGCCGAACACGTTGTTACGCAACGATTTGGTGACCCCGAATCCTGGCCCGGCGTGGAGTTCTAGTTCTACGCGGCGGTGTTCGACTTCACTCTGGACGGGAACGACGACCTGCCCGGCGTGGACTTCACTTTTCTGCGCAGACCGGATGGGCACGAGGTCGGCGGTATCGTGGGCGACCCATCCGCCTCGGCGTCCTCGTGGGGCACGCTCTTCCAGGCCGTCAATGCCGACGCGGTCGTCGCCGCGGCCCGGGCCGGTGGGGGTAGCGCGGATATCCGGTGGACATGCCGTACGGGCGGACCGCGGAGATCACCGATCCGTTCGGTGCGAAGTTCACGGTGGGTTCCCCGCTGCCGGGTGTACAGGGGTAGACGTTCCCGTCGGGCTACCCGCCCCCAGCTGGTGCGTGCTCGGTAGCGTCGAGGGTGATCGCGGCCGCCGGGCCGGGGTGCTCGGACGAGGCGGCAAAGTTGATTCTTGATGGCTCGATCGGCCCGGTCGTGCGGTGAACGCCCAGAGCGAGCTGCCCACGCTGCTCCTGTCACGAGCGACCGCCGAGGCTGGGTCGAGGTGGTGACGGTCCCCGAACAGGGGTCTGCCGGCACGCGCGCCGCGGCAGGCCGGCCCTTTACGAGAAATTCTTGCTCGTGGCGTTTATCTGAGCGCGGGATCGGCGTCCTTGCAGCGAGTTTCGGCTGCCCGAGGACTGGTTCGACATCCTCAGAGCATCTGCGCATCGTGATGGTTCGGCTGAGAGGGGATGGGGCGGCCAAGCGTCGACCCGCCGTTGTGGTGAGCAATGATCGCGCCAATGCGACGGCGGAGCGGCTCGGTCAAGGGGGCGGTCACTGTGGAGCCGTTGACGAGTACCACGGCACACGTATTCGCATTTCAGGTTCTCGTCGAACCTGACGAATCGGGTATGCCGCGTGAGTCGAAGGCTCGAGCGGAGCAGGTTCGCTCGGTTTCGGTGTGTCGTCTCGACGGCGACGCGGTCGGGAAGCTCTCGACGAGAACGCTTGCCGCGTTCGACGAAAGCTCTGCGGCTGCATCTCGATCTGCACCCAGTCGCGTCCCTGCGATCGGATTTGACGGTTTCATCAGGGGGTGCCCCCGTTTCGCAACGGGCGAAGGCCGCTACCGCAACAGCGCGATCCCTTTCGCGGATGCCCTGTGCAAGGTGATCGGCGTTCCCTTCGGCCGCGACGACTTCCTTCAGATCCTGCACAGTCTCGCCACCGGTGGGACGGGTGGTGCCGGCCTCGTCCCGCCACGACGCCGATGTTCTCGAGGAAGCCGGCTTCGTCGGCGACCCCCGCGCTGCGACCGCTGCTCGTCTCGACCGTGACATCCGCATGACGGAGCTGGTCCGCTGATGCCGAAGGTGGTCGGGATATGTTCGTCGCCACGGTCATCAAACAGTGCCCATTTCACGGTGAAGTCGAGGATCTCCGGCGATGGGCGGAGCTGGCGGGATGGGCAGAGGTGGGAGCTCCGCGCTCGCTGGGCGGGTCGTTGTTGCGGATGGAGCATGACGAGCGCTGACGGATGAGGAAAGGTGTGCTGCGGACGACTTTCCGTCTCGCCTGTCGTCTGCTCCGATCTGCGTTCCGTTCATGTGCTTGCTCCGGTGGTTGCAGCTGCAAGCACGGCCTCCAGCCGCGGCTGGATCGATTCGGCCATCATGGTGATCTCCTGGGTGTGGAGGCCATTGTTGCGCGCGGCGTCGCGCCAGCTGGACAGTGCTCCAGCGACGCGGCGCATCTTCTCTCGGGCCTGTGCGGCGTTCAGGCTGCAGTCCTCCGCGAGAGCCAGCAGGGTTTCGGCTTCTTCGGGATGCGTGTCGGCTCCCATGATCGAAGTCGACCGTGCTCGCCACGGGTCCGGGGTCGGGTTCACGTCGAACACGGGGCTGATGGTCCACGAGCGGTGGTCTGCGAGAAAGCCGTGGTTGCGCAGATGGTCGTCGGTGTTGCCCAGTACCACGCTGGCGACGACGCGGTCGAAAAGCTCGTGGTGGTCCGCCCTAGGGGAACGGGAGAGGTCCCGGATCGCCTCGGCGATGTCGGCGTAGTCGCGGTGTTCGCCGTCGGATGCGCCGAGGGCCGTCATTGCGCTGATGTACCCGATGCGGTGCCCCTCGTTCGTGCGATCGAACCTGCGCAGGATCAGGACGCTGCGTTCTCCTACGCGGGTGAGCCTCCTGTGGGGGGTGCGGACCCCGGCGCGTTCCATCAGATCGAGCGCCGTGGCCTCCCATGCCATCACGTCCCACTGGTCGCTGCCGTGCGGGAACTTCGCGATTGCCAGTGCTCCGTCCTCGAGTCGAATCGACGCCTTCGGACGTGCGCCGCCGAGGCCTGTCGTGCCTGTGTCGAGGAGTTGCTTGATCGCTTGTGCAGGATCCTCATTGGAGGCGACCTCATCAGCCGCGTGCAGCAACTCGGGTAGCGACACCAGTTGAGGGACGGTCGAGGGTTTTCCGAGGAACGCTCTATCCCCAGCAAGCCTGAAGCGCAGTGCGCCCTGGCGGGTATCGTCGCTGACTCCGAGCAGGAAGTCGAGGTCGTCCAGGCGGCGCGGTGTTCTGCTCTCCTCGCGGGCGCGGGCGCGCTCGCCCTTTTCGATCAGGTTTCGCCCCCACCGGTCCGGAGCGCTGTCGGCGAAGGCTCGCACGAGGCCGCTTTGGTGTTGCGATCCTGCCACAAGCGGAAGCGCTGGGTCGATACTCATGCCATCGCCCGAGAGGTATTGGGGGTCGTAGAGAAATGTCGTGGAGATCCGGCCACGGCTTCGGGTGACGTGCGCCTGGCCGACCGTCCGGACGCTGCCCTTTTCGTCGATGAAGACCTCGACCGTGGTCATCGGGCGCGCTTCTTGGTGAGGTTGCCTGCCCGGAGCCGCCCGATGTCGCTGTTCAGGGGGTCGATCGCGTCGACGGTCCGGTCGAGCACGCCGAGTGCCCGGAGTACTTGGACGACATTGCGGAAGCTCACGCCCGGATCGCCGGTCTCGATCTTGCGCAGGGTGTCGCGGGTGATGTCGGCGCGCTCGGCGACCTGCTGGGCGGTAAGGCCCAGCACCATGCGCCAGCCGCGCACGTGCTCGCCGAAGGCGGCGACTTGTCGGTCGATCTTGTACCCGGCCATCATTCCTCCTTGTCCTCTATGGCTAGAACAGTAGGCCTATGTTTGCGTTATGGCGATAATCATAGTCATAACAGGGAGGTGCTGGTCCTACCGTCGCTGCTCGGCGCCAGGGCGCATGTGCGCAGGGTTCTGCTCACCGGCCTTCGGGTGCAGCCACCAGGCGAGCAGGCAGAGCGTGCCGACCCCGAGCAGGACGAGTGGCACCCAGGCCCCGCGATGTTGACGGCAGGACGGTTCGCGACGGCGACTTAACAAGTAGATCCACCGAGTCCCCGCGAAAACGACATCGTCTACGGAGCCCACAAGGTCCATGCGGAGTTGAATCGGAACAACCGAGCGGGTCGTCGAGAGCCTCCACTGAACCCGGGGGCGCAACAGTTCGCGGCGGTCGGATGACCGCACCGGACCGAATGCTGACCGCGGGCGCACCTCGCGCACACGCCCACCGTGGTCCCGGATACGACTACAACGACAAACAGTTGCGTCGGCACGAACGGGAAGTCATCGAGGTCGCCGAACGCGCCTACGAGACCCTCATCGCCGGGTGGCAGCCCCGCCGGCCCGCGCACACCGGCACCGCCGACTTCGGTGTTCGACCCCGCCGAGCCTAGGGTGATCGCGCCCTGCGTCAAGGCGATCCGCTCCGCGGTGGCCTGCCGGCCAGCCCTGACTTCGGGACACGATCACCCTCGATGAGCACATGCCCGCACCCACCGTCCTCAACAAGGCGAAACCCACCGAAACCTGCAGAACCCTTGACGATTACATCCGTCGAGCAGATCACCCGGCGGATCTCGGCGTCGTAGTCGAGGAAGGGCACGAACTCCGACCAGCTGTTTCCCACATCCGGACGATTGCCGGATAGCGCGGTCCCCACTTACCGGCGAACTCGCCGAACCGTTCCTTCGCCGCTGCCTCGGTCGGAGCGGTGTAGATCGGCCGCAGATCCCGGGACATCTCGTCCCAGTACTGTCGGGCGGCATACCGGAAGGTATTGCGCAGCAGATGGATCAGGCAGGTCTGCACCACCGTCGGTGGCCACACGGTGGTGATCGCCTCGGGCAGACCCTTGAGCCCGTCGCAGACGGCGATACACACGTCCTCGACACCGCGGTTCTTGATCTCCGTGAGCACCGCCAACCAGAACTTCGCGCCTTCACCGCCGTCGCCGGCCCACAAGCCGAGGATGTCGCGTTCACCGGCGGTGGTGACACCGACGGCGACGTAGACGGGCCGATTGGCGACCTGCCCATCGCGGATCTTGACGTGGATGGCATCGATGAACAGCACCGGATAGACCGAGTCGAGTGGACGGGCCGACCATTCGGCCATCTCGGCGAGCACCTTGTCGGTGATCTTGCTGATCGTTTCCTTCGACACCGTTGCGCCGTAGACGTCGTCGAAGTGCGCGGCGATCTCACCGGTGGTTAGCCCTTTCACCGACAGCGACAAGATGATCTCGTCGACTCCGGTCAGGCGGCGTTGGCGTTTCTTGACGATCTGCGGGTCGAAGGAGGCATCGGTGTCTCGCGGGACCTGGATCTGCACGGGGCCGATCTCGGTCAGCACGGTCTTGGTGCGCCGGCCGTTGCGGGAATTCCCGTTGTTTCTCCCTTCGACCTGGTGTTTCTCGTAGCCGAGGTGCTCATCCATTTCCGCTTCGAGGGCGGTTTCGAGCACGGTGGCGGTGAGTTGGTTGAGCAGGCCGTTCGGGCCGACCAGCTCGACGCCGTCGGCTTTGGATTGGGCGAGCAACTGCTGCGCCAGCTGCTGGGGATCGATCTTCGGCTGATCCATGGGATCGAGTGTTTCGGTCATGATGGTGCCTTCTCGCCAAGCAAGCCCGTGCGGTCGTGCTCGTCCGCGGTGGTCTCCACCACGCAGGTTCACCTGGTCGGCGAGTCCGGGCGCCGCGTCGCGTGTCGGCCAAAACCGGATCAACCGTTATCCCAGTGTCACGCTTGATGGGGTCGACCGGTTCGCTCCACCGTTATCTACGCCTTCGTGGCTTGTGTCCGTAGTGCGGCCGGTCGATACAAAGCGGACCGGCCGATCTGGCTTGAGAGGAGCGTGGCGTCGCCCCCACTGGGATATGCCGATCGACCGGTCTATGCCACCGACCCGTCGCTGGGAGGGAGACATACCATCATGATGGTCATCGGAATCGACGCACACAAGCGCACTCATACCGCTGTCGCCGCCGATCAGGCAGGTCGGCAGCTATCGACGAAAACCATTGGCACCACCAGCAAAGACCACCTGACACTGCTGCAATGGGCGACCGGACAAGGCAACGACCGCCTCTGGGCGATTGAGGATTGCCGGCACCTGAGCCGCCGTCTCGAACGAGATCTGCTCGCCGCCGGTGAGCGAGTGGTCCGGGTATCGCCGAAACTGATGGCGAACTCGCGTGATGCTGCCCGCACCTACGGCAAGTCTGATCCCATCGATGCTCTCGCGGTCGCCCGCGCAGCACTGCGCGAGCCGGATCTACCTATAGCCCGCCTCGACGGCGCAGACCGCGAGATTCGATTGCTGGTCGACCACCGGGAGGACCTCGTCGCCGAACGCACCCGCATCATCTCCCGACTGCGGTGGCATCTGCACGAGCTCGACCCAGCCTGGCGACCGCCCACAAAATTGGATCGGACCAGCGCTTTCGACAAGATCGGGGTGCACGTTGCGACGTTTTCCGGGTTGGTCGCGGACCTGGCTGTCCGTCTCGTCGACCACCTGCGTCGTCTCACCGTCGAGATCGATGAGCTCGCTGCAGAGATCACTTCCCGGACGACGATGCTGGCGCCGTCGTTGCTGGCGATCCCCGGCTGCGCCGCCTTGACGGCGGCGAAGATCATCGGTGAGACCGCCGGTATCGACCGGTTCCGTTCCAAGGACTCCTTCGCCCGGCACAACGGAACTGCACCGATCCCGGTGTGGTCATCGAATCATGCCCGACATCGACTCTCGCGCACCGGAAACCGACAACTCAACGCCGCGATACACCGGATCGCGCTCACTCAGGCACGGTGCCACGAGGACGCACGCGCTCTCTTGGCTCGCCGAAAGGCAGGTGGAGATGGCGGGATGGAAGCACTCCGCGTCCTCAAACGCCGATTGTCGGACGTCGTCTTCCGAGCGATGGTCGCGGACCAATCATCACTTATGGACGTTGCTGCTTGACAGAGGAGCTAGCGACACTCCCGATCACAACGGCTACCACGTCATATCGGCCGCAAACGGGCCCTCGAAATGATCCTTACCGGCGACGCGGTCGATGCCCACCGCGCCTACGAGATGGGTTTGATCAATCACGTCGTCCCGGCCACCGAGCTGCTGTCCACCGCGTTGGAGTTGGCGGTACGCACCGACCGCAGTGCATGCCTGTCTCGCTGCCGTCACCCGCGGCCTCAACGTGCCCATCGACGAAGGACTCGCTGTCGAGGCCGCATGGTTCGCAACCACCATTCCCACCGCGGGCGTGAGGAAAGGGCTCGACGAATTCCTCGGCCGACGGACAGTAGCCCCGATGTAAGTACGTGTTTCGGGTAGGAGACGTCGAACACTCGCACACGGGCGCATTCCGTGCGAAGTGCGGCGGGCCACTTTCCCCGTGATCGGGAAGGGGGCTCCAACCGGGCGCGGGGCTTCTCCAGTCCTGATCCGTTGAGAGTTCGATGCCCTGCACGAACCGATCATCACGAGCCGAGGTGGTGAAGTGGAAGGCTCGGTATTCAGAGACACTGATGGAGCATCGCTGCCAACCCGCGTGTTGCGGCCGCTTCGGTCTCTGCGCCCCACGCGCTCAGAGCATCGGCTGAGACCATCAGAGATGCGGACGAATCAGCGGGGATGCCGTCGCCGAGCGGTAGTCCGATTTCCTGGCGGAGTTCATGCATAAGGACAGTGCACTTCATGAGACTTTCTTTGTTCGGTTGATTGGAGCGGGGATGCAGTAGGTGTTCACGGCGTCGTTGTCTCGATCCACTCTTCGTAGAACGGCGGCATGGCTGAGGCCTTGTCGTGGAACTCGGGCGGGCGTTTGTCGCGGAAGGCCTGCACTCCCTCGGCGCCGTCGCCGATGCTGGTGTAGAACATGGCCAGCGAATCGACGCGGTGGGCATCTGCGGGGTGAGCAGCGGCCGCGTTTCGCAGCAGCATCTGGCGCATCAGGGCCACAGAGACCGATGAGCGGTCGTGGGTCCAGGCATTCGCCAACGCGCGCGCTTCGCTGTGCAACATCTCGGGTTCATGGACCGCCTGCGCCAACCCGCCGATGTATGCGACCTCGGCGTTGAGGATCTCTGCCCTATAGACCAGATCCAGCGCAGTGGGCATGCCGACGAGCCGGGGAAGGAACCATGTCGAGCACGCTTCGGGCACTATTCCGAGTTTGCCGAACACCAGGCCGAACCGCGCTCGGGTCGACATCAGGCGCGCGTCCATCGCCAGCGTCATGGTTGCACCGATTCCGACGGCCGCACCGTTGATTGCGGCGATCACCGGTTTACGGCAGGCATGGATTGCGAGGGTGACGCGGCCGCCTGTGTCGCGGATCCGGCGCAATTCGGGGTCGTCGAGATTCTTCATGTCGGCAAGAGTGGGGCGTTTCGACTCGTCGAGCCCGAACACATTCCCTTCACTCGACAGGTCCATGCCGGCGCAGAACGCGCGCCCTGCTCCGGTGACGATCACGGCCCGGACCGTGTCGTCGTCATTCACCGATACGAAGGTGTGCTCGAGTTCGTCGGCCATCTCGACGGTGAACGCATTGAGACGGTCGGGACGGTTGAGGACCACGGTGAGGATGCCGTCCTCGACTTCGTGGCGAAGGGTGGTGTATTCCATGACTTCTCCCGTCTGCCTGTCAGGCGAGGTCGGCGGCAATCCTGCGGATGGCGGCTTCGGCATCGCTCACGATGTCCGAGATGATCGTCTTGCAGGGAAGCACGGCATCGATGAGACCTTGGGATTGACCGGCCCACCACATGCCCCCTTCCATGTTCCCCTTCTCCAGCACTTCCGTTCGGCCGCGTACCCCGGAGGCGAGGTGTGCGACGTCGGAGAACGTGGCGTCAGGGCGGGCGGAGAGGGCTGCGATCGTCTCGGATATGGAGTTGCGGGCCACACGTGCGGTATTACGGAACTCTCGGAACACGAGGATGGTCTGGCGTTCGTCGTTGGCAACGATCTGGGCCTTGACGTTCGGATGCACGGGAGCTTCGTCGCTGGCCACGAACCGGGTGCCCATGTTGATTGCGCATGCGCCGAGGGCCAGTGCTGCGGCCAATCCGTCGCCGGTGGCGAATCCGCCACTGGCGATGATCGGGATGGCGAGCACGCGCGCTGCGGCGGGGATGAGGATCAGGCCGGGGACGTCCTCGTTGCCGGGATGGCCGGCGCACTCGAACCCGTCGATACTGACGGCGTCGACACCCATGGACTGTGCTTTGATCGCATGCCGGACCGCTACCGCTTTGTGGATGACCTTGATCCCGGCGGCTTTGAACGCCGCCACATGTTCTTGGGGGTTGCTGCCGGCGGTTTCCACGATGGTGATGCCGCTGTCGATGATCGCGGCCCGGTAGTCGTCGTACGGCACGGGAGTGACGGTGGGCAGCAGGGTGAGATTGACACCGAACGGCTTATCGGTCATCTCCCGGCACCGGGCGATCTCAGCGACGAGAGCTTCGGGGGTGGGTTGCGTCAGCGCGGTGAGAAACCCCAAACCCCCGGCATTGGCCACCGCGGAGATCAGCTCCGCGGTGCCGACCCCGGTCATGCCACCGCACACCACCGGGTGCTCGATCCCGAAAGTGTCGGTGAAACGTGTGCGCAGCACGATCACGGCCTCCCTGCGTGCGGAACGTCGACTCTCGTCGAGAGGACCTTGGCTTCACGCGCAGCGCTGCGCTTGGCTTCGTCGAAATCCGGTGCGACCGAGAGGAATAGTGTGCGACCGTCATCGCCACCGAGCGCGACCGCGAACACTCCCAGCGGAGCCGTACTCACCTCGTCCAGGATGGTTCCGCCTTCGGCCAGGCGGACGGCACGTTGGTTGACGCAGTCGGCGATCCAGATGGCACCTTCAGCGTCAAGGGCCTGACCATCCGGCGCGATCGTGCACGCCGCGAGCCGCTTCTCCACGCTCGCCTCGTCGCCGAGATCGCCGAATGAGGCGAAGTCCTGACGGGGGCCGAGTGTGCCGTCCGGTTCGATGTCGAATCGGGAGACGCGGTTGCCGAACAGTTCGTTGACGTACAGCGTTCTTCCGTCCGGGGAGATGCACATACCGTTCGGGAAGGACAATCCTTCGGCAGCGACTCGGGAAGTGCCGTCGGTGTCGACGAGGACGACAACGCCGTGCTCGTGGTCGGCTCCTCCCATGAGATCGAATCCGAACTCGCCGACGTATGCCTGCCCGCTCGCGGCGACCACCATGTCGTTGGCGTGACCGTGGCAGTGTTCGGAGATGTCGGCGTGCTCGACGAGCGAGCCGTCGGATTCGCGGCGCAGGACTTTGCGGTCCTTCATCGAGACAACGAGCATGCGCCCGTCGGGAAGCCATCCGAGTCCGGACGGCTGGTGTTCGACGGTGCAGACCTGTTCGATGGATCCGTCGGCGTTCACGGCATTGACCGAGTGGGTGTAGAAATCCACGAACCACAGTCGGCCCTCATGCCACCGAGGTCCCTCGGTGTAGGTGAATCCTGTTGCGACTTCCGTCATTGGACGACTTGTCATGGGAGTACCTTTCTTCCGGCGCTCGTTGCCCGCTGGGCTCGGCCGGTGTCGGCCGGGCGCCCATGCGGGTGAGGTGGCTCCAGTCTCGGGATCCTCACGGCAGTCGAGGTGTCCCACAACGCAACAGTGCGTACGAGTTCATCGGGCGCTGTCGCAAATTCGGACGGTTCGGTGCGAGGGTTGGTGTGCAGGCTGGTCGTACCCTCGCTCACCTGATCCGGAGGAATGCGCCATGCTCACCACGATGATGGATCGTCCACTGCTGATCAGCTCGCTGCTGTGGCGTGCTGAGAACGTCTTTGCCGACCGGGTCGGAGTCTCGTGCGACGCAACCCGCGGAGACCGAGAGTTCACCTACCGCGATCTCGGTGCGACCGCACGCCGGTTTGCTGGTTCCTTCGGGAACCTGGGCATCGGGTTCGGAACCAGGGTCGCGACGTTGGCATGGAACACCTTCGAGCATCTTGTCGCCTACTACGCAGTTCCTGCGTGCGGGGCAGTGCTGCATACGGTCAACCATCGGATGTCGCCCGAGCACATCGCCTACACAATGGACAAGGCCGAGGACGAGGTGGTGCTGATTGACGCTGATCTGTTGCCCGTTCTCTTCGAGATTCTCCCGCGTCTCCCGCGGATCCGGCATGTGGTGGTCATCGGTGATCTCGAGCAGGCCGAGTATTTGGTATCTGCAGAGGTGACATGGTGGTCGTTCGACGGATTGTTGCTCGATGCCGTGCCGATCGAGGAATTCCCGGAGTTCGACGAGGCGACCGCATCGTCCATTTGCTTCACCTCGGGTACCACCGGGCTGCCCAAGGGGGTGGTGTACAGCCATCGAAGTACGGTGCTGCACGCGATGGCGATCAGTGCTTCCGGGGGCGTCGCGATCGACGGTAGGCACTCGTACTTACTTGCCACGCAGATGTCCCATGTACACAGTTGGGGTGTTCCGTACGCGGGGGTGCTGCAGGGCGCACGTCTCGTCCTCCCCGGGCCGCACCCTTCGCCGGCGGAGCTTCTGCGCATCATCACGGATCAGACACCCGATGTCTTCGTCGGCGCTCCGGCTGTGGCAGCGCTCATGCGTGCACAGTTCGATGCCGATCCCGAGCGTTACGACCTCGGAAGTTTGCAGACCATGTGGTTGGGCGGGCAGGTGCTGCCACCAGTGCTGGTGAGGTGGTGGGCGGAGCGGAGAGTGGTGACCGTCAACGGGTGGGGGATGACCGAAACCTCCCCTATGGGTACTTTCAGCAACTCGGCCGAATGCCAAGGTAGGCCCTTGCCGTTGTTCCAGGTGCGTGTCGTCGACGAGGAGGGTCGGAAGCTGCCGTGGAATGGCTTCACCACCGGCGAGCTGGAGGTTCGTTCGCCGTGGGTAACCGGGACGTACTTCGACGACGACCGCGCCGCCGAGGCGTTCGACGCCGGCTGGTTGCGCAGCGGCGACGTCGCGGTGATTCATCCGGACGGCCGGCTGGAGATCCGCGACCGGGTCAAGGACCTTATCAAGAGCGGGGGAGAATGGATCTCTTCCGTTGAGGTCGAGAACCAGCTGCTCCTGCATCCGGCGGTGGTGGAGGCCGCTGTCATCGCGGTACCGCACGAGACCTGGCAGGAGCGCCCCGTGGCGTGGGTTCGGACTTCGGGGGAGGTCTCCGACGATCAGCTTCGGGCCCACTTGGCGGTGACCTTGCCGAAGTTCTGGCTCCCGGACACGTTCGTGCGGGTGGACGAGGTCCCCAAGACATCAGTGGGCAAACTTGACAAGGTGCGTATGCGCCGGATGTGGGCCCAGAAGTCTGCGGTGTAGCGTTCTGGGACACTCATGGCCCATGTGACCTCTATTACATAATGTTCGTACTGACCATGAGGTGTTCGAGGTGGTGATGACGTGACCGAGCGGCTTCGCATGCACGTAGACGATCGCAATTCCGACGGGTATGACTCCGACAGGTATGACAATGCTTCGCCACGAGTGCGGCCGGAGATCGAGCAGTCCTGGCGCCGCTGCCGTGCCATCGGGGCGGCTTCGGACGGTTCTCGTCTGCGTTACATCGATACCCCCGCCGACTCGAAGCTTGTGCGTGCGGCGCGGCCGGTTCTGGATCGGTTGGCCGATCAACTCGCCGATGCGCCGGTGACGATCCTGCTCGCCTCCCAGGATGCGACCATCGTCGACCGGCGGGCCGGGCAGCGGTCGCTGCTCGGTCGTCTCGACCGTGCCCAGGTCGCCCCGGGGTTCATCTTCGCCGAGGAATGCGCCGGAACCAACGGGATCGGCACCGCCCTCGAAGAACGCAAAGCGTTCCGGGTCCGCGGGGAAGAGCACCTGCTCGAGTCGCTGCATCCGCTGGCCTGTGTCGGCTCACCGATCGTCGACCCGGTCTCGCGTGCGGTGACCGGCATCGTCGACATCACCTGCGAGGTCGACGATGTCAACGAGCTGATGGCACCGCTGGTCCTGTCGGCGGTACGCGACATCGAAGAACGACTGTTCGCCCTGTCCGCCCGCAGCGAGCAGAGCCTGCTGCGCGAATACATGCGCAGCAAACGCCGCGGCCACGCCGCGGTGGTAGCGATGAGCCGGGACACGGTGATCGCGACCCCGACGGTGTCACGGTTGATGGATTCGACCGATCAGATGATGATCTGGGACTGGATCAGCACCCATCTGGCCGCCAAGGACGAATGGGAAGGACCGCTGCGCTTCGCCGAGGGGATCGACGTGCGGGTCCATGCCCGCCGGGTCGGTGAGCCCACCGATCCGCTCAGCGCGATCATCGAACTGCGCCCGCTGGCCTCACCGGCCCCGCCGCGCCCCCGCGCCCGCCTGGCCCCCGCCCCGCCCGCCGGTGCGGCGCCGGCGGCGCGTATCGCCGGCCGCAGCCTGGCCGCGCACCGGCTCCAGGACCGGGTCGACGAGATCGTCGGCACCGTGGCGCCGGTGCTGATCGTCGGCGAGTCCGGTGTCGGCAAAACCCACCTGGCCCGTCAGATCCAGCACCGCTGGGGCCACCACACCCCGGTCCCGAGCGTGGACGCGTCGACGTTGACCCCCTCAAAGGTGGCCGAGCTGCGGGCGCGTCTGTCCGGCAGCTTCGCGTGCATCCTCGAGCACCTCGACGAGGTCCCCGACGATGCTCTCGCCCCCACCCGGCGGTTGCTCGACGCCGCCGTCGAGCTGGGTGCACCGCTGATCGCCACGGCCACCTCGAGCACCCCCGACGAGCTTGGTCATCAGGTGCAGACCCATGTGCGGCGCAGCGTGTGCATCCCGCCGCTGCGTCAGCGCATCGAAGATCTCACCGATCTCGCGCGTGAGTTGCTCGCCGCCGAGTTCCCCGACCGCCCGACTCCGCAACTGCAACCGGCGGCCCATCGCGCCGTGATCGCCCATCACTGGCCCGGCAACCTGCGTGAGCTGGCCTCGGTGCTGACCACCGCCGCCGCACGATCGATGGGTTTCGACATCAAACTCGAACACCTGCCCGCCGACTACCGCACCCTCGGTGCCGGCCGCCGGTTGACCTCCCTCGAACGCACCGAACGCGAAGCGATCGTGCGCGCCCTCGACGAGTCCGACGGCAACAAATCCCTCGCCGCCCATCGGCTCGGCGTGGCCCGCTCGACCCTCTACCGCAAGATCCGCGCACTGGGCCTGGAAAACGAAAAGTTCGGTTCCTGACCCTGGAACACTCTGTCGCATAACGGGACATCCCCCACGGCGCGCCGCACGAGACGATGAGATGGGGTAGGCAATCACGATCCCTGCCTCCTCACACCGTCCGTCTGGATGGTGACGTCCACCCGATCCGAAGGATGACCCATCATGAAGCGAACGGTGTACGGTGATGATCACAAGGCTTACCGACACTCTGTCTGCGAGTTTCTCGCTCGATGGTTCGAGCCCCTGGCCGCCGACGTTCGTGCCGACAGGGCATTGCCGCGAGATTTCTGGCTTGCCGCAGGCAAGCACGACCTGTTGGGGCTCGAAGTACCCGAACGATATTCAGGTGTCGAGGCAGGTGACTATCGCTTCAATGCGGTCCTCATCGAGGAATTGGCCAAGATGAACGCCGCGTTGGCGTCGAGTGTGAGTATTCACTGTGACGTCGTGGCGCCGTATCTGGTGCATCTGACCACCGAGGAACAAAAGGCCAGGTGGCTTCCAGGACTGTGTTCCGGTGACGTGCTCACTGCCATCGGAATGACCGAACCCGGTGGGGGATCGGATCTGGCCGCACTGAAGACCACCGCAGTACGGGACGGCAACGGGTGGTTGCTCTCGGGTGCCAAGACATTCATCACCAATGGCTACTCGGCAGACCTGGTGATCATTCCTGCACGTACCTCTCCATCGAAGAAGGCCAAGGGAATAACCCTTTTCGGCGTGGACACCTCCTTGCCCGGATTCGAGCGTGGCCGAAAACTCGACAAGGTCGGCCAGGACGAAGCGGACACCGCTGAACTCTTCCTCGACCGGGTGCGCGTCACCGATGACGACGTGATCGGCGAACTCGATCGAGGATTCATCCACATGATGTCGTTCCTGCCCCAGGAACGCCTCGGATGCGCCATAGCCAATCTCGCGCACGCTGCGCAGATTCTGCTCGAGACGATCGACTACTGCCGAGAACGAAAAGCATTCGGGCAGTCAATCGGAACGTTTCAGCACAACAAGTTCTTGCTTGCCGAACTGGTGACACAGATCGACGTCACACAGGCATACGTCGACCGCTGCATCGAAGCCCACTCGAAGGGGACGTTGACACCAACCGATGCAGCCAAGGCGAAATGGTGGACTGCAGAGATCCAGAACCGGATCCTCGATCATTGCGTGCAACTGCACGGGGGATACGGCTACATGAACGAGTACCGAGTGGCACGAGCCTGGCGGGATGCCCGGGTCACGAAGATCTGGGCGGGATCGAACGAAATCATGAAAGAACTGATCGGTCGCGATCTGGGTTTCTGATCTCGGAGTCGAGTACCGATCGTTCTGTCGTGAGTGCAGCAGGTTCGAATGTCGAACGGTAAGCGAATTAGTTTGTGCTGCTTATCAATACATGTGTCGTATCGGATTGTCTTGACTCGATTTCGGACACTTCACATCACATGTTCGCTTCTACCGTCGTAGATGTCCGGGCGGAAACACCCGTCCCGGGAAATCTCCAGGAGGACCACATGACCGAATCCCAGGTCGCCACAGCGACCCGCAGCGGCTCACACTCTAACAATGACGTACTCGATGTTCTGATCATCGGGGGAGGATTCTCCGGCCTGTACGCATTGGACCGACTGCGCGATCTCGGTTTCACCGTCAAAGTCTGGGACGCCGCGGGTGGACTGGGCGGAATCTGGTGGTGGAACTGCTATCCCGGAGCCCGTACCGACAGCACCGGACAGATCTACCAGTTCTCCTACAAGGACCTGTGGAAGAAGTACGACTTCACCGAACTGTATCCGGGCCACCAGGGGGTCCGTGAGTACTTCAACTACGTCGACTCACAGCTCGACCTCACCCGCGACGTCGTGTTCGACACTTTCGCCGAAGCATGCACGTGGGACGAGGAGACCCGCCAGTGGACCGTACGGTCCGCCGACGGCAAGACCCAGAAGGCACGGCAGGTCATTGTTGCCACAGGATTCGGCGCCAAGCCGCTGTATCCGAATCTCGAAGGGCTCGATTCCTTCGCCGGTGAGTGCTACCACACTGCGCGCTGGCCTCAAGAGGGCGTGGATATGAGTGGCCGCAAAGTTGTCGTCATCGGTACCGGCGCCAGCGGTGTACAGGTCGTCCAGGAGGCAGGTCATGTCGCCGAACACGTCACCGTGTTCCAACGCACCCCGAATCTGGCACTTCCGATGCAACAACGCAAACTCACCCATGACGACAACGATCACTTCCGGAAGGGACTGCCCGAGCGGTTTGCTAAGCGCTACAAGGCGTTTGCCGGCTTCGACTTCGATTTCATTCCGCAGAACGCCACCGACCTGAGTAAGGAAGAGCGCGACGCGATCTACGAGAAGATGTGGGCAGAAGGTGGTTTCGAGCTGTGGCTCGGAAACTTCCAGGACATCCTTGTAGATGAGGAGGCCAACCGCACGTTCTACGACTTCTGGCGTGGCAAGGTCCTCGAGCGGGTCACCGACCCCAAGAAAGCGGCAATCGTCGCACCGGAGACGCCTCCGCATCCCTACGGCGTCAAGCGTCCCTCCCTCGAACAGGACTACTTCGATGTCATCAATCAGGACAACGTCGATGTCATCGACTCCAACGTCACGCCGATTCGGCGGGTGCTGCCCCATGGTGTCGAAACCGACGACGGTGTCATCGAATGCGACCTCCTCGTACTGGCAACAGGGTTCGACAACAACCGTGGTGGGATCATGGCCATCGATATCACCGGCGTCGACGGCCTGAAGATTCAGGACAAGTGGAAGTCCGGTGTCGACACGTGCCTGGGCCTGTCAACCCGCGGATTCCCGAACATGATGTTCCTGTACGGACCTCAGAGCCCGTCCGGGTTCTGCAACGGCCCGACATCTGCCGAGTACCAAGGTGAAATCGTCGTCGAGTTCCTCGAGTACCTGCGCGAGAAAGGGGCGACACGGTTCGAGAACACCGAAGAGTCCGAGAAGCAGTGGCGCGCACACGTCGACGAGCTTTTCGTGAACTCGATGTTCACGAAGGCACGTTCCTGGTACTGGGGTGCAAACGTGCCCGGTAAGCCGGCGCAGATGCTCAACTACTCAGGGGGAGTCCCTCAGTACTTTGCGCGTTGGGAAGAAATCAAGGCCAACGGTTACGACACCTACGGGACCGACTGACGAGACGGATGCGTTTGGGCTACTGGGTCCCCAGTAGCCCAAGCATCCATTCGACGGGGCTCGCTGCCCTGATCCCGATGGACATCGACTGCGTCGATGGGGCAGTGATGGAACTGAGAGAGCATTGTCTTCGAGCAGGTTTCGCCATAGGCGAGGCGGGCGCGAGCATCGGTGATGCGGTCGCGATGTACGCGAGACGAATCAAACGGCAGCGCACGAACACGACGTGGATCGCCCAAGCGGGATCTGCGACTGTCCAGAGTTCTGGTTCAAACCGAACCGATGACGGACCTGGAAGGGTGTTGCCACGACCCTGACGTGCAAGAAGGCGCTGTGACGGAACGACGGGACCGGCCTGATGTGGAGGCAGAGGTGGGCCTTCATCTGCTGTCAGAGCTTCGTGGGGCACGCGCCTCACACACACCCGCTACGGAGCCGCTGCCCTCTTCTCGTGCCGGTGCACCGGATGGTGGGCGCAGCCTTGCGGTGTTCGGCACGCATCCCGGCGAGGTCGTCAACTTCCTCCGCCGCGAAGTGGGCACCGTCGTCGCGGTATATCCGGCTGATCCGGTCGATCGTGTCGGCCATCAGTGATGGTCGCGGCAGCGACCGATGCCACCGGGACTTGCGATTTCCCAGGGCCGAAGACAACCGGCCCACCCGTCGGCGGTGCCCGGCCGGCGCCGGGACATCGAGTGGGCAGTCGTATACATGATCTGCTGGTCGCCGGGTCGGTAACACCGTCAGGGCGGCGGACAGAGCAGAGCCCGCATCATCGGCTTCTATGGCAAATCGCAGCGAAGATGTTCCGTCGATATCGCGGGAAGATCGAAACACCCGTAGCCCTGGCTCACGGGATCCCGGCGCCCGACGATCCGCCCACGAACACCACCGGTCCTCCGAGCCCTGAGCCCCAAGCCGCGCTTACGTGTCGGGGATCGAGCGAAGGTCGCCGACAAGGCGGCATCGACAAGTGGACGGAAGGCCCCGCTTCGACTATCGGTCGATCGCCGAAGCGGGAACCCGGCAGCCCGAACGCAGGGGGGATATCGGGATCTGCCCGTGCCCGGAGATGGAGGCACGCCGCCTCGCCTCCACTGCATGCACACCGCGGGGCGACCATGTTGCCCGCGGTGGATGCTCGTGGGACGAACCGCCGACAGGTGGGCCGCGCCAGCCGGCAACCACGATACTGTCGACGCAAATATAGTACTCAATTGCGTTCTACAACACAAGTATTCGCCTATCGTCCGCTGAGCTGCATCACCTCCCCTTGGGTGAGCGGCCAATCGTCGCCGATGGGAGTATGTCAGCGGCGGCTGACAGGGCTCAGCACCGACACACCCGAGGAAAAGGGCGCACGATGCAGATCAGGACTGTCGCAGCGCGTGCCCTTTCGCCATGCGACTCCGGATCGTCGTCCACAAGCGACCCTTACATCACGATGGCAGCCACATGGAGGTCCCCCCCGAGCCGGGCCCGGAACCCCGACAAAGGCCGATCCCTTCGAAGCCACGCTGGCCGATGACAGGACGGCGGCGATCAATCCGGACGTTCAGCCAGCAGTTCGCACCCATGCCTCGAGCATGCGCCGTGCGATCGAGACCTTCCCCGGCAGCAACACGGGCGCATCGACCGAACTAGCCCAGTCGCCGGCGGCGAGGGCCTCCTTCACCTCCGCGCGGGAGCACCATACAGCCTCGCAGATCTCACCATCACTGAAGATGAGCGCTTCGCGAGGATCGGCGATGGCATGGAAGCCGAGCATGAGCGAACGCGGAAACGGCCATGGTTGACTTCCGACGTAGGCCACGTCGGAGACAACGAGACCGACCTCTTCCGCAACCTCCCGCGCCACGCAGCTTTCGAGCGACTCACCGGCCTCGACGAATCCCGCCAGCGTCGAGAAGTTCCGCGCCGGCCACGCCGCGTGTCGCGCCAACAGCACGCGGTCCGCCCCGTCATGTACCAGACAAATGATCGCAGGATCGGTCCGCGGGTACTCCTCCCGGCCGCACGCAGTGCACACACGCGTCCAACCGCCCGAGGTGATCGTCATCGGCGCCCCGTCCTTGGCGCAGAAGTGGGACTCGTCCTGCCACATCAGCAGGGCTTGCGCGGTGAGATACCGTTCGGCATCAACAGCATCGAGAAACGCTCCGTGTGACCGCAGGTCGCCGAACTCGATGCCCGCGCTCTCCATGGGGGCATCCGTGAGAAACTCGTCCCGTATAGCCCATTGATGCACTGTACCAACAACTCCCAACAAGACCGCGTGTGTCGGAGGTTGGGAACAATAGTCGGCAGCCGACTCGAGGAGCAGTTGTCCATCGATGATGCGAACCTGACCGGCACCGTTCACGCGAAGCAGCCGCGCATCCGGCCATGCCCTAGTCTGCGCGGTCGCATCGTCACGTAGCGCCACAGGGCGACTCAAGGCATCGCCAGGAAGGGCACCCCCGACACCGTCAGCGTTCACCACTGATCACAACCTTCCGCAACGAGCGACCATGTCGACCGGCATTTCGTTCGTGAGCGTGCGGCCGGCACTGTCGTCAGGCAAACTCGAACTGGATCGACGAGTACGATTCGGACATCGCCGAGATAAATTCTTCAACGAGGCGCACATGATCGGGATGGGCCAGATATGCGCGAAAGGCGGGGACGTCTTCGAAAATCGCAGATATTGCATAGTCGCCGATCCCGGGCTTGAGGGCGAGGTCCCTTCCGTAACGAAACTCGACGACCTGGGGAATGCTCGCCGATATCGCGTCAAGAGCCTTGTGGAACGATTCGACCTGCTCGTCGGTGATGTCCTTCTTCCATATGAATGTTACGACGTGATGCAACATGATAATTCCTCTCTGGAAGCATAATTCGAGCTCGACACCCGAAGTGGGCGGCACGTTTTTCAGAGCCGCTGATGTGTCCTCACCATGACGTGCGGCGACCGAAAATTCCTCCCCGCAGCCCGCGGACGTACAGAGGAACCCATTTCTCGAGAGCACCTCGAGGTTGAACCCGTTCTCCGGTGGGTCCCTCGCGGTGCCGGGCGCGTCATCGAACGGTGATGGTGAGATTCTGGCCGTCTGTGGGTCACTTGGGTGACGGTAGAACAGTGATGGACCTTCGGTGTGTCCGATTGTGCAACACACATCTACGAGAACCGGGACAGACGGACAGTTGTGTTGTTTTCGGACACTCGTCCGCTCTGACCTCCTCGTAGTGTGACTCCACCGAATCGGCGATTGACCAAGTCCGCCTATCACATCAAGGAGATCACCATGGCACTCGATCCTGTAGTCGAGCAGTTGATAGACACCTTGAACGAGCAGGGACTGAAGTCGTTCGAGCAGATGAGTGTCGCTGAAGTCCGTGAGGTCATCGAATCCTTCAGCGGACTGCAGGCGCCGAAAGCGGATCTTGCTCGTGTCGTCGACACGGTCTACCCCGGACCGGATGGCGACCAGGCCGTGCGTCTGTACATTCCGGAGTCCGATGCGCCCCTGCCGGTTGTGGTGTACATCCACGGCGGCGGGTGGGTTGCGGGCAGCCTCGACGTTACCGAGCAGCCTTGTCGCGCGCTGGCCGCGGACGCCCGAGTCATCGTGGCCGCCGTGAGTTACCGGCTCGCCCCCGAACACAAGTTCCCTGCCGCACCCGAAGACGCGTTCGCTGCTTTGAACTGGGTAGTCGACAACGTCGCCGACTTCGGTGGTGATGCGACGCGTGTCGCCATCATGGGCGACAGTGCCGGTGGCAATCTCGCCGCCGTCACCGCACTTCGGGCACGTGATACCGGCTCACCGGCCCTATGCGCTCAGGTGTTGGTCTATCCGGTTATCGACGGCACGGCACGCTTCCCGTCATGGGAGGAGAATGCCGAGGGATACCTGATCACCGCGGCAGCAATCGGCTGGTTCTGGGAGCAGTACCTGGCCACACTGGAAGACGCCGAGAACCCGTACGCCTCGCCGGCCAAGGCGAAGAGTTTGGCGGGGCTTCCTCCCACGCTGATGTTGGTCAACGAGTACGAGGTCACCCGCGACGAATGCCTGAACTACGGGCGGATGCTGACCGAACAGGGTGTCCCGGTCCAGGTCGAACTGTATAGCGGTCTTGTCCATGGCGTGTACTGGATGACCGGTGCAGTTCCGCGCAGCGCTGAATTGCACAGCGCGGTTGTCGAATTCCTCGGCATACAGTTCGCTCGCTGAGTACGAGTAACCGGTGGCTGTGCCGCAGTCATGTGCTACGAGCACAGCCGCCCGTTGCTCGCTCAGCGCGTGCCCGCCGGCGTGTTGCACTCAGGTCCTCGTGGAGCCCATGCCTGGTCCAGCGGCGGGCTCCTCGAAGTGGCGGGCCCGCCGGCACACAATCTTCGAGCGCTGGATGTGCACGAGACACGAATACGGTCGTCCGGTTCCTCTTCGGGCAACTCAGGGAGGTCGAGACGTCCGAACTCGGGCGGGTGAACAACATGCTCCTCGTCCTGCCCCTGGCACTGAGGTAACAGTCAGTAGACCAGTGCTCGATCGAAGAGGACTCGTCGAACTTCACGACATCGTTCCTGTTGATGCGATTGTCTTGCCGAACGTCCACGTGTCCGCACCGCTGATCGAGGAGCTTGCTACGTGAGGCATCGTCACTCGCCGGTGAATGCGGCAGTGCGCTTCTCCATGAGGGCGTTGACTGCTCTCGTGTGATCGGTGGTCTGTTGAACCAGCGCCTGCAGAGCAGCGGACAGTTCGAGGAGACTGTCGAGGCTCTGGTGCTGCCCTTCACGCAGGAGTTTTTTGGCCATCCGTACCGAGTGCGGAGGATTGGCGGCCACCCTGTTGGCGAGAGCACGAGCTTCGTCGAGCAGCTGATCGGGAGGAACGACGTTCGAGACCAATCCCCACTCGAGAGCCTGTGTTGCGTCGACACGGTCACCCGTGAGAATCATCTCGGCCGCCCGCGCCATACCGACCGCCTTGGGCAACAGCCACGCACCCCCGTCACCCGGGATGATGCCCAGCTTGACGAAGCTCTCAGCAAAGAACGCTTTTTCGCTGGCGATTCGGAGGTCGCACATGAGGGCAAGATCGCACCCGGCACCGATTGCAGGGCCGTTCACCGCTGCAATCAAAGGTACGTCGCAGTTGTACATCGCTCGTGGGATCCGTTGTATCCCGGCGCGATAGCCATCGCGTTGTTCGTGAGGCTTCCCGCCGAACAGTCCCCGGCGATTCGCCATGTCCTTGACGTTGCCGCCGGCGGAGAAGGTCGATCCCGCGCCGGTGACAATGACAGCGCGTACCCCGTAATCGGCGTTGACGGCATCCACGCATGCGACCAATGCGTCGACGACATCCATCCCTGAGACTGGGTTACGTTCAGCCGGCCGATTGATCGTCCACGTTTCGATGAATCCGTCGCGTTCTACGAGAACTGGATTTTCCATGTATGTGTCTTCCCGATCTTCACTGCAATCGATGGTTCGGATAGTGCACTGCTGACTGGCATGCGAACGGACTCGGCGGCGGTCTGGTCGAAGCAGACCGCCGCCGAGACACGTCCTCTTTCGTCGGCGCGCTTTGCTTTCAGTTGCACGCCCTACATGCGGTGTTCAGGCGAGCCCCAACTTCGGCCGTAGCCACTGGGCGATCCGGTTCAGTGCCTGATCCGCCTCGGGTGCTCGTCCCGCGTTGAAGTGGAAGACATGCTGCTGTTCGTCGACCACGTCGAGCACGGCTTCGCTCCCTGCCTTTTCGATCAACTCGACGACCCGGCGCGAGTCGTCGAGCAGAGTCTCATAGCCGCCGACCGATACATAGACGGGAGGGAAGTCTGTGTAGTCCCTGAGCAGGGGGTTTGCCCGCGGGTCCGTCGCTTCCGAGAGGTCGGTCAGGAAATTCTCCCGCATCATCTCGAGGACTGCCCTCTTGGCCAGGACGTCGACTGCGTCGTTCGATTCGATCGTCAACCCCTTGATCTCCATATCGAGCCACGGCGAAAGAGCGACAACGGCGGCCGGAATGGGAAGTGCCATACCCGCAAGTTCGAACACTGTCGAGATGGCGAGATGTGCGCCTGCCGAGTCGCCGACCGTCGCCGTATGTTCTGCCTTGTAGCCCTGCGTACGGAGCCACTTGTGCACGGCAATGCAGTCTTCGAGCTGTGCTGGATGCTTTGCCTCCGGCGCGAGTCGGTAGTCCACCACGAGTGCGTGAACTCCTGCCAGCTTGGCGAGGTGTGCGGCAAGCTTGCGATGGGAAAAGCGTGAACCTGTCACGAATCCGCCGCCGTGCGTGAAGACGATCACCCGGTCTTCGGCGGCGCCCAGCGGCTTGGCCCATGTTGCCGGCACACCGTTGGCTGTCACTTCTTCATACGTGACATCGGTGGGTTCGATGGTGGGAAGATGCCATTCTTCGAACATGTCTCGCTGACCTGCGAGATCCATACCTTCGGACCGTCGAAGCCAGGACGAGTACAGGTCGTTGAGGAACAGCGATTCTTTGCTCACGGACATGTGTTGCTCACTTTCATCACCGGTCGAGAAGGAGATTGACTGATCAGGAAGGCGTGAAGCTGGTGTATCGCGTACGCACGGTGTCACCCCACCCAGTCGGCTGATCAGAAAAGGCCGCTAGGGAAGGTCAACGATTGCCTTGGATTGTCGAAATGTCGGTACTCATCGATCGCCACATCGGTTCGGCGTCGAGGCTTGCGCCGTCGAGGCGGTGATGTGATGGTTCCGCGATGTCGTTGATCGAACTTTTCGCATCCGTCGCTCACTATGCGAACGCACAGATGCAAGTTGTGTGGGTCGTTTGTGCCGACGCTACTGGGAGAGTGCTGATTGCAACTCAATGTAGAGATGCTGCAACTTCTTTCCATCGAGGTGGAGCAGCCGGGTCGTCCTCAGATCCCTACGAGGGGTCCGATGACGGGCTTCCACTGGTAGATGCTCTGGTCGACGACAACACCCTGCGTGACATAGGGGTCCGTGGCGAGCAGGGCCTGCAGGTCTGCTTCGCTGTCCGCCTTAAACACGAGCAACGCGCCGGCCCCGTCGGCCCAGGCGCCCGCTTCCTGCAGCACGCCTTTGGCGGCCGCGTCCTTGACGAAGACCAGGTGGTCGGCATGAGCAGCCTCTTTGACGGATGCGTCAGTGGTGTACGACCAGATAACAGCGAACAGGGCCATGGTCACTCCTTGAGTGGGATACGGGATGTGAAACGGTGCGGATATTCAGGAGAATGCGCACTTTAGAACGCTAGAAGCAGGGATGAGGTCACCAGTGTCCTATTTTGCAACACCTGTTGGTGAACGACGGCGAATATAGAACGGAGAGAACGCGATCGGCGTTGAACGGCCGGACGACGGTGTGGCTTGCATACGGTCGGTGCCCTTGCCGGTAGCTGTGTGTGGAACGAGCTCTGCTGGTAGAGGTGGCCGAGGACCGCCGTGTAGGTGGCCGCTACTCGGGCAGTGCCCCGATAGTGCGCAGTTGCTCGATATCGTCTTCGAGAAGTCCGAGTTCTGTTAGTACAGCATCGGTATCGGCGCCACGGTCGCGTGGCCCGAACCGCACAGCACCGGGGGACTCAGCGAGTTTGACGGGTACGCCGAGACCCCGGTAGCCGTCACACTCGACCACCATCTCGCGGTGACGGACCTGCGGTAGCGAAAGAGCTTCTCCGACATTGTTGACCGACCCCGACGGCACCCCGGCCCGACGTAACCGGGCCGCCAAAGCTTCGCGCTGCCAGGTCTTGACGAGGCCGCCGAGGATGTCACGCAGTTGAGCTGCGTTTGCCATCCGGTCGGAGTTGGTGACGAATCTCGGGTCGTCGGCCAGGTCTGAAGCGTCGAGCGCCACGACCAGAGCGCGGAATTGCCGGTCGTTGCCGGCACCGATGAAGAAGGGGCCATCGGCGCAGGTGAACGTTTCATAGGGACAGATCGTCGGGTGTGCCACGCCCGTCCGCTCCGGCGCGACGCCGGTGGCAAACCACTTGCCAGCGTGTGGGTGCAGGATCGACACAGCGTTGTCGAGTAGTGCCAGATCCACGAGTTGCCCGCGTCCGGTCTTTTGCCGCACGTGGAGTGCCATGAGGATGCCGTTCACAGCGTTGAGACCCGTGATGATGTCGACCAGAGGGATCCCGATCCGCATGGCATCACCGTGGGGCTCACCGTTGATGCTCATCAGCCCCGACAAGGCTTGGAGAATTGCGTCGTAGCCGGGGGCACCACCGAGCGGCCCGTCGACTCCGTACCCGGTGATTCGACAGTGCACGAGTTGTGGGAATTGAGCGGCGAGTACGTCGTCGGCAAGTCCCCACTTCGCAAGTGTGCCTGCCTTGAAGTTTTCGATGACGACGTCGGCTTCGGCAAGCATGGTGCGCAACAGTTGTTGGCCGGCCTCGGTACGCAGATCCACACTGATATTCCGCTTGTTGCGGTTCAAGCCATCGAAGTAGGCACTGTGGTCATCCTTGACGAAAGGTGGTCCCCAGCTGCGTGTGTCATCACCAGTCGGTGGCTCCACCTTGATCACGTCGGCACCGTGATCGGCAAGCACTTGCGCACACAGCGGGCCGGCCAGCACCCGCGAAAGATCGACGACCCGGATGTCGGTGAGTGCGCCGGTCCGCGGACGTAGAGTCTCGGATGCGGATTCTCGAGTCTCGGCCGGGAGGATGGCAGATGAGGATTCAGGCATGATTACTCATTCTGTGCGGTTGGAAGTCGCTGGCCTCCGGAGGGAAGGACAAAGCATGAACGGGGTATCTTCAGCCATCGCTGACCTGCATCGACCGCCGGTAGTTGCCCATAGTCAGCGAGGCTGAAGGCTACGGGCATGCCCCGTGTAGCTACTCGGTCCTTCCATCGGATGAAGTCTCAGGCTGGACGCACTGTCGGGGGCGATATGGAGGGTCTGCGGGCGTTGCGAATCCTAGACGTATATCGACTTGTACTCGAGATAGAAGTCCAGGGACTCGGGCCCGAATTCGCGGCCGACTCCGCTGTTCTTCACGCCGCCGAACGGGGAGCCGGTATCGAGGGAGTAGTAGTTCACTCCCACGGTTCCGGATCGAATACGTGACGCGATGTCCAAGCCGTGTTCGGTGTCTTCCGTGAAGACGACTCCTCCCAAACCGAATGGTGTGTCGTTCGCCATGCTGATGGCGTCCTCTTCGGTCTCATAAGGGATGACGGAGATGACAGGTCCGAAAATCTCGTCCTGTGCCAGCGGACTGCGATTATCGACACCCTCGAAGATGGTGGGAGACACGAACCAGCCGCGGGGACATTGCTCAGGGGAGTCGGTTCCGCCACGGATCGTTCGGAATCCCTCGGACTGACCCAGGCGGATGTAACTCCTCACCCGCTCCCGATGCTGCTCGCTTACCATGGGGCCCATGGTTACCGACTCGTCGAGTGGGTCTCCCATGACCAAGCCGTCTACGTAGGACGCCAGAACGTCGATGATCTCGCTGGACCTACCGTGGGGAACCAAGATGCGGGAATTGGTGGTGCAAGTCTGTCCCCCGTTCTTGAGCACGGCGTCTTTGAGGCTTCTGGCAAAGACGCCGAGGTCGGCATCGGGGAGCACAATGGCTGCGGATTTTCCTCCGAGCTCCAGGGAGATTCTTTTGAAACTGCGGCCGGCGACCTCACCGATCGCTTGACCTGCTGCAGTAGAACCGGTGAAGGCGATCTTGTCGACATCGGGATGGGCTACAAGAGCTTTGCCTGCATGAACGCCACCAGCAACGATGTTGAGGACGCCAGGTGGTAGACCGGCCTCCTCGGCTGCCTCTGCAAGTACATATGCATCGAGTGACGTCTCCGGCGCCGGCTTGAGAACTACAGTGCATCCTGCAGCCAGTGCCGGCCCGATCTTGGCCATGGCCAAGAGCTGCGGATAGTTCCAGGCAGTGATCGCGCCGACAACTCCTACGGGTTCTTCTCGAACGATGGTAGAGCCCATGCTGCTGGGACGGCGTGTCTCGAATGTACGCGTCTCGATGAGATCTGCCATCGACCGCAGGATCGCTACCGGAGCTGTTGCGCTTGTGCTCACCGACAAGGAGGAAATCATTCCGGTCTGCCGGCTTACGAGCTCTGCAGTCGATCTTCCTCGACGCTCGAGGCTGTCGGCGAAGCGCCGCATCACTGCAGCTCGCTCGTGGGGGGTGCTGCGCCCCCACGGTCCTTTCTGGAGTGCGGCCCGTGCGGCGTGCACAGCCGCATCGATCTCCTCGGGTCCGCCCATCGCAGCAACACCCAGAGGGCGCTCGGTTGCTGCCTCGAACACCGGTGCCAGATCGGAGGTGCTCGCTTTGCGCCATTGGCCGTCGATGAAGAAACGTTCACGTTCAATGCTGTTGATGACAGGCATTATTCACTTCTTCCGAGGTTGAATCCGATTGAGCGAAACCTCACGATACCCGCAGTCCGTCGGTGTATCCTGCCGCCTTTTCCTTGTGCCAGAAATCCAGGTACATGGGCAGCCCATTCAGATACTGAAGCATCTGAGGCTTCTTGCCTGGGATGTTGCTGCCGTTGTACCAGGACTTTGCATGCTTGAACAGCGCCATGTCATCGGTACCGTTGATGTGATCGGTCCAGGTCTGGTCGGCTTCGGGAGTCGATTCGAACCGGGTAAGGCCCTCCGAACGAAGAAATTCGAGGAACTCGACCATGACCTCACCTTGAAGCTCCGCGTTCGTGGACCCGTTCGCAAAGGCGGCGGGGCTCTGCGGACCGTACACGAACATGGCGTTGGGAAAGCCGGCGGTGAATGCGCCGAGGTATGCGTCGACGCCCTTGCGCCACTTCTCGCCGAGGGTAACGCCAGCGGAGTTGCGGACCTCCATCGAAGTGAGCGCACCGGTATTATTGTTGAATCCGGTTGCAAGTACGATGATGTCGAATTCTCCGTGCTCGATACCATCGGATGTGCGAATTCCGGTTGCCGTGAACCCGGTGATCGGTGACTCCTGGATGGAGACGAGTTCGACGTTCTCCTGGTTCATCACCTCGTAGTAGTTCTGGTGCAGGGCCGGCCGCTTGGCTCCGAACGGATGCGGAGCTACGTCAGGCACCAGCAGGTCGGCCTTGACGGGGTCGAGGATCTGCGGCTTGATCTTGCTCTTCCAGAACTCGTAGACCATCGAGTTGGTTTCTTCGCTGAAGAGGTAATCGGAGAAGTTCCCGAGCCAGAAAGCGAATCCGCCCTGGTTCCACAGGCGTTCGAACAGTGCGAGACGCTCTTCCTCGGATGTGTCGACGCCGTTTCGGGGATCGAACTCGTAGTCGATCGCAGCGAATGTTTCGCGACACTTTACCGCTACATCCGGCATGGTCTCTTTCAGGGCTGCCTGCCTCTCGTCGGTGAGGTATTCCTGGTGCATGGGCAACGAGAGGTTCGGCGTGCGCTGGAAGACGGTGAGTTTCTCGACGACAGGGCCGGCTTCCTGAACTACTTGGACTGCGCTGGCGCCGGTGCCGATGATGGCAACTCGTTTGCCGGTCATATCGATATCGTCTCGCCACCGCGCGGTGTGGACGAGTTCACCTCGGTAGGCGTCCATTTCAGGGATGTTCGGGATGTAGGGTTCGGTAGTCGATCCCGTTGCGAACACGACGAAGCGTGCGCGGAAGCTCTCGTCGTTCTGTGAGACGACGGTCCACATCCGCTGGTCCTCGTCGAACGTCGCGCTGACGACCTTGGTGTTGAAGCGCGAGTCCTTGCTCAGGTCCAGTTTGGAGTCGACGTAGTTGAAGTAACTGCGCATCTCCTCGTGGTCCGGGAACATCTGTGAGAAGTTCCAGTCCTTCCAAAGGTATTCGTCGGTGAACTGGTAGACGGGTGCGTGGCTGTCGACGCGTGCGCCTGGGTAGCGGTTGAGGCTCCAGGCCCCACCGAAGCCTCCGCTGGCTTCGAGCAGGATTACGGAGAACCCTCTGTCCCGAAGGTGGCGCAGCTGATAGATCCCGCCGAAACCGCCGCCGACCACGATGACGTCGTAATCCTGCGTTTCCGTCGTGGCGTGCTCAGGGAGATGGGTTGATGTCATGGGCCTAGACCTTTCCGAGACTGAGGTGCGGGCAGAATTCCGGGGCGTTGTGTCTGGCTTTGCTTCCGAAAGTCAAACGGCCTGTCGGAGTTGCGACCTCGTTGCGTATGTGGTGTGGCATGGGTCACGAAGATGGAATGAATCGACAATAGCGACCCATCAAAAAATCCGCAACTAGAAATAAGATTACCTAAATGCGTATAACGAAGCCGACTCTGCGACGATGTCCGCGCGTCTTCTGAAGCGAAGGGAGCCCATGTCAGGACGGGGTCTTCGTGGTTACCGGGGGAAATGGACACTCGGGTGGGTGCAGGCCGAGTTGCTTGGTGCCGGCGGCACGTCGACGAGTGCGGGACCCTGGGTTCCGCCCGATTTCGCAGACGGTGCTACGGCGACGACGTGAGCGAAGCGAACCCGCTGTCGTGGAGTGCTTGCGCGACCTTCCCCTACGGCCGGCCGGATATTCGGAGCATGTCGGCAGTCTGGATGGTGGCTACGGGGTGCGAGACATGTTCAGGCGCACGTTCCCTCCGCTGTGATCGAAGGCGTCTGCTGGATCCGGCCGCCCGTTACGGTCTGCGGCGTTCGCTTCGGAAAGTCGCGCCGCGTGAAGCGCGCCCCCGATGGATCCGGTGGCCGAGCGGCGCACCTGGAGTCGATCATCTGTTAGGGCAGGTCGAGAGATCGAGCAGGCGGGTCTGATCGCGATGTGAGGGGTCACGGTCGCCCGAGGGCAGCCACCTGACCGTCGCGTGTTGCTCACGGAAGCGGTCGCTTATCGAGAATGACCGAGACGACCCCTGTCTGTTCTTACGTCAGGCGGGGATGGCGGTGGAGTGGCGTCGGTCGACACGGTCGTCGACCCGGGTCGACCAACTCATCGAGGAGCCAGTGTCCGTGTTGCAGGCTAGCGAAAGCCCCACTTGGTGGCGTACCGCAGGCAGATCTCGACGAGTTCGTCCTGCCGCTCGACGATGGTCTCCCGCATCCCGACCACACCGAGGGTGGCGATGGTCCGGCCGCGTTCCCGCAGGGCGACCGACACCCCGTCTGCATGTTCAACGGCCACACCGGGTGCCACGCATACGCCGGTGTTCTCGAGTTCATCGAGTGAGTGCAGGAAGCGTTCTACGAAGTCGGCATCGGAGGATGGTCGAGAGTTGAGATACGCCCAGATGTCACGTTGATCGCGATCGGCCAGCAAGAGCCATCCTGCAGAGGTGCGCAGGAGAGATCGGCGCACCCGGTTTTCTGCCAGGTATGCGTAATGCGGGTCGGAAGAGACGTGATCGACGTAGAACAGGTCGTCACCGACGGACGTGGACAGTGTGGTGGTCAACCCGGTCTCGGCATGGACCTGCTCGAGTTGATCATGGCCGATCGAGGTGACCGGGGGTCTGCCGGCGATGACGTTGAGAAGGTAGGGCGCGGTGCCGAGGGTGTAGATCCGGTCGCGCTCGTCGAGGTAGCCGACGGCGACGAGACCGTTGATCAGGCCCTGGACCGAACTGACGGGTGCGGTGAGTGCCCTTGCGATAGCGGTGAGGGTGAGGCCGTTTTCGGACCGGGCTACGAGTTCGAGGATCGACGCCACCCGATCGACCATGCGGTGCCGGGGACGGCCGGGAACCTTCTCGACCGGCACGGCTCCGGGGGACCCAGGAGTGTCAGCCATTTCGTGAGCCTATCAACAGGGAGGACCCCCTCAACTGATACATAATTACGTAAGATAATTCGCTATTGCGTAGATGTCTAGAACTGGATAGTGTCCACTCGAGATGGGGCCAGCGTTCGCCCCCGATCCGACCGGCCGCCACTTACTCGGCGGCGGTGAAGTTCACCAGAGCATGTCGGGCGTCGCCCCGGACAGAACTTCCACAGAACTTCCTATGGAGGCACTATGAATCCCTCGGTCGCGCCGCTGACGACGGTGACCACTGATGAAATGAATGCTCTACGCGCCGAGGTACGCACCTTTCTCGAGAAGGAAACCGCGGCAGGGACACTGACACCGGGCATCGACACCTGGCTCACCCGCTGGGATGAGGACTTCACCCGCCGCCTCGCCGAGCACGGTTGGGTAGGAATGACCATCCCGACCGAGTACGGCGGGCACGGCCGGACTCACCTCGAGCGTTTCGTTGTCACCGAGGAGCTGCTCGCGGTAGGCGCTCCGGTTGCAGCGCAATGGGTGGCAGACCGCCAGATTGCACCGTCACTGCTGAAATACGGCACCGAAGAGCAGAAGCACGACTACCTTCCCCGGATCGCGGCGGGCGAGTGCTTCTTCGGCATAGGAATGAGTGAGCCCGACTCAGGATCGGACCTGGCCAGTGTCCGGACCCGCGGCACCCGCGTGGACGGCGGTTGGACCGTGACCGGCACCAAAGTGTGGACCTCGGGTGCCCAACACGCTGAGGCGTTCATCGTGCTGGCCCGCACGGAACCACTCGACACGGCACACCGCCACGCGGGACTGAGTCAGTTCATCGTTGACCTCCGTTCCCGCGGCGTGACGATCCGGCCGATCATTTCCCTCTCCGGCGACCACCACTTCAACGAGGTCGTTCTGGACGAGGTCTTCGTTCCCGACGCCATGGTCTTCGGCACTCTGGGCAATGGATGGGAACAGGTCAACTCGGAGCTTGCCTTCGAGCGCAGTGGACCCGAGCGTTTCCTTTCGACCTTCCGGCTCCTGGCCGCCGAGATCGGCGCGGTCCAAAAGGGACTGCTGCCCGAGCGCACCGAACTGGGACGTTCTGTGGCTCGGACGGTCGGACTGCACGCCCTGAGCCAGAACATCGCCGGGGCCCTTCAGCGGGGTGAGAAGGCCGACACCGCCGCCGCTCTGGTCAAGCTCCTCGGTACCAGCATGGAAGGCGACCTCGTCGAGTACGTCTCTGATCGGCTGGGCGACGAGACCATGGACGGACAAGCGGAAATCGAGGCTCTGTGCAGGGCCGGACTACACCAGCGTCCGGGGTTCACGCTCCGCGGCGGTACCAACGAAATCCTGCGCGGCGTGATCGCGCGGGGACTGGGGATGCGCTGATGACCACGACCGCGATCACAATCGATCTTGCCGTAGACCGGGATCTCCAGGACCTCATGGACGATCTTGTCGCTGGGCACTCTGGGCCGGACATCGAGCCGGATCCGGCCGCTGTGTGGGCCACCTTGGGTGCGGTCGGACTGGCCAGGCTGACCGCACCCGAGGAGGCCGGGGGCAGTGGCGCGGGTTGGGTCGAGGCCGCTGCTCTGTTGCGCACGACCGCCGCTGGTGGCGTGGCCGTGCCCTTCGCCGAGACCGATCTGTTGGCAGGTCCCTTGCGGCGCGCGGCCGGCCTCGACGACTCGTCGTCGGACACAGCGACCGTCGCCGTCCTGGGGGCGGACGGCCTCGCGCGACGTGTGCCTTGGGCTGGTGCCACCGGGTCCGTTGTCTGCGTGCGTCGGGTCGATGCGGGCTACGAGATCGCGGACGTGCCCACCGATCGGTTGACCGTCGAGGCGGTCGAGGGGATCTCCGAGGTGCCCCTCGGGTCGGTCCAGGTCGACGGTGACGTCACCTGGTCACCGGTGGACACCCGTGCCGTCGAGGGCTACGTCCTGCGCGGCGCTCTCATCCGTGCGGTCCAGTGCGTCGGCGCTATGGAGGGCATGCTGGCTTCGGCGGTTGCACATACCACCGACCGCGCTCAGTTCGGGCGCCCTCTGGCGCGGTTCCAGTCCGTGCAGAATCTCGTAGTCGACACTGCAGCCGAGTCCGTCCTTGCCCGTGCCGCCGTTGACACCGCTCTCGCAGACGCTCTTACCGACGACCTTGCTGGCGACTTCTCGGCCTTTCGTGTCGCGGTGGCCCGCAGTGTGGTCTCACAAGCGCTGGCGGTGGCGGTGCGCAACACTCACCAAGTGCACGGTGCAATCGGCACCACCCATGAGCACACCCTCCACCGGCTCACCCTGCCTGCGTTGCAGTGGCGTTCGGAGTTCGGGTCCGCTGCGTTCTGGGAGCGTCAGCTCAGCTGTGCTGCCGTCGACGCCGGTATGGACGGGACCTGGCCGATGATCGTTGAGGGTACGCGGATCACGGGTACAGCTTCTGCCTATCTCGATGCTGTTTCGGGACGTTCACGTCCTGACTGAGTGCATGAGTTCTTGATGACGGTGACATCGCCGGGGTGCGAGCTCCCCGGCGATGGGGCCGCTGAGCGGCAGGACCGAAAGGGTCCTGCCGCTCGAGCTCTCACCTCTGACTTGTCGGAGGACGCGGGGTGTGGATTGCATCCACGCTAGTCGTAGACCTCGACGTACAGTTCGGCGATTTCGTCGACAGTGGGCACAACCGGGTTGTTGCCCGGCGAACCCGAATCGAGCGCCTGTTGCGCCATCAGTGGGATTAGATCGTTCCAGCGAGCTCGGTCGATGCCGTGGTCGCGGGGAGTGGGAACAGCCAGGTCATGACATAGTTCGGCCAGGGAGTCGACGAGGGACTGCGTGGCGATACCGTCACCGGTGGCTTCGGTGGCACCACCGAGGGCCCTGGCACAGTCTGCGTATCGTGACTCGGCGCCTTTGACGGAGAAGGCGGTGATCGCCGGGAGCAGCATGGCGTTGGACAGTCCGTGCGCGACATGGAAGTGCGCGCCGATGGGGCGGCTCATTCCGTGGATGAGGGCCACGCTTGCGTTCGAGAACGCCATGCCGGCCTGGGTGGCGGCGAGCATCATGGCTTCTCGTGCCTGCTTGTTCTCGCCGTCTTCATACGCGGTGCGCAGATTCTGGCCGATGGTGCGCATGGCTGCGAGCGCGAGGCCGTCGGAGACAGGGTTGGCTTTTCGGCTCACATACGCCTCGATTGCGTGGGTAAGTGCATCGACTCCGGTATCGGCAGTCAGGCGAGGGGGCATGGACATTGTCAGTTCGAAGTCCACGATTGCTGCGATGGGCAGGAAGGACAGGCCTGGACAGAGCATCTTCTCGTCCGTGACGCTGTCACTGATGATGGTGAACTGCGTAGCCTCCGAGCCGCTGCCGGCGGTGGTCGGGATCGCGACGACGGGAAGCGCTGGTCCGGTGTAGACGTGCGGGACCTTGTAGTCCCGCATCCGGCCCCCGCGGACTCCGAGGACGGCCAGCGCCTTCGCAGTATCCATCGGGCTGCCGCCACCGAAGCCGATCACCGAGTCGGCGTTGTGATCGGCGAGCAGGGCGAGCCCTGTTTCGAGGGAGTCGGTGGTGGGGTCGGGAACGGTGTCGTCGAACAGGGCTGGTGTGATGCGTGCTTCGCGCAGGAGGGTCAAGATCCGTTCGGATGCGCCTGTCGAGGTGAGGAACTTGTCGGTCACCAGTACCGGGCGCTGCAATCCGAGTTGGCGGATCACGTCGCCGATTTCGTTGATGGTGCCCCCGCCGATTCGCATGAACCGTGGGAAGGCGATTTGGATACTCATGGTGCCGTCCTTAGAGCATGTCTCTTATGGGCTAGATCGTTTGTGCGGCATAATGCACCGTCGTGGTCGATGCGTTGTCTTCCCGGCTGGTACCGGATGCGTTGTGGGAGATCGTCGAACCGTTGCTGCCCGGCTTCCGGACGCGGCCGCAAGGCGGCGGCCGGGCGGCGATCGATGATCGGGCGGTGTTCACCGCGATCGTCTACGTGCTCACCAGCGGCTGTGCCTGGCGACACCTGCCGCCGTCGTTCGGAGTCAGTGTTCCGACCGCGCATAGACGGTTCACGACCTGGGTCAAGGCTGGGGTGTTCGACGAGCTGCACCGCCGGGTTCTCGATCGGCTCGGCGCCGGTGGGGACCTGGATTGGTCTGCCGCGATCCTCGATGCCGCGCACGTGCGGGCGAAAAGGGGGGCTCTCTGACCGGTCCCAGCCCGGTCGATCGAGGCAAGAACGGCTCGAAGATCCACATCCTCTCCGACGCCGACGGCATTCCACTGGTCACGGCGGTGACCTCGGCAAACACCCACGACAGTGTGATGCTGCAGCCGATGGTCACTGCGATTCCAGCGGTGCGATCGCGTCGTGGTCCGCGTCGCTGCCGGCCCGGCCGGTTGCGGGCGGACAAGGGTTACGACTATCCCGTACACCGCCGGTGGCTGCGGGCACGGGGCATCGTTCCGCGGATCGCCCGTCGCGGCGTTGACAGCAGCGAACGCTTGGGACGTTACCGGTGGAAGATCGAACGCACCCTGGCGTGGCTGACCGGCTACCGGCGGCTGACCATTCGCTACGAACGTCACGGTGAGCACTTCGCCGCTTTTCTCCAACTCGCTGCGGCGTTGACCTGCTTCAAGAAACTTGCCAAATGAGACATGCTCTTAGTCGTTCTGCGGGAAGCCGAGGTTGATGCCGCCGTGGTTGGGGTCGAGCCATCGGGTGGTGACGACCTTGCCGCGGGTGAAGAAGTGCACACCTTCGGTGCCGTGGGCGTGTGTGTCACCGAAGAGGGAGTTCTTCCAGCCGCCGAAGCTGTAGTACGCGGTGGGGACGGGGATGGGGACGTTGACGCCGACCATGCCGACCTCGACTTCGTTCTGGAAGCGGCGGGCTGCGCCGCCGTCGTTGGTGAAGATGGCGGTGCCGTTGCCGTAGGGGTTCGAGTTGATCAATTCGAGGGCTTCGTCATAGGTCCCGACCCGTACGACGGACAGGACGGGGCCGAAGATCTCGTCGGTGTAGACGCTCAAATCGGTGGTGACGTGATCCAGAAGGGTCGGTCCGAGCCAGAATCCGTCGCTTCCGCCATCGGCCTGCACGGCCCGGCCGTCGACTACGACGGTGGCGCCGGCAGCTTCGCCGGCGTCGATGTAGGAAGACACTTTGTCACGATGTGCTTTGCTCACCAATGGACCCATATCCGAGTCCTTTGTGCCGTCGCCGGTTTTCAGGCTCAGGGTGCGATCCTTGATCTTTGCAACCAGCTCATCGGCGATATCCCCGACCGCGACCAGTGCGGAGATCGCCATGCAGCGCTCACCGGCGGAGCCGAAGCCCGCGTTCACCATCGCGTCGGCGGCCAGATCGAGGTCGGCGTCCGGCAGAACAACGGCGTGGTTCTTCGCGCCGCCGAGTGCCTGGACGCGCTTGCTGTGGGCGGTTGCGGTTTCGTAGACGTACTTCGCGATGGGGGTCGACCCGACGAAGGAGATGGCCTTGATCGCCGGATTGGTGAGTAGTTCATCGACGGCTGTCTTGTCACCCTGCAGGACGTTGAACACGCCGGCAGGCAGGCCCGCCTCGGCCCACAGTTCGGCGATCCACAGCGCTGCCGTGGGAACCTTTTCCGACGGCTTGAGGACCACGGTGTTCCCGGCGGCAATCGCGATGGGGAAGAACCACATCGGAACCATGGCGGGAAAGTTGAACGGGGAGATGATGCCAACCGGCCCGATGGGCTGGCGGATCGACGCCATGTCGACCTTGGTCGACGCGTTCTCGGTCATCCCACCCTTGAGAAGGTGGGCGATGCCGCAGGCAAATTCGACGACCTCCTGGCCGCGGGAGACCTCACCGAGCGCGTCGGAGAGCACCTTGCCGTGCTCGGAGGTGATGATCGCAGCCAATTCCTGCTTGCGGGCGTTGAGCAGTTCACGGAATGCGAACAGAATCTGTGTGCGCTTGGCGATCGAGGTATCTCGCCATGCGGGGAACGCCGCCGCGGCTGCCTCGATCACCGTGCGGGCGTCGTCTGTGCTCGCGAGTGCAACTTCTGCAGTCACTGCGCCGGTGGCGGGGTTGGTGACCGGGGCCGATGTGCCGTTGGTGCCGGTGAAGGGCTTGTTGTCCAACCAGTGTGGGATGACGGTCATGGTTATGTGCTCCTGTGACTCTGGGGTTTTCTCGAGTCTGTCCGTGCAGATGTGCCGCGGTCAACGAGTATCTTCGCAGTGAGAACTGCAATTTTGCAGCAGCGAGGGAGTGGGATGTTCACCGCCGATAACATGCGTTTTCTGCTGGAGTTGTCACGGACCGGGCGGATCGCGGACGCGGCCAAACGTCTGGACGTCGATCAGACCACGGTGTCGCGCAGGATCACCCGACTCGAGAAAGACATGGGAGCGCGACTGTTCGACCGGGGATCGGCGGGATGGCAACTGACCGAGGCCGGCCGGCGTCTGGTGCCGTACGCAGAAGCGGTCGAATCGACTCTGTTGGCTGCACTCGACGCGACATCGTCCGCTGGATCCGGCAGTCTTCACGGCACTGTCCGGATTCTCACTCCGGACGGCTTCGGCGCCTATGTGTTGGTTCCGGGACTGGGCATGGTGCGCGACAGACACCCTGACCTGTTCACCGAGTTGCGTACGTCGACCACGCACGATCTGGTGACCGGTCGCGACTTCGACCTCGCAGTCACTCTCGAACGGCCGTCACCACGATCGGTGTCCGTCAGCAAGCTGGCCAACTACGACCTGCGTCTTTATGCATCACGTCGCTACCTCGACTCGCACAGTGCCATCGAGTCCCTCGACGACCTCGAGGACCACACGTTGGTGTGGTACGTGAACGCCATCTTGGACGTCGAGCCGCTACGTCGACTCGAGCGTCTCCTGCCCAAAGATCGCGCGCATGTCCAGACGAACAACATCACCGGCCACTATCAGGCTGTCAGGTACGGGGTGGGTATCGCGCCGCTCCCGACCTACATCGGTAATGCCGATCCCGATCTCGTGCCCGTACTCCCGGACAAGTTCGTGGCCGAGAGAACCTATTGGTTGGTTGTTCCGCGAGAACTGGCTCGCCTGGCACGGGTGCAGGCCGTCATCGAGGTTCTTCTCGACATCGTCAGCGAGAATCCGGATCTGAGGGTGCCGGGTCAGGGCGGTGATTCACGCTGACCGTGTGCCGCTCGGGATGGTTGTGGCGGTGGAAGGACGCCTCTGGCATCTTGTCTGTCTCGGGAACGGACGGACCAGGACGGTGTGGGAATACCGAGCAGCTTCACTTTTCAGCCTTCGGTCTTCGGACGTCCATTCGGCCGATCCTATTGACCGATAGAACGGTAAGTCAATGGACCATAACTGTCAGTGATCGTCACCAGATGGTGGTTTGACCTCTCATCTGAGATAAACAACCTGCATGATCTGTGCTTGCGGGTGGTTCATGTCGGGTCGCAGGCGCAAATTAGGTAACCTGAGGTAACAACTTGTCGTGGTCGGTGTGTGGCTGCGAAGTGTCTCCGGAAGATTGGAGGAGGTCTGTGCTCGTTCAACCGGAGCGACGTAGCAGTCTCGCACGACCCGACGGGGGAGCGCCCTGGCTGGGGCGTAGTTGGACCGACATGCTCAACAGCGACGCGACGTGTCTACCGGAGGCGAGGTCCGGAGCTGAGCCCGTCATGAACGGAGAGACCCATGGGGGCTGAAGCCCGAGTCGCACCGACGTCACGTCGGCCGAAGGACCGCAATGTTCAGATCGCGAACAATGCACGCGAGCTGTTCGCACTCAGGGGCTTTCACGCCGTTCGCGTAGACCATATCGCCGAGGCGAGTGGAGTCACCGCGCGTGCGGTGTATCGGCACTACAGGAACAAGCAGGAACTCCTCGCCCGCATCATCGATGAGGATCAACAGCGTTGGATCGACGCTCTGGATTCGATCTCAGAGGTCGAGTCGGATGAGGAGCTGGCCCGGCATCTCGACTACCTGGCGCGTGTCGGTATCGAAAGTCGCCGGCTGTCGGTGCTGTGGCAGCGTGAAGCACGCCATCTCGACGAGGATGATTTCCGAACCGTACGAAGCAGGGCAGTGTGGATCTCGGACAACGTTGCCGGTCGACTGATCCGTCCGTGCCACCCCGGCCTCGGCGCGTTCGCAACCGATGTTCGCAGTTGGGCGGTTGTCAGCGTCTTGACCAGCCCGGCGTTCTACGACAGCGCGCTTTCGCGGTCTCGTCTCGCTACCGTGATGGCAACGGCATGCGAACGGATCATCGCTGCGCCGACAGTCGAGCCTGTGCGTCGCCGGCAGACGCCGACTGTCGAGAACGTGCCGATGGCGCGGCGCGAGCAGTTGCTCGCGGCCGCGGCGGCAGCCTTTCGTCGCAGCGGATATGCCGGCGTCAGCATCGACGATATCGGAGCGGATGTCGGGTTCGCCGGTCCGGCGATCTACCGGTATTTCAAGACCAAATCGAGCATCCTCGTCGCATTGATGGAGCGATTCGCCGAGTGGCGAGCATTGGAGGTCGTTCGAGCGCTGCGCACCTCCATTGATCCGGCCGAAGTGTTGTCCGCGTTGATTTCCGGGTACGTGCGTCTCGGAATCGAGGCCGTGGATCTCCTCGCCGTGGCACTGACCGAAGGGCATTACCTTCCAGACGAGGATCGTGAGCGCTTCGAGCGGATCAATGACGATTTTGTCTCCGAACTGCGCCGGTGGTACTCCTCGGTCCGGCCGGATGTCGACCCGGCGGCCGCGCAGTCGCTCGTGAGCATCGCGGTCACCGTGGTGCACGACTTGGTTCGGATTCCCCATTTCCTCCGCTCCCCGGACTTCGAATCCGAGCTCGATCGGGTAGTGCATGCCCTGTTTGCAGACTGATGTCGACCGGCGTGCTGGGGACGCGTGGGTCAGGCACGCCTCTGCCTTCCGATCCGTAGGTCGGTTTTCGAACCGGACCCTTCTCCCGCTCTCGACCGGTCGGAGCACCGGAGCTGGTGACGACCGCCTGGTGGGCCGTACGTGACAGATCGGCGTCGACGTCGTCCATGTTGGTGCGTTCGGACATGAGGGCGTAGTCGACGTCGGTCGGATGCCGCCAGATCCCGACCGTGTCGTCTGGATCGGAGGACCTGCCGAGGTTCCGAGAACTGCTCGAGCACAGTGTTCGTCGCCGTGATCGAGTATTCGGTGACGTCGGGATCGAACGTCGAGCTCACACAGTGGAGCGGCGCATCCATCTACTTCAACAGTGACGGCACGGGTGCTGGGGTTGTCCGACCCCAGCACCCGTGCCATCACATCACTGTGTTCAGGTGCGGACGAAACCGGCGTAATCGTTGTCTGCCGACTCCTGGTTCTTCTTCAGATACTGGGCCAGACCACCGGGGTAGGCCAGCAGTTCACGCTTCTTACCGGGCACATTGGCATTCATGTACCAGGAGTCCGCGAGCGGGAAGATCGTGGCGGCGGTGACTTCCTCGAAGTGCTGCTGCCACTCCTTCTCGCCCTCCGGCGTCGCTTCGATCCGGGTCAGGCCCCGCTCACGCATACTGACCAGGCAGTCGATCACCCAGTCTCCTTCGAGCTCTGCACAGGTCGGTCCGTTACAGAAAGCCGACGGGCTCTGCGGTCCGTAGACGAAGAGGATGTTCGGAAAACCCGAGGTGGCACGACCGAGGAAGGTGTGAACACCGTTCGCGTAGGTCTCGCCGAAGGTCTCACCGTTCGTGCCGACGATGTCGATGTCGCAGAGGCCACCGGTGAATGAGTCGAATCCGGTCGCCAGGACGATGACGTCGAATTCGCGCTCGACACCATCAGCGGTGACGATGCCGTTCTCGTAGATGTGATCGATGCGGTTGTCGTTGACGTCCACGAGTTCGACGTTGTCTTGGTTGAAGGCTTCGTAGTATGTGTATTCCAGCGGGCATCGCTTGGAGCCGAAGGGATACGGAGGCTCGGTCGGAACCAACTTCTCGGCGAGGACGGGATCCTTGATCCGGCCGCGGGTCTTGTCGCGCCAGAAACGGTAGATTCGGTTACTGACCTCGACGTCGAAGAACAGATCGGCGTAACCGCCCAGCCAGATCTGTAGGCCTCCTTCGGCGTACAGCTTCTCTAGTCCTTCGGTGAACTCCTCGTCGGTCATCTCGGCTGTCGGTTTGTAGACCAGGTCGTAGGCGAGACCACCGAACGTCTGGTTGCGGAACTCGAAGAACTTCGGGTAGCTCTTGCGTAGCTCCTCGTTCGCGGCATGATCGAGCTTGGCCGAATACATCGGTAGCGTCATCGACGGCGTGCGTTGGAAGACCGTCATCGACTCCACCTGCGGGGCGATCGATTGGATGACCTGTACACCGCTGGCGCCGGTGCCGATCACCGCGACGCGCTTGCCGCGCATATCGTAGCCCTTGGGCCACTCGGCGGTGTGGAAGATGTCACCCTCGAAGGTGTCGCGCCCCGCGATGTTCGGGATGAGCATCTTGGAACCCGTACCGAGCATCGGAAGGAAGAACCGTGCCCGGGTCAGAAAGGTCTCACCGGTATTCTCGTTGCGGGACTCGACAACCCACTGATCGCGACTGGTGTCGAATCGGGCTGCGACCACGCGAGTGCTGTAGTTGATCTCCGGACCGAGTTCGAGCTTGTCGACCACGAAGCGGAAGTACTCCTGCAGTTCCTCCTGACCGGGGAACATCTCCGACCAGTCCCACTCCTTCCAGATGCGCTCGTCGGAAAACTGGTACGCCGTGGCCTCGGTATCGACCCGGGCGCCGGGGTACTGATTCCAGTGCCAGACACCGCCGGCCTCGGAGCCTGCTTCGTACAGCTTCACCGTGAACCCCAACGCGCGCAGGCGTTCGAGCGCGTAGACGCCGGCGAACCCCCCGCCGACTACCAGCACGTCGAGCTCCTCGGTTACGGGACGAGTGTCCTCGAGTAGGGAGACCATTGTGTATTCCTTTCGCACCTTGGATCTGAAGCCTCGGGCTGTTCGATTCATCTGATCGATCGCAGGTCTGGACAAAGTCGATGTCGGACGCCGCAGCGGGCACCCTTCGATGTCCCGAGTTCACGAATGTCATCGAGCGCTAACGCGCACTCTCCGAATGGGACGATGGTGCCCCCGTCGTCAAAATATGTCAAGAATCACTAATTCGTGTTTGCGATGATCTGGTACCCGCGCCTTCCCGACGCGTCCATACGACTGTGGTGAATATAGGTGCCCTCCAAGGTCGTTGGTCACGGTGGGCTGCGAGTCGCCGGCCTCGGACTCGAAGTATGGACGGTGCAGCGTTCGCTGTTGGTAATCATTGCTAACTTAATTGAGCTCATAGGCGGCTCGGGGATCTCGAAGTGGCGACCGGTGTCCACCGGGATGGCCCGAGACCCCGCGCTAAAGCGTGACCCGCATACGGTGTGCCGAGTCAACCCGTAATGGTGCCGGGTGGAATGCGTCGACCGGTCCCGAACTTCTTCGCACCCGCCGCGTATCGCGGATGCGTCAGGGGTTGGTCTCCCACCGACCGGCCTTATCGAGACCTACATAGCCTCCCAATATCGTTCGGAGCGCATGGAGCTGATCGGTTCGCAGCGTCCGACAAGTGATTCTTGGTTCACGACGAGGCGCCCGAAATCTCGACGGGTCGAGGACGACGGTTTCGTGGGCGTGCGGAGAACCGGATCGTCCAGGCTGCCGCGTAAAGACCGCCAGCGTCGATCTCAAGACACGCCTCTCCTCGATGCTGACCGTGTGCCGTTGCGCGAGCGGTGAGCGGTCTACTTCTCGGGATCGAGGAGAGGGGTTCGAGTCGGTTTAGGAGATCTTCTTAGCATTTGATGACTTGTTGTCACTGGTGGGGCGGAGTTTCTTCGCGAATCATCGCTGCTAGGGGAGAAGTCCTCGGCGATTGTTGGGCGCCGCTGGGGCTTTGCCGGCCGCTCGGGATGTCTGCGTCGACGTATGTGGATCCATTGCGTGGCACTGGGAGAGGGTCCTGAAGTTAGTGTCCCTTGACATCATGCTGTGACGTGGATGACGCTGTGTGGGGAAGTGGTGGTGAAGCGGGTCGGTCGAGCAAGGAGCGGCCGACCCGACCGGTGGCTGCATGTATTGCCGCGCTGCCTACTGTGCCGCACTGCGGCTTCGTAGTGCGTATTGCGACTTGTGGACGAAAGGTGGTGCACGAGCGGGCATTCCGATCCGGAGTGAGATGCGCGGCTACGCAGACTGCATCTGTGCTCCGCGCGGGGTGAAAAATTAGTAGCCGTTGACAAAATGCGGATAAGGTCCCTAATGTGCTCTCATCTCACGAGGCAAGCATCCGGCTAGAGATTAGCATTCATAGACTTAATGTCGGACGCTGCAGGCTTGCTCACGGTGTTCAGAACAGGATGGACCAGCATGGAAACGTTCGAGTTTATCGAGTTCGAGGAGTCCGGAGCGACTGCGACGGTCTGGCTCAACCGCCCGCCGGCCAACGCAGTCAGCCAGGACATGTACGTCGAACTGAAGCAGTTCTTCGACAATGTCGACAAGTACCTTCCCGACGCGCGTGTCGTCGTCGTCGCAGGCCGCGGCAAGCATTTCTGCGGTGGCAACGACCTGGAAGAATTCAAGACCCTGTCGCCGGAGAACTCGCCCGCACGCATGAAGCAGGTGCGCGAGGCGTTCTTCTCGATCCGGGACAGTGCGAAGCCGACGGTGGCAGCGGTGCAGGGTGCGGCTGTCGGTACGGGCCTGTGTATTGCAGCCTCGTGTGACCTGGTCGTGGCTGCGGAGAACGCGCGATTTTCATTGCCGGAAGTGAACGTGGGGGTTATGGGTGGCGCCAAGCATCTCTCGCGTCTCGTCCCACAAGGCATGGTCCGCTTGATGCATCTGAGCGGTGACATGGTGCCGGCCGCAGACATTTACAAGTTCGGTGGGATCGTCGAGGTCGTCCCGAACGACGAGCTGATGACTCGTGCCCAGGCTCTCGCCGATTCACTTGCCCGGCACAGCCCGGCCGCACTGCGCTTCGCGAAGCTGAGTATGAACACCATCGAGTACATGGACCTCAAGTCCGGCTACGAGTACGAGCAGTCGCTCACCGGTGAACTGTCCGGTTACGAGGACTCCAAGGAAGCAGTCAACGCCTTCCTCGAACGTCGTACTCCCCACTACACGGGCAGGTGACCTGGATGACGACGGATCTGGCCGAGTATCGGTCCGGGGTCCGCGCGTGGCTGGCCGACGCGGACATTCCCACCGTTCCCCTCGATCTCGACGAGCGATTCGATGTTCTGCGCGACTGGCAGCGAGTGCTGTTCGAAGCCGGAGGGCTGGGCATCAGCTGGAGCAAGGAGGCCGGTGGCCAAGGGCTGTCCCATCTGCACCAACTAGCGTTCGCTGAAGAGTTGGCCTATGCCCGGGCGCCGATGCCTATCGGTCTGATCGGCCTCGACGTCGTCGGACCGTCGATCGACGAGTTCGGCCAGCAGTGGCAGAGAGAAGAACTCCTACCGAAGCTGCTCTCCGGTGAGCACATCTGGTGCCAGGGCTTCTCCGAACCCGGGGCCGGGTCGGACCTTGCCTCGCTGCGCACCCGGGCCGTGCTCGACGGTGACGAGTTCGTCATCTCCGGCCAGAAGGTATGGACCAGCTGGGCGCACAAGGCGCAATGGTGTGCGCTGCTCGTTCGTACCGACCCTGCGGCACACAAGCACGCCGGAATCAGCTACCTGCTAGTGGATATGTCCACGCCGGGAATCACGCCGAAGCCACTGGAGCAGATGACGGGCGACCGCGAATTCTGTGAGGTCTTCTTCGACGAAGTGCGCGTTCCGCGGCGGAATCTTGTCGGAGAGCTCAACGGCGGTTGGGCTGTTGCGACGCACACTCTCGGCATCGAGCGCGCCGCCTACACGTTGCGCCGGCGAGTCGATTACGAGATCGCGTTCGAAGACGCCGTCGCTGCGCTTCGAGATCATGGGCTTCCCGCGCCGGAAACCGGGCTCGGACGCCGTGTACGCATAGCGATCGGCAAGGCACACGTTGCATTGAAAGTCCTGGGCGCGCAAACGCAGAAAACGGTCGCGCGACTCGCTGCGGGAGAGGTCCCGACTCCGGAGGATTCCGTCGACAAGCTTCTGCTCAACGAGGTCGAGCAGATAATTTTCGGGGAGATCGCCGAGCTTCTCGGTCCATACCGGGCCGTCGAGGAAAGTCGGCCGTTGGGGCTGGCATCAGATCGGTGGGCACATGACCACCTCTATTCGCGGGCGACCTCCATCTATGGCGGCACCTCTCAGATTCAGCGAAATATCATCTCGGAACGACTGCTAGGACTCCCTCGTGGCTGACGACACCACTACTGCAGAACTGGCCAACAGCCTGGAAGAGTTCCTCGCTCGCAGTTACGATTCCGCCACCCGACGCGCAGTGCTCTCGGAGAGGAGGGTCACCGAGCTCGGTGGTGTTCTCGGCGAGATGGGAGTGTTCGCTACCTCTGTACCCGAGGTGTTCGGCGGGCTGGGGCTTCCGATGGCGTCGCTCGGACCGTTGTTCACCCTGTACGGCAGGTACCTGGTACCGGGGCCGTTGCTGGAGAACTCGCTACTTCCTGCTGTTCTGGCCGCTGATGCACCGGAGACCGCCCGCGCAGTGTTCAAGGCAGCGATGAGCGGTGACGGACAGTTGGCCCTCGTCGATCCGCACGCCGCCGGAGACTGGGACGGCGGATCGATCACCGTCCGCAACGGCAGACTCTTCGGACGCTGTCACCTCGTTCGGTTCGGTGGTGATGCTACGCAGCTGGTCGTCGTTTCGGATGATCAGCAGTTATGGCTCGTCGATCCCCATGCGGGAGGCCTCGAGATGATCCAGACCGATGCCAACGCAGATCCGCTCTCGTCTTTCGCCTCGGTTGGTCTGGACGGCGTCGCAGGCACGCCGCTCGCTGATCCGTCTGCAGCGCCGAGGCTGATCGAAGAAATCCGTTCGTGGGTCAGAACGCTCGTCGCATGTGAGTTGAGTGGAATCGCAACCCATTGCGTACGCACCACGATCGATTACGCGAAGGAGCGTGAGCAATTCGGTCGGCCGATCGGGTCTTACCAGGCGATCAAGCACATCATCGCCGATATGCATGTACATGCCGCCTCGGTTCGGAACCTCTGCGATTCCGTACTCGCGGACACGGTGAACAGCGGAGCGCCGACAGCGGTCGACGCAGCTGTGCTGAAGGCGCACGCTTCCAAGGTGGTCGTCGAGGTCTGCCAGGACGCGATCCAGGTGCACGGCGGAATCGGATTCACCGCCGAGGTCGATCTGCACTGGTTCTACAAACGAGCGCTCGCCCTACGGCCTTGGTACGGCGATACCCGGGCATTGGAAGAGATGGTCGGTGCGGCAGCATTGGCGCAGACCACAGAACACGCAAGCACGACGAAGGCGGTCTGATGATCCCACGAGGTGGAAATGTCGCTCCCACTCGCGACTACGTGGCGTCCGGGGATTGGGACGGCGCCTTCATCGACGACTATCTGGCGACCGCAGCCGCCGTGGTACCGGACCGGATGGCACTGGCCGAGCCGACCCGATCGTTGACCTTCGCCGAGTTCGACGCAGCAGTGAACGCGTTGGCAAGCGCCTTGCAAGCGCATGGCATTGCGCCTGGCGATGTCGTGTCGTGGCAGTTACCGAACTGGATCGAAGCGTGCGTGGTCCATCTGGCTGCCATACGTATCGGTGCTGTGAGCAACCCGATCATCCCGATCTACCGGCATACCGAGACCGCGTTCATTCTGCGACAGTCTGCTTCGAAAATCGTCTTTGTCCCGTCGGTCTTCCGGAACTTCGACTACGCGGCGATGGCCTGCGAGATCGCTCGTGAACTGGACGAACCACCCACCGTCGTAGTAGTCGGTGAGGGGAGCCCAGCCGGCGCCATCCGGTACGACGCCTTCGTCGACGGTGCGGAAAAGCCGAACCGTGTCGACCGCTCACCGGACGATGTGGTGCTACTGCTGTACACCTCGGGAACCACATCCGATCCCAAGGGCGCGATGCACAGCCACAACACTCTCAACTACGAGAACCGCAGCATCGCCGACCTTCTCGAACTGAGCGAATCCGATGTGATCTTCATGCCGTCGCCGGTCGGACACATCACCGGAATCCTGTACGGGATCCAGCTACCACCGATGCTGCGCAGCGGCGTGGCGCTGCTCGACGTCTGGAGTCCGCAGGCGGGCATGCGTCTGATCGATGAGCACCGTTGCACCACGACGGTCGCTGCGACTCCGTTCCTGCACGGGATCGTCCACGACCCGACCGGCTCGTCACATGACCTCTCCTCGATGAGGAACTTCCTTTGTGGTGGCGCCGATGTTCCCCCTGACCTGGTCATCGAGGCCACCGACACCCTCGATGCACTGGTTGCACGTGTCTACGGATCGACGGAGTTTCCGACGGCATCGGCCGGCAAGCGCAACGATCCCTTGACCAAACGAGCAACGACAGATGGCCGGGCCATCAAGTCTGCGGAGATCCGAATCGTCGACGACGACATGCAGGACGTGACCCCAGGGGTTCCCGGCGAGATTCTGCTGCGCGGGCCGGAGATGTTCCTCGGATATCTCGACAACCGACTCAACGACAGTGCGTTCACCGCGGACGGTTGGTTCCGCAGCGGTGACCTCGGGCGTCTCGACACCGAGGGCTACCTCGAGATCGTCGGCCGCAAGAAGGACATCATCATCCGCGGCGGCGAGAATCTCAGTGCCAAAGAGGTAGAGGACCACCTGTTCGCCCATCCGATGATTGCCGACGTCGCGGTCGTCGGATCGCCGGATCCCGTCCTCGGAGAAAGAGTCTGCGCGATCGTTGTACCGGAGCACGAAGTCGAGATCGAGCTCGAGCATCTCACCGGATGGTTGATCGAACGCAACATCGCACGGCAGAAGCTCCCGGAAAGCCTGATCGTCGTCGACGAGTTGCCGCGGACGGCAAGCGGGAAGATCCAGAAGTTCAAATTGCGGGAGCTCGCGGCGGACCGCGCCAAAGGCACAGTCCACCGTTGAGTGGACCCGACACATCGGACACAAGCCCCCTTCATTCCTCGAGCAATGACCATCGCCGTGAATCCCTCGCGGCGGGATGGAGAACACCATGAGAGAGCACCACTCGGCCGTTTTCTCGACCGGTCACCAGTTCCTCGAAGGTCTTCGCTGGCACAATGGCAAGCTCTGGGCCAGTGACTTCTTCAGCAAGACGGTGAAGACGTTCAACGCCGACGGTTCGTACACCGACGTCGCCGAGGTCGAAGGCTCGCCATCGGGACTGGGCTTCCTGGATGACGGTTCGGTCCTCGTCGTGTCACAGATGGATCGAACCGTCGTGCGGATCGAACCCGACGGTACGCAGTCGGTGCACGCCGACTTCAGCCAGTACGCCGGTGGCATCGGCAACGACATGATCGTCACAGGCAAAGGTGATGCGTACGTCGGAAACTTCGGTTTCGCTCTCGGTGAGGAAGACCCGAAGACAACACGCTTGGTCCATGTGTCCGCAGACGGCTCCATCAACCCCGTCGGTGGTGAAGTTCTGTTCCCGAACGGCATGGCGATCACCCCGGACAGAGTTCTTCTCACCGCCCAGACATGGCGGCACTGCATCACGGCGTTCGACATCCAGGAAGACGGAAGCCTGGCCAACGAGCGAATCTGGGCCCAGCTCGACGATTCCGTTCACCCGGATGGCATCGCACTCGACGCCGACGGCGGTGTGTGGTTCGGCAACGCATTGACCCTCGAGTCGGACAGTGGCTTCTACCGAGTTGTCGAGGGAGGAGAGATCACCGACAAGGTTGCGATCGATGGGGCCTGGTCGGTCACCTGTGCATTCGGCGGTGACGATCTCCGCACCCTGTACATGGCGTGCAACGTGACCACGCTCGAGGAGTTTCACGACGGCAAGTCGACTTCGGTAGTTGCGACTGCGAACGTAGGCTACAAGGGCGGCCCGGCAGTGTGAGGAGGACTGCCGCAGAAGTATCGGGTCCAAGGGCTGATCTCGGCCGAGTCGACCCCGGTGCTTACGCGGGATTCGGGCACACTGCAGGCGGGATACGCGCGAGGAGGGGAACCAAGTCGGTCTGACAGGCGTACCCGAAATAGGTGTTCAGTATCGTGGAGAACCTGAGAGCATTGGGCACGTCATAGGCTGGAAGTTCGGCCTCGATCGTGGCGACACAGCGATCGTAGGTTTTCCTGATCGCCGGCGAAGAAGTGGCAACCTGAATGTGTTCGCGCGCCGGTGATGTCAATAATTCCCCGCTGAAAAGGTCGATACAGATCGGCTCGGTGACTTCGGCATCGGGGTTCATAGGCACACACGTGTATATCCGACCACCCCGGGACCTCACCTCGTGCCACGCGACGGTTTCGGCACTGTCGAGCCGATCGAGCCACTCGAGGTGACGTTCGGCGAACTCGACAAACCCTGCAGCATCGAACTCCGACTCTCGCCGAATATCCGAATTCGACTCAGCTTCTCCTGGATTGATGTTGGACGCAATTGCGCGCGGGTCCGCGGCGTCCGTCCTGCTCCGCTGGGACGCCGCCGTATGGACAGGTGCGGTGTCGGAACCGGACTCAGGTTGAGAACGACAAACCGAAGGCATTACCCCGAGGTGCGGACCGGACAAGGTCATCGTGCATCTGCTCCTTCACTACGACCCCTGTCATATGATCGTGTGGACGACCTCCTGTCGTTACTGACTCAGCGCCATCTCCGGCGACGGGCCGGCGAGCTCGGATCACTTTGTGTTCGGTCTGCTTGGAATCGGCGCGAATACGTTCTCTCACTGGAGATATGAAGCCGGATCCGGGTAAGCACATCGATACGGAGCCGACGACAGCAACGTACACCGCGATGGGTATCGGTAGGACGACTCTGACCGGCGTCAGCGAATCAGGTCGTGGATGGGCCAGTACGAACACCACTGCGGCGATCCGTCGCTACGTCGACATGCTGCAAACAGCTCGCCGGCGAAGGGGGTGTTCTATCGAGGACGGAGAACCCTGCTTCGATCATCGCCTTTGATCACCGAAGCAGGGTCCCGGCAGCCCGAGCACAGGCAGCAGGTGGGATCTGCCCGTGCCCAGTGGCGGAGGCACGCCGCCTCGCCCATGCCGCATACGCACCATCGGCCGACACGTGGTTTTCGGTGGATGTTCATGAGACGAACCGTCAACAGGTAGTTCGCTGTTTCTGGACCGCATGACTGTCGACGGAAGATACCTGCTCAATCAATATATGTAACAGTACTGTTCACTACTGCGTGACTTTGCCACCCCATCATTTCTGGATGCTCGTTCAGTGGCTTCGGAGCGTGGAGCACAGTTCCTACCCGAGTCTCGACCATGTGCTCGGTGGCCAAGGCTTCGCCGTGCACCATCCGCGCACATCTACTGAACACGTCCAGTTTCCGTTGGCCAGAGCCTCCCGGATCTCCCGCCCAGGTATCCCGAAGGCTTCGAGGACCCGGCGATCGCTGGGCGCGACATGCTGAAGGGCGATGGTGGCATAGAAACCGAGTGTGAGGGCGCGGGAACAGCCGTGGCTGACTTCCGGCGTAGCGTCCACGTCAAGGATAGAGAGATCTATTCCAAGATTGCCGTGTCACACCGGTTTCCGCTGACACGTCGGTTGTGTGAATCGACAGCCGCACCCTGCGCTGATTGTCTCTCGAACCCGTGGATCTGGTTGGACCCGATCAGGCGAGCACTCGATCGGCCGGCTGCATCTCCGTCTGCGCGTTCACTCCACCATGTATCGACGGTCGCCTCAGGACGTCACGTGACGCAATTCCTGGCCCCACATACGATCCGCGCCTTCGTCGAATGCACACACTGTGCGTCCCGTCGTCTGGTCAACTGCAAAAATGCTGCATGCTGTGACCAACAGAAGCTAGGCATGCCGCTTCGTCGTCAGATTCCCACGAGGGGTCCGATGACGGGCTTCCACTGGTAGATGCTCTGGTCGACGACAACACCCTGCGTGACATAGGGGTCCTCGGCGAGCAGGGCCTGCAGGTCGTCTTCGCTGTCCGCCTTGAACACGAGCAGCGCGCCGGCTCCGTCGGCCCAGGCGCCCGCTTCCTGTAGCACGCCTTTGGCGGCCGCGTCCTTGACGAAGACCAGGTGGTCGGCATGGGCGGCCTCTTTGACGGATGCGTCAGTGGTGTACGACCAGATAACAGCGAACAGGGCCATGGTCACTCCTCGGGGGATACGGTCATGAAACGACGCGCGTACTCCTCATGGAATACGTACTCGAGAACGGTAGGGCGTCGGATGCCGCAGCGAGTGTCCTATTTTGCAACACCGTCCGTGCACAACGACGAGGTACAAACGGCATCATTGGTGTCCCGAACAGAGGTGGGGAGACGTCCGCTCGGCGTGAGGAAGAGGGTGTCCCGGCAGACTCAGCGGCGAGGATGTCCCGTTATGCGACAGAGTGTTTCGGGGGTCAGGATCCGAACTTTTCGTTTTCCAGGCCCAGTGCGCGGATCTTGCGGTAGAGGGTGGAGCGGGCCACACCGAGCCGATGGGCGGCGAGGGATTTGTTGCCGTCGGACTCGTCGAGGGCGCGCACGATCGCTTCGCGTTCGGTGCGTTCGAGGGAGGTCAACCGGCGGCCGGCACCGAGGGTGCGGTAGTCGGCGGGCAGGTGTTCGAGTTTGATGTCGAATCCCATCGACCGCGCCGCCGCGGTACTGAGCACCGAGGCGAGCTCGCGCAGGTTGCCGGGCCAGTGATGGTCGATCAACGCCCGATGCGCGGCCGGTTGCAGTTGCGGAGTCGGGCGGTCGGGGAACTCGGCGGCGAGCAACTCACGCGCGAGATCGGTGAGATCTTCGATGCGCTGACGCAGCGGCGGGATGCACACGCTGCGCCGCACATGGGTCTGCACCTGATGACCAAGCTCGTCGGGGGTGCTCGAGGTGGCCGTGGCGATCACCGGTGCACCCAGCTCGACGGCGGCGTCGAGCAACCGCCGGGTGGGGGCGAGAGCATCGTCGGGGACCTCGTCGAGGTGCTCGAGGATGCACGCGAAACTGCCGGACAGACGCGCCCGCAGCTCGGCCACCTTTGAGGGGGTCAACGTCGACGCGTCCACGCTCGGGACCGGGGTGTGGTGGCCCCAGCGGTGCTGGATCTGACGGGCCAGGTGGGTTTTGCCGACACCGGACTCGCCGACGATCAGCACCGGCGCCACGGTGCCGACGATCTCGTCGACCCGGTCCTGGAGCCGGTGCGCGGCCAGGCTGCGGCCGGCGATACGCGCCGCCGGCGCCGCACCGGCGGGCGGGGCGGGGGCCAGGCGGGCGCGGGGGCGCGGCGGGGCCGGTGAGGCCAGCGGGCGCAGTTCGATGATCGCGCTGAGCGGATCGGTGGGCTCACCGACCCGGCGGGCATGGACCCGCACGTCGATCCCCTCGGCGAAGCGCAGCGGTCCTTCCCATTCGTCCTTGGCGGCCAGATGGGTGCTGATCCAGTCCCAGATCATCATCTGATCGGTCGAATCCATCAACCGTGACACCGTCGGGGTCGCGATCACCGTGTCCCGGCTCATCGCTACCACCGCGGCGTGGCCGCGGCGTTTGCTGCGCATGTATTCGCGCAGCAGGCTCTGCTCGCTGCGGGCGGACAGGGCGAACAGTCGTTCTTCGATGTCGCGTACCGCCGACAGGACCAGCGGTGCCATCAGCTCGTTGACATCGTCGACCTCGCAGGTGATGTCGACGATGCCGGTCACCGCACGCGAGACCGGGTCGACGATCGGTGAGCCGACACAGGCCAGCGGATGCAGCGACTCGAGCAGGTGCTCTTCCCCGCGGACCCGGAACGCTTTGCGTTCTTCGAGGGCGGTGCCGATCCCGTTGGTTCCGGCGCATTCCTCGGCGAAGATGAACCCCGGGGCGACCTGGGCACGGTCGAGACGACCGAGCAGCGACCGCTGCCCGGCCCGCCGGTCGACGATGGTCGCATCCTGGGAGGCGAGCAGGATCGTCACCGGCGCATCGGCGAGTTGATCGGCCAACCGATCGAGGACCGGCCGCGCCGCACGCACAAGCTTCGAGTCGGCGGGGGCGTCGTCGATATAACGCAGACGAGAACCGTCCGGTGTCACTCCCATTGCGCGGCAGCGGCGCCAGGACTGTTCGATCTCCGGCCGCATTTTCGGTATGAGATTCTCGCATCTGTCGGAACCGTGTTCTTCTGCTTGCTCACGGAACCGGTCGGTTACCACACATCCACCTCCGAAGACCTCACGGCGAGAACGGACTCTATGCAAACGAGGTGACACCGGTTCGGAGTGTCCCAGAACGCTACACCGGGAACTTCTGGACTTGTCTTCGGTGCGTGCGCACCTTGTCCAGTGTGTTCACCGGCGTCTCGAGGGCCTGTCGATCCACACGGTGGCGGAACACGATGCTATTCATCGTGCAGCGTTCCATCTCCTCTGCAGGACCAGGGCCGTTCCGGCCGATGCCATTCCAGGCGATCGGTCCGGCTGAGCCGGCGGAAGTGAACGGCGGGGAGGTTTGCGTTGGCACTGTCGACGAGGCTGTGCGTCTGCGCGCGTCCGTTCGCACCGTGTTCTCCTGGAACGACGCTGGAGCGTCACGAAAGTTGTTGGTTGGCAGTGTGACGCCTACTGTCGACCATCAATGCTCCGTGAACTGTATGTGTATATCACAGGGTTCCTGCACGTGACCACGAGTTGCGTAGCTACCAGTGGGTTTCGTGACGGGGCGGGGTTCGGGCCGCAGTGAAGTCGGCCGCGTGGCACTGATCCAGGTGTTCGGAACTCGTCCGTGTCTGTTCGGCCCGAACCCACTGTTGCGGGAGTGTGCTTGGTGCCGGACTCCGGGATGGGCGGGGCCGGTCGCCGGCGGTGCTGGCGGGAGATGTGACCTGTCCGGGAGATCGGAGCCGGGCGGAGTGTCACCTGTGCTCATGGTCGGTTGCTCCGGGCGCTGCAGTGTCGGAACGGATGAAAAGTCATGTAATTTGCTGTTACGAATAGTTTTTCGTTAGTCTTTGCGTGTTGGAGCGAGCCACCCTATCGGGGAGGACGGGGCCTTGTTTCAACATTCTGTTCTCCGTGCTTGGAACCTCGCCCCTGCTGTTCCGAGTTGCTACGCGACTATGTCCGAGTCGCTGCGCAGTACCGAGAACGAGAACCCCGTTTCGTCGCTCTGCGACGAACCGTCGCCGCCCCCTGTCGGCGACAGGTACGGGAGCCGTCGGTGTCCGCCTCGACAATCTAAGCGGGCACCGACGGTGCCTCCCGATACGACCTAATCGACTTCAATCAGAAGTACTAGTGCACAAACAATTTCGGAATCGCGTTCGATTCGTGCAATGAGGGAAGACGACTTCACGCGGTGGGGCGTCGAGCCCGGACACAGAATACCGGCATCCGCGGCTGCCGGGTACTCATCACCTTCACCATGGGTGAGTGTGGCGGAAGCCGGCCCGAGCAATCGGTTCCGTGGCCTCCGAGACGACTGTCACCCCGACGCGCCGGCCCGGGGCGCGTCCCTATCTCATCTGGGGCAAGCCGTGGATGGGGTCGAAGGGGCCGATGTCGTACGTGCATTCCTGTGGTCGAGGATCCGGTACGAAGGCCCACAACAGCGCCCCGGCAGCGCCCATCGTGTAATACCGGTCGATCTGGGAACCGACTCGGGCGGCGCGTTCGGTCAGCGGCAGGCAACTTCCAGCACGGATCCCGAACTCGGTGACGAGCACAGGTTTTTCGGTCTGTTCGAGCCGCAGTGGGAGGAGCGCAGCATCGTCGTGGTCGTGGTACTGAACCACGTCTAGATAGGGCGAGGCAGCGACCAGTGCATAACCGCCGTCGGCGAGACCGCATTGCTCGCCCCCGAGCAGACCGAGCGTGAGCAGATGTCGCCGATCATGCTCACGAGCCACCGCCCCGGCCGCATCGACCCAGTCACGCAGCACCTGCGCCGAGTCTTCCGGGCACAGACGTTGGTGCAGGTCGCAGTCGGGGATGGTGCAGACGCCGACCTCGGGTTCACCGAGTAGTTCCCATGCCGCGATCGAAGGCGATCCGGCCCAGCGATCGACGGCGGCAGCAACCCACTCGCTGTAGCTCAGCGGCATGTCCGTGGCCTCCTTCCATCCGCCGAGATACCACTCGCGCGTCTTGTATTGCTCGTCCTCGCAAGCGCCGTCCTGGGCGGCGAGCACCGGGATGAGTAATTGCCTGTGCCGTTCGGCGGCCGCGAACACCGCATCGATCGGTTCGAAGTTCAGCTTCCCGTTGCGCTTGTCCACGGCCAGACTTTGAAAGGCGTTGAATCGGGTCACTGTCCCCGGCTGGCGGGACGAGAAGTAGGAATCCAGATCGACCATCGCTCCACAACCAGCATTGACCGTCCAGTCCGTAGCCAGTTGATAGGCATTGAAGCCGGTCGGCCACCAGGGTCGACCGTCGAGATGCAAAGTACCGCCGGTGGTGGTCACCCGCAGCGGGTGAGCATACGAGACCCACGGGGCGGAGGTCGGCGCGCTTGTTTCCTCACCTGGCGATGCCGCACCGGGTCCGGGGATGGTGCACGCGCTCGCGAGGGCCACGACCAGAAGCATCGCCGACACACAGGCGAGTCGCATCCAGGTCATATTGGTGCCTCCCCGAGATTTTTAGGTTTCCCGACTCGACGGGTGAGCATCGGGATATCGACAGGTGCGCAGGTCGAACGCGTGCGGTCGACGAGCTGCGTCGACGCGGGTGCACCGGTGACAGTTGTCGACGTGAACTGCCCACGGGCGTCTTTCGAGAATATGGGTTTTGCTGTTGATTCCATGATTCGGACGGAGTGCAGAGGTGGCCGTGGTCCGGCAGATCTGCAGCGGTGAGCTTCTGTTCCTGCTCGAGCGTGGCGGATCATCGGATGCGTTCCATGGCTGCCTCGACCGACGGCGACAGTGTGATTACCGACTGCAGGCGGGTCCGTTCGATCATCGCCTTGACCCGGCTGCTGGGCGCGGCGAATGTCAGGGAACGACAGTGCGTCCGTGCCGTCTTGGTGGCATGGATCATCACACCGAGACCGGTGGAATCTACAGCGGTCACGCTCCCGAGATCGACGACAACATCGGTATTGTCGGCCAGGGCTCGGTCCAGGCGCTGCCGCAGCCGAGCCGACGAGGCGCCGCGCAGCACGCCGATCGGGCGCAGCATCAGGATGCTGTTCTCTACGCGTTCTTCGCAAGATTGCATGCTGGGTCCTTCGCTCGGCAATGGTGCCCTTCCTCGGGAAAGTCCTTCCAGAGCAGGGATGTACGGTGACCTGAGTGTCCTCACTCCCCGAACGCGCGCCCGGGTCGAGGGAGGGAGGTGTCCGACAGTCACCGGTTCCGGCCCGACCGCACGAGTCCGCAGTGCATGGTCTCCTACGGTCGGGCGAATGGGTTACGCGAGGGTGCTGGCTGCAGCCGGCGGGACAGGGTAGTTGCCGACTGCATGTTCGTAGAGATTGGCGACGCGCAGCACCGTTGCGTCGTCGAAATGCTTGCCGATGATCATCATTCCGGTGGGAAGACCGTGGACCAGATCAGCGGGGACACTGCAGGCGGGGTGACCGGTGACGTCGAATGGTGCGGTGTTGATGATCATCGACAGTGCGGTGTCCAGATAGTCGGCCAACGGAATGTCCGTGGTCGGGATCTTGGTGGCGGTGTAGGGGAGGGTGGGCATCACCAGCACGTCGTACCGCGCCAAGGCTGCGTCGTAGGCGGCGCGGACTTCGGGGACGAGTTGGCGGGCCATGGCGTAGTACTTGCCGCCGCCTACCTCGAATGTGTAGCGCCCGGACATCCCGACGAGTTTGACCGTCTTCGACAGTTGGTGACCGTGCTCGAGTCGTTGACGGGAGAAGTGGGCGATCAGTTCGGGATCGTAGAAACCGTCGGTGTTCATGCCGTAGGCATTACCGTCGAGCATCTGGTAGGCCGCTCCCTCGGTGGCGATCACATTCCAGACTGCCATCGCATCGCGGTGCCAGGGGATCGAGACCTCTTCGACGGTAAGTCCGGCCGAGCGTAGTACGTCGACGGCGGTGCGTACGGCATTGTCGACGGCAGCGTCTGTGACAGGGGTGTCGAAGCCTTCGGTGACGACACCGACGCGCAGACCCGATGCCGGTTGGGTCAGCGCCGCGAGGTAGTCCACCGGTTCGATCTGGTGGATCTGTCGGGGATCGAGGCCGTCGGTGCCCGCGAGCACGGTGAGCATCGCGGCGGCGTCGCTGACCGTGCGTGTCATCGGACCGAGGTGGTCGATGGTCCGTTCGATGGGAAATGCTCCCGTGTAGGGGACCAGTCCGTGGGTGGGTTTGTGTCCGACGATGCCGCAGAACGCGGCGGGGATGCGGATCGAACCGCCCTGGTCGCCGCCGACTGCCATGTCCACCTGGCCGCTGGCGACCAGGGCGCCGCTGCCGCTGGACGAGCCGCCGGTGATGCGGCTTTCGTCCCAGGGGTTGCGGACCGGCTGGGGTTGGGATGTGAAACTGGCGCCGGAGAAGCAGAGATCTTCACACACCGATTTACCGGCGATTGTTGCGCCGGCGTCGAGCAATCGGCGTACGACGGTGGCGTCGTAGCGTGGGGTGAAGCCCTCGACGGTTCGGGAGCCGTTCATCATCGGCACGCCGGCGACTGCGACGTTGTCTTTCACGGCGACGGTTCGCCCGGCGAGGGGACCTTCTGCGGTTTCGTTGATCGAGGTGGTGACGTACCAGGCGCTCAGTGGGTTCTCATCCGCCGGGGGCGAGGTCCACGACCGCTGAGGCGGCTCGGGCGCGGTGCGCTCGTAGAGGCGTTCGACGGTTTCGGAGGACGCGAGCGTCGCTTCGAGGGCCGGTGCGAACTCCTTGAGTTCCGGTGTCGTCAGACCGAATCGGAAGTGGTTGTTCAGTGCCGACATTCGGTGGGAATTGGGTGGAGTCAACGAAGACATGGGGTTCCTTCCGCATATGTGAACAGCATCATCGAGTGGGGGAGGGATGGAGGGGGATCGCTCGGTGGTGCGCTGTGTCGTGCGTGTCTGTCAGCGCTATGGCATCTGGGTGTCCGGGGTGATAGTGGGCGCCGTCAGTCCGGTTGGGGTTTCAGGTGATTGAACAGCAAAGCACCTGTCCAGGTGAGGATGAAGGCGGCCGCGACGGCATAGCCGAGGAATTCGAAGTTATCGGAGATGTTGCCGATCGGCGACAGTGCAGCGAAGATGGGCAGGTGTGCCAGTAGTGCACATACGTAGATACCGGCTACAAAGAGGCCGATGACCACGGTGGTGCCGGTCGTCGCAATGTTGAAGTTCAGCCGACGCTGGGGGTCCTGGTACGACCAGGAGTATGCGCGGGTCATGAACAGAGAGTCCGCCGTGTCGAACGTGCTCATCCCCGCGGCGAAGAGCAACGGGAGGCTGAGCACAGCGGCTATCGACAACGTGCCCCCTGTGGCTGCCGAGGCGGTGAGGGTGAGCAAGGTGACCTCGGAGGCGGTCTCGAGCCCCAGTCCCATCAACAGGCCGACGGGATACATGTGCCAGGACGATCGAACCACTCCGCGCCAGCGGTTGCCCAGCAGTCGGGTGAACAGCCCGCGCTCACTGAGTCTGTTCTCGAGATCGCCTGTGATGTCCGACCCGGCCCGCACCCGTCGGGACAGGCAAAGCAGATTGCGTAGGACCACACTGTTGAGTCCTGCAACGATCAACAAGAAGGTGACGGCGACGATCGTGGCGACCAACCCGCCGATCTCCTGTACCCCTTCGAGTTCGCTTGAGGTCAGGGCGCTGGCGCCCAGTGCCACGACCAGAGCAAGAACAACGACGACGGTCGAGTGTCCCATCGCGAAGAAGAATCCGACTCCGACGGGACGGCGTCCGCGTAATAGCATCAGGCGTGTCGTGTCGTCGATTGCCGCAATGTGATCGGCGTCGAATGCGTGACGGACGCCGAGCACGTAGGCGAGCACACCGGATCCGGCGAGGCCCCCGGCAGCTGCCGGGTTGCCCGAGTATCCCAAGTACAGCGCCACGCCCAAAAAGTGCAGGATCACGATGGCACCGACAACGGACGCCAGCCGTCGACGCTCGGTTCGAGTCCAGGCACCACCTATGTGGTGCGGTGTAATGGTGGTGCTGGTCAAACGCTTGTCCTTCAGATGATTCGCAGCGTTTCTGGATACGCCTGAGGCTGAAATGTTCGGGGTGTCCGCGTGTGCGGTGCGGACATGATCCGGCCCGGTTGGAGCTGCTGTACCGGCGATGCGCCGTCGGTCCGCGGCGGAGCCGGGTCTGAAGACCGGGAATATGCCGACGTCGCGGCGTCCGGGGCTTCACACCAACAGTCGCTGTTACGCGGAACGCGCCTCCGCGAACGACTCGACGTCGGTGAACCCGTTGAACTCGCGACGACGAGGCTCCGGGCTACCCGTTGGAGTCAGAGGTGGGTGTGCCGGTGGCGTGCACGGCGATGGGATCACGCACGGCGTGCTGGTGATGGGCGCCGGCGGGCGTTGCCAGCACCTGCTCGGTACGGTGCTCGAGCTCCTCGCCAGCGACCAATCCCTTGTCGCGCATCAACTCTTCGAGTGCGAGCATCCAACGCTCGTAGTAGCTCCACTGCTCGGTGGTGGCGTGTTCGGCCTCCCACTGTTTGATCGACTCGATCAGGCGGGACTGGAATTCGTCCCATTCGAATCGGCCCTGGGCATGCAAGGCGGTGGCAATGCTGAAGGCGCGGATCTCCCAGGCTTGATCGAAGGCGACCTCGCCGGAGCGGCGAGGGATTCGTTCGTTGAACGGCAGATTCTGCACCAGGTCGCCGAGGCTGTCTTCGAGATCCGGGTGGGGTTGCTCGTTGAGTCGGGACATGTCAGGCCTTGGTGGGTGCGGTGGGGGCGGATACGCCGATGAGCGAGTCGCGGGTGACGAGGTCGGCAAGTTGTTCTTCGGTGAATTCCTCGGTGCCAGCTGGGCGTTGCGGCAGCACCCAGTAGCGAAGTTCGGCACTCGAGTCCCATATTCGGATCTCGACGTCAGGGTCAGGGGTATATCCGAATTCGGCCAGCACACTTCGGGGGTCGCGGACAGCGCGGGCGCGGTAGGCGGGGTATTTGTACCAGTTGGGTGGCAGGCCGAGAACCGGCCACGGATAGCACGAGCACAAGGTGCATACGACCATGTTGTGGACCGTGTCGGTGTTTTCCAGCACGACCATTTCTTCGCCCTGCATGCCGCCGACGCCCATTTCGCGGCAGGCGCTGGTGGCGTCGGTGAGCAGGCGCTGCTTGAACTCGGGATCGACCCAGGCGCGGGCGACGATCTTGGCGCCGAGTTGAGGACCGACCTCGTTCTCGTAGACCGACGACATGTGGTCGATGGCGTCGGTGGAGATCAGGCCCTTGTCGACGAGGATGGCCTCCATGGCCTTCACGCGTGCGGCGATCGCCTCATTCGATCGTGGCAACGTGCCCTGGACGGGATTGTGGGCGGTCATCGGGGTGGACTCGTTTCTGTCGGTGGTGAAGGGTCGTCTCGCTGGGTGGACCGGATGACCTGGTCAGGCCGGTAGCAGGTACGGTTCGAACACGTCGATGTGGTTGACGACGTTCGGGGCGGCCGGTTCACCCCACAATTCGGTCGCCGAGAACCGCACGGTGTACAGGTGTTCGGGGCTTTCGCCGGTGCCGAGTGCGTTGGTGTCCGGGAAGACATACGCGCCGTGGGTCGCTACGATTTCGCCGACACGGCCACGGACGTACCCGGCGCGGCGGGTGTGGGTGTTCGGTGAGGCGTCCGGCCGCACGATGACTTTGTCGCCTACGGTGAATGCGGCCTCGGTGTCGGTTGGGCGTCGGTAGTCGGCTCCGTGGGTGATCAGTTGCGAGATCGTCTCCACTAGTTGCGGATCCTGCCGCGTGGGGGTCGTTTCGTCCGGATGGTCCATGTAGTACTGGGTGCGGCGGTCGAGTTCGTTGGGATCGAAGATGCCTGCCTCGATGCCGTGGTGGATCATCGCGTGCATCCAGTGCTCGTAGTATTGCGAGGTCAGATAGTCGTGCGGGGGAATCTGTTCCATCGCGCCCCGGAATTGGTCGAGATTGAACGCGCCGGCCAGCGCCATCGCCGGAAACATCGTCAAAACTGACCGCTCCCAATCGGAGTGGAAAACAGGTTCATCGGATTCGGGGTTGACGGGGCCTAGGCCGGCGCGGCCACCGAGATCGTGGATTCCATCCATGAAATGCTCTCCTTGTGCCGTGAGTCACCAACCCTATGCGCCCTCGCCTAATGCGTCAATACGTCATGACCTAATGACGTGTACCGTTTTGTTACCGCCGGACAGGGCGATCCGAGCTGCGGGCTGTCCGGACGTAGCGGCGTCAGCGCGAGTCGCTCCGTGGAGGAAGTGAACCTCCCCGTCAGCCGTTTGGAGGCGCGATCTTGGAGACCGATCCTGTGGACGGGCTGCGTACAGTGGAGCGCCGCACTCGCGTGTGTCGGCACAGCGTTGTGGCAGTCATTCTTGTTCTTGCTTGTATTGCCCCGACGCGCTATGGACAGCCCAGCAGTTGGTCGCCAACCTGAGTTCAATTGCTGCGCATTCATTCTGCCGTCGACAGCGCCGACGGCAACAAATTCAACCACACTGCTGCCCGCTTCGGCTACTGGAAGACGCTCGTCTATTCCTGTCGGAAGGAGCGGTGAACCGTCTGCATTCGGAGGTATCTCATAAGATGCTGAACTGTGGCCAGATGTGCCGCAGTGAGACGTGCACAAAGGAGGATGGAGAATGAAGCCAGAGCCACCCCCGAGAGGGAACCAGACCTCACCGGGGCAGAAAGTCTCGACCTCCGCATCCGGTCCCGATCCGACAGAGGAGGATCTGGCAGCCGTCATCGTCGCCTTGACCGGGATCGACATCGCGCCAAACAGCGATGACGCGGAGCCTGATCGTAGTCGGAAGCAATCCTGACGACACTGATGCATAGACGACCTGAGAGGTGCACACGGCGGTCCCGGAGGTTTCGCATCCGCCCGCCGAAGATCGAAGCGGTAGGCGGACGCAACCACGTCGAGGTGATCAAGACGCATACCCTGGACTTCGGTACCAGAAATCGTGGTCTCGAACTTACCCGATGGCGGGATACAGTTCCGTGCCAGTCGCTTTCGTCAAATAGAGCTGCTGTCTGAGTCGGTCCTCGCTCAAAGTAACGGTGCCCCGAGGTAGCTGAAACTCGCCGTGACGCATTGCTGCGGCGATCCGCTCGCTATACTCGGCTTTCCGGGCCGCCTGCCACCATATGTGAACTGCCTCGAATACAGACTCGCTCAACGTCGACAGCGGCGGTGCCCAAGGACCGAACTCCGCCTGGTACCTCTTCAGAAGCGAGGCGTTGCCATCCGTTTGCAATCTTTGGAAGTACCCCGAGACGGTGTAGAGGCCACGGGCCGCTTCGTCGCCGATATACGTCAGCGTGGACTCTTCCAAGGCCGGCGCAAGTGTAATGCACTGATCCCGCAATCCCATTGCATAGCACTGCCGTTCGAAGGCAACAGCATCAGCTCCGTCGAAGGTCGACAGTACGATGTCGGCACCCGATTTCTGGATCGCTTCGATGATCGGGGCGAAGTCTCGAGTCCCCATGGACGCGAACTTTTCTCCGACGACTCGGGCGCCGTACCGGGGCAACAGTTGGCGAGCCAAGCCGTGTGTCGTGCGGGGCCAACAATAATCGTCACCGGCCAGAAACCATCGTCGCACCCCCTCCATCCGCATGAGCGGCTTCACGGCTGCTGCCAACTGGTCGTCCGGCCGCTCACCGAGCTGGAGACGGAGACGATCGCCGCTCCCTCCTTCGTTCATGACCGGCTGCACCAGCAGCACGGGTGCATCGCTGAGTGCCTCGGCAACGGCGGTGTAGGTAGCCGATGTGGCGGCGACCAGGATGGTCCGGCAACCTGCCTGGACGAGTCGCCGCGCTTCCATGACGCCGGTCTCCGGGTCTGTGGCGTCATCACCCACGATCAACTCGACTGGACGGCCGTGGATACCGCCCTCAGCATTGATTTCCTCCAGTGCCAGCATGGCAGCGTTGTCGATTGAGGTGGCGAAAAGACTGCCGGGTCCGGATTTCGACGTCAACAAGCCCAAACGGGGACGGGAAGAGGCGTTTTGAGAGGTGGGGAACCCTCGACGGCGCATCAGCCATTCCAATCCAGGCTGGTCGAGTTCGGCGATAAGCCGAACCCTCGTGCCACCATTTGCGGCTTCGAAACGGAGTTTGATACGCCCTCGCCAAGGCTGGTCGTGCACGATATCGAGGTACGCATGCGGACGTGCGGCAGCAATACGGCCGAGGATTTCGATCGGCTTTGCTCCGGAACCGCTGAGGTGGACCGCCATACGCACGGCGGCACCGGGTTCGACCCGATCGCATACCGCGCCGAACAGCCATCCCGCCTCCGCGCCTGCTCCGAAAAGACTGTAGGCCGCCGAGGGTGGGGATGCGGTCCACTCTTCCGCGTGCAGTACGAGCTGGGTCACCGTGTTCCCTGGAAGCTATGCGCGTCGCAAGGTTGTGTCGGTGATAGCGGTGCGGTCTGCGGCCTCCACGGCATCTGCCAGCGCTCCTCGGAACAAGTCGTGCAACATCGCGATGACGTCCCGGGCGGGACCGGCGGGGTCGACCGAATAGAAGCGGAAGCGGCCAACCTTACGTTCGGTGACCAATCCCGCATGCCGCAGGATTCGGAGGTGGTTCGAGACCCCGGTGCGTCCCACGCTGTCGATCTGTTCGACCAGTTCGTTCACACTGCATTCATCGCGCTCTGCCAGCACAGTGAGAATGGCTCGCCGTACAGGGTCGGCGAGGGCATCGAAGGCCAGCTGTGCGGACAAGGTCCCGGTCTCCTCGAGTCAGCAGTCAATGACATATAGAAGAGTACCTCCTTGCAGCTCGTAAAGGAGGGGCCGAGCTCGCGGCCTCGGAGGGCAGGGGCAGCTACATCTGCAGTGGGACGAGGCGGGTGTTAGGGTCGGTGCCGTCCCCACGGGAGCCCTATTGCAGGGGCTGAGATCGGGCTGAGGCAGCCTGCGACCGTCGAACCTGCCCGGGTAATGCCGGCGAAGGAAGTAGGAACGATTCCGATGAGTGCATCCAATTCGCATGCCCTGAGCTATGTCCACGACGAGGAACACGACGTGCGTGTGCCTGTCACGGAGATCCGTTTGGACGACTCTCCCGGCGGGGTGCCGAACCCGCCGTTGCGGGTCTACCGCACTGCAGGGCCCGGCAGCGACCCGCTGGTCGGGCTCCCGCCGGCGCGCGCCGACTGGATTGCTGCTCGCGGCGACGTCGAGCACTACTCGGGGCGAGAGCGGGATCTGCTCGACGATGGCCGCTCGGCGGTGCGGCGTGGAGAGGCGTCCCGGGAGTGGAAGGGGCCCCGACCTGTCCCGGTACGAGCGAAGACCGGCCGGACGGTCACGCAGATGCACTATGCCCGGGCCGGGATCGTCACCCAGGAGATGCGGTTCGTGGCACTGCGGGAGAACTGCGACGTGGAACTGGTGCGCTCGGAGGTGGCGGCAGGGCGGGCAATCATCCCGGCCAACGTCAACCATCCCGAGTCCGAGCCGATGATCATCGGCAAGTCCTTCCTGGTGAAGATCAATGCCAACATCGGCAACTCAGCGGTGACCAGCTCCATCGTCGACGAAGTCGACAAGATGCGCTGGGCCACCCGCTGGGGCGCGGACACAGTGATGGACCTGTCCACCGGCGAAGATATCCACACCACCCGAGAGTGGATCATCCGCAACTCCCCGGTGCCGATCGGCACGGTGCCGATTTACCAGGCCCTGGAGAAGGTCGCCGGCCAGGCCGACGCGCTGACGTGGGAGATCTTCCGCGACACCGTGATCGAGCAGTGTGAGCAGGGCGTGGACTACATGACCATCCACGCCGGGGTGCTGCTGCGATACGTACCGCTGACGGCCGAGCGGCTCACCGACATCGTCTCCCGAGGGGGTTCGATTATGGCCGGTTGGTGTCTCGCCCATCACGAAGAGAATTTTCTCTACACCCACTTCGACGAACTGTGCGAGATCTTCGGTCGCTACGACGTCGCATTCTCCCTCGGCGACGGGTTGCGGCCCGGGTCGATCGCCGACGCCAACGACGCCGCGCAGTATGCCGAGTTGGACACCCTTGCCGAACTGACCACCCGTGCCTGGGCTTATGACGTTCAGGTGATGGTCGAAGGTCCTGGCCATGTTCCGATGCATCTGGTGCGGGAAAATGTGGAGCGGCAGCAGAAGTTATGTCATGGAGCGCCTTTCTACACACTGGGGCCGCTGGTGACCGACATTGCTCCGGGCTATGATCACATCACTTCCGCGATCGGGGCTACCGAGATCGCCCGCTACGGCACGGCGATGCTGTGTTACGTCACCCCGAAGGAGCATCTGGGACTGCCGAATCGGGACGACGTGAAGACCGGAGTTATCACGTACAAGATCGCCGCTCACGCCGCCGACGTCGCCAAGGGCCATCCGGGTGCGGTCGAGCGTGATGACGCGTTGTCGAAGGCGCGTTTCGAGTTTCGGTGGCGGGATCAGTTCGCTCTATCACTGGATCCGGATACGGCCGAGAAGTTCCATGACGAGACCCTTCCGGCTGAACCGGCCAAGACCGCGCACTTCTGCTCGATGTGTGGGCCGAAGTTCTGCTCCATGCGCATCTCCCAAGACATTCGGGCCAGGTTCGGTGACGGCGCCGACCAAGCCGCCGTCGCCGGGACGCAGCACATGTCCGCGCGGTTCCGGGCCGCCGGCAGCACGGTGTACTTGGATGCGCCCACCGTTCCTGTTCTTGAGGGTGCACCGGGGCACAAGGCGACTGGGGCCGAAACGAGCGGTGCGCTCACATAAGGGATGCGAGGGGTTCCGGATGCTGGTGGCGGTCACGACGTAACGAAGAAAAGATCGCACAGGGCCGCATGACTCGGCAATCACCAGGGCATAGGCCTGTCCGTTCCGGATGCGTGCCATATTGATGTTCGCTACCTCGTGGTGCCTTTCGAAGACGCACCTCAAATGAGGGGGTAGTGAGCATCTGTTCTGGTGACGTGGGGGCAATGGTGTCGTGCGGAGAGGACGAACTGTTCGAAAGTCCCGTTGAGTTCGAGGTGGATTGTGCTATTCGCAACTACGACTCGATGGGCGTCCAGACCGAGCAGACGCGCGACGACGAAGGTCGCGCTCATCATTGCGACATTCCTGGTAATCCCCAGCGGGATCAGGGATCCGGTGTCGGTGAGGGCTTCGTTTTCGCCGGCTCTGAGGACGAGCCTGGTTGCGGGATGTACGCCGTGGGCTGCTACGGAGATGGCGATGTTGTCGCGGTCGTCGGAGCCCACGGCGGCCAGGCAGAGGGCTCGGTCGAGGCGGGCGCGTTCGAGGAGGGTTCTGTCGGTGCCGTGCCCGACGATGGTGGGGATGTTCAGTGCTCGGGCCAGGCGCAGGTTGCGGGCTCGATCGTCTCGTTCGATGGCTACGACGGGGATGCCGAGTTTTCGGAGTTCAAGGCACAGCCGGAGTCCGACCTGCCCCAAGCCGACCACGATGACGTGGTTGCGGCGAGGTAGAACCCGTTGACCGATCAAGCCGATGAGGCTGGCTCCGAGTAGACGTTCGATTATCCCGGCGGTGAACATGGCCGTGAACACCATCGCCGCCAACATCGCCAAGGCGGCGAATGTGTCGTAGGCGTGGTCGCCGTGTGAAACCGGGGCGGGACCGACGGTGGCAACGACCTGGACTGCTTCCTTGAGGGACTCGACCCAGTGGTGGCCTTTGCCGAACGTGAGCCATGTCCAGTCGAGCAGGAGTATGGCGAGCAGGCCGGTCAGGCCGGTGAGCAGCATGCGGGTGCCGGCGTCGTGGGATCGCAGTGCGCCCACGGAGTGGACGAACCGGCGGCGAATTCTGCTGGTGCGGCTGTGGGGTAGAGGCAGCCAGGTCGGTTGGTCGCCGTGGGGGTGGTGTTGTATTACGCGCGCGGTGCCGTCGGGCCCGGTGTACGCCGCGTCGACTGCGGGGGCGATACACGGTCCGGCTAGCGAGGGGGCTGCGAGCTCTGCGGGTGAGGTGACCTGACAGTGGGGAATCAACCGGGTGAGCTGGTTGGCGATAGTGCGGTCGAAGATGGTCACGACCATCGGCACGTGGGGACTGATGTGGGCGATGGCGAGGGCGTAGCGTACGGCGACCGCGTCGTCGTGGGTGACGACGGCGACCCCAGCCGGATCGTGCTGGGGGATCTGCAGAAGTTCCGGGTCGTCGGGTGCATCGAGGTGGAGAACATCGAAGCGGCGTTGGGTGAGCGAGGCGCACACGAGCCGGGCAACATTCGACGCGCCAATGACAACGAATGGGGACATCGGGCCGACGCCGGTCACCGTACAGGTGCAGGGAACGAGGTGTAGGCAGTGAAGATGCCACCGGAGCCGATATCGGATGCTGGGTCGATCAGCTCCGGTAGCACCGCTTCGAGGCGTATGGGGGCGGCAGCGGTGACACTTGTCTCCGGAGTCGGGGTGGGTACCAGACGGATGTTGTTGATCCGCAAGAGGTTACTGCCGAGTTCACGTCCGGCGGCGAGAGCGAAGGATTCGATTGCGCCGTCCATGGAGTCTCGCGCCGGTCCTCGATCGGTGTCGGTGATTCTGCGGAGCGTGTCCAGGCCGGTGACGGTGACGATCGATCCGATGTCGCCGGTGCGGTGGAGGGATACTGCAGCACGTCTGGTTGTGTGGAACAACAAGGCCATGTGGTCGTAGGTGAACCGGCCCCAGTCGGCGGGGCGGATCCTGCTCAGCGTGTGGCATGCGGTTTCCGGACCGGGTAGCCATGCGGTGTGCACGAGCGCGTCGATGCCGCCGTGTCGTCGCTCGAGGTGGGTGAACATGTTGTCGACGTCGGATTCGAGGGTCAGATCGGCCGCGACCGGATGAGCGATTCCGTCGTCATCGGTGATTCGGTCGGCGAGGTGTTCGGCAGCATCGAGGGTGAAGCTGTGCGTGAACACGTGGTGTCCGGCTGCCGCCAACGTTCGGGCCACGTGGGCACCTTCGTTCTGTTCGACGCCGGTGACCAGGACACGCAGTGAGGTGGTGGGCAGAGCCAACGGGTGCAGCGACGGTTCGGCGATGCTCATCTGGACTCGTTTCGAGGGTGCCGGGGGCGCGGGGGGAGGCGTTCCGCGCCCCCGGGAATCGGGGTGGGATGGATGTCTGTCGAGGTCCACGGCCGTGGGATCATGCGCGGACGGATCGACGGCCGGCCGAAGGGGCGGGCGTGTCGTCGACCGGGGACCGGTGCGTGAGCGTGCTCAGTGAGAGGTCGGTGACAGCTGTTCCTGTCCGGAGGTTTCGTCGTTGTCGGAGAGGTCCTGCCGGTAGGTCTCGCGCATGGCGATCACGCAGACGACGGAGATGGCGCACATTGCGACCATGAACAGCGCCACGGCGACGTACGAGCCGGTGCGATCGAGCAGGTACGTGGCGACGATCGGTGCGGGAGCGCTCGAGGCGAGGGTGCCGATCGTGTAGCCGAAGGAGATTCCGGTGTAGCGGATGCGGGTGTCGAAGGCTTCGGCGAAGAAGGCTGCGAGGGGACCGTAGGAGGTTGCGAAGGCGAGGCAGAACACCACGAACCCGATCATCGCCAGCGCAAAGGATCCGGAGTTGACCAGCCAGAACCAGGGGAAGGTGAACAGCAGCATGGCGAGAACCCCGGCGAGGAAGACCGGCTTTCGGCCGTAGGCGTCTGACAGCTTGCCGAACAACGGTAGTGCGACGAACGTGACCGCCATGGCGACGAGGACGAGTGTCAGCATCTGGTTTCGGGTGTAGCCGACCTGCGTGACGCCGTAGCTGAGGCCGAATACCGTAGTGCCGTAGAAGGTGACGCCGATGGCGAAGTAGGCGCCGCAGGTTAGGAGGACCTGCTTGGGGTAGTGGCGAAGGACCACCCCGATGGGCAGCTTTTCCAGCTGTGCGTTCTTCTTGACGCGGTCGAAGTTCGGGCTTTCGCCGACATGCAGTCGGACGAACAGGCCGATCGCGACGAATGCGCCGCCGATCAGGAAGGGAATTCGCCATCCCCAGGATTCGAACGCTGCGGGAGACAGTCCGGCCATCAACAGGAAGACCGTATTGCCGAGCATCAATCCTGCCGGCACGCCCATTTGCACCCAGCTGCCGTAGTAGCCGCGTTTGTCGGCGGGAGCGTGTTCGACGGCCATGAGAATTGCCCCGCCGATCTCACCACCGAGTGCGAGACCCTGCACGAAACGCAAGGTGACGAGGATGATCGGTGCGGCGACGCCGATGGTCTCGTAGCTCGGGAGCAGCCCGACTCCGAGAGTGGTCAAGCCCATGATGGTCAAGGTGATGACGAGCATGGACTTGCGTCCGATCCGGTCACCGAAGTGACCGAACACCACTCCGCCGAGCGGGCGCGCCACGAAGGCAGCGGAGAACGTGGCGAAGGCGAGCAGAGTGCCGATCAGAGAGTCGAACTCGGGGAAGAAGATCTTGTTGAAGACGAGTCCGGCTGCGGTGCCGTAGATGAAGAAGTCGTACCATTCGACTGTTGTGCCGACACCGCTGGCAAATCCTACTTTCGATGTTTGGGACATTTTTGGCATGTGGGGCCTCCGTTGCCGCGAGCGCGAGATGATTTCTGCGGCTCGAATATATGGGTGACCCAGAACACACAACATCTCCATGTGGAGAGGTGGAGTGCGCTCCGGGGAATGCGAATTCGGTTCAGAGCAAGCGAAGTTCGTGAGCGCGTGCAATGGCTTCGACGCGATTGCGCGCGTTCAGTTTCTGCATGGCGCTCTGCAGATAGGTCTTCACGGTGTTGCGGGTGAGAGACAGTTCCTGAGCGATTTCGGGATTGCTGTGACCCATGGCCGCAAAACGCAGCACTTCGTACTCGCGCCGGGTCAGGCCGGCCCGGTACAACGCCTCGGAGGTCACGACTTTTCGTGGCCCCGTCAACCTCGGGTCGACCACCCGAATTCCGCTGGACACACGGTGAATGGCTGTGGCGAAGTCCTGTCCGCTGATGTCCTTGACGAGGCAGCCGTCGGCGCCTGCTTCCATCAGCAGATCGATGGCACCGTGATCGGCGAACGCGGTGAACAGCAATATCCGCGCGTGCGGCGCGGCTCGCCGAAGACGCGGAATCAGTTCCGGCGCAGGGATATCGGGGAGCCGAAGATCGAGGAGGATGACGTCGACGGGCAGGGTGCGGGCCAATTCGACCGCGGCAGCGCCGGTCAGTGCACCTCCTACGACTTCGAGGTCTGTGTCCTCGCGGGCGAGAAGTTCCACACCGCCACGCACGATCGGATGATCGTCGACGACGAGGATGCGGATGGTCTTCGGTGGCGCGGTCATGTGTTCGGTCCCTCCAGAGCGTCTACCCAGCCGCGCACGGTGGTGCCGCTTTCGTCGTCGCTGACGACCGACATGCCGCCCCCGAGCCGCTCGAGGCGCCCTGCAGCCAATCCGAGCCCCAGCTGGCTTCCTCGCATCGGATCCTCGGTGCCGTCGACGCCCCGGCCGTCGTCGCTGATGACGACCGTCACCCTGCCCGACCGCACCGACAAGCTGACCACCACGGTGGACGCGTCGGCGTGCTTTTCCACGTTGACCAGCGCTTCGCGAACAAGGCGCTGGAGGGCCTCGACGCGGCTGGCATCGAGGTCGGGAGATTCGGTCAGGGGCACGAAACGGGCCGGGATACCGGTCCGGAGCGTGAATGCCTGGCAGTCCTCCTCGATGCCGACCGGAAGATTTCGTTCGGGAGGCCGCGCGGTGAGGTCGGTCAGCGATCTGCGGATGGAAGCATTGACGGCGTGTACCTGTTCGGTGATCTCCTGCAGGCGATCGTGGATCGCCTGCGCGTCACCGAGGGCGCGCAGGCTCTGCAGTTCGGCGCCGATCCGGAAGAGGACTGGGCTCACGGAATCGTGCAGGGATTCGGCGAGCCGTTTCCGTTCGGCTTCGAGGGCGAGTTCTGTCTGGGTCGCGGCCCTTTGGGCGCTGAGGAGAGTGACGGCGGCCGTGTCGGCGATCGATTGGATCTCTGCGATGACTCGATCACCGAAGGACGAATATTCGCGGGTGCCGACGTACATGGCGCCGAGGACATGACCTTCGTAGGCCATGGGCACGGCAAGCATTCCTCGCAGTGACTCCTGTTCCACGAGCGCGTCGAAGTCGTGGGTGATTCCGGGGTCGGACAGATAGTCCCGTACCCAGACGGGTTGTTGGAGCATGATGCTCTTGCCGCCGAGCCCGATCCCTTCCGGCACCACCAGTCGGTGCAGAGCGTTGCTCTTCGTGCCCTGCCAACTGCGGTGAACCATCACCCCATCGACCTCGACGCGCCCGATGAGCGACATGTCGAAGTCGCCGATCTCCCGGATCCGCTGGCCTGCCGTGGTCATCGCCGACGCTTCGTCGGTCAGAACCAGCAGCTCGGCGCGCGAAAGTGCGAGATTGTCGAGGATCGACGGTTTGAGGTCCGAGTGGGTGAACTCGTGAGCTGCAGTAGGTGTATTTTCCGACACCGGCTTTCCTCGATCTTCTTCCCGGGGTCTCGGGTGACCCGTCATGGTGGCTCGGTCACAACTTCAGCGTATCGGACCGGTTGTTCAGGTTGATCAGGCACTCGAGCAAGAAGTAGTCGCCCCAGATCAGTTCGTTTCGGGTCGCGAAGTCGCGGCGTTTGTCGAAGCAACCGTCCATCAGGATCCCTGCCGGTCTGCTGTCGTGCGGTCCGGTGGGGGTGAGGTGATCGAGGAGTGCCTCGACGTGGGCGACGGCCCGGTCCCGGAAGTCGGTCCGCTCAGGGACGAGCCGATCGAGCTTGAGCAGCGCGGCAGCGGCGATGGCCGTGGCGGAGGTGTCGATCGGAACATCGGTACCGGTGCCGGCATCGAAGTCCCAGGACACGATGGCGCCGTTCGGTGTGCGGTCGAGCCACCACTCGGCCAGGCGCACGGCGGTCGGCAGGAAGGACGGCGATGCCCACTGTGCCGCCTGGGCGTATGCCACCATCGCCCACGCCTGTGCCCGGCCCCAGGTGCTGTCGGCGTTCATGCCCTTGTGGGTATAGCGATCCAGCAGTGCACCATTGGATGTGTCGAATCGTGCCGACTGACAGACCGAGCCATCGGTTCGGATGCACAGTTCGATATGCCGCTGCGCGTGGCGGATCGCGGCGTCGTGGAAGCGCGGGTCGCCGGTATGTGCCGAGGCCCACGACAGCAGCGCGACGGTGCCCGGGACGGCGTCGATGTTCGCTGCGCCTTCTCCGACCGCCTCTGCTTCTTCTGCTTCTGCTCCGAGTGGGATGATGCTGGCGCGATCGTTGAAGCTGGAGAGCAGTCCGTGGGCACCTGCCAATGCAGTCTGCGCCGCGTCGTCGCTTCCGGTGACGAGGTGGTTGACTGCCGCCCCGTACCAGAAGAGAAAGCCGCGGAAGGCGGTGTCGGAACTCTGCCGGGGCAGGATCTGTGCGGTGATGTCGTCGGCGAGGTGCGCCAGGCGCTTGTCACCCGAGGCGGCGAAGCCGAGTGCGGCCAGGCCACCCCAGAATCCTCCGGTCCAGTTTCCGTCAGCGGTGGTGGTCCATTCGCCGGACTCGATGTCACCGTAGTGCGGGAAGGTGCCGTCGGTCTGCTTGGCGGTCGAGTCGATCCGCTCGAGCATCGCCTCGATCGCCGCGGTGTACCGGGCCGCGGTGTACCGGGAGGTGGTCACGACCGACCTCCGGTGGTGAGGACCGACTTGAGCGTGCGCCCGTCCCGCATATCGGCCATGGCGTCGTCCGCCTCGGTGAGCGGGTATTCGGTGACCATCGACGCGAGATCGAAGTGGGCGGTCAGCCGGGGGAGTGATTCGACGTATTCGAGGTGGTTCTGCGGAGAGAACGCCCAGCTTCCCAGCATCTGCAGCTGCTTCTTGGTGATGTAGTGGGGGTTGATCGGGGTGGTGCCGTGGTCGGTGTACTGCCCGACGACGAGGTACTTGCCGCCGCGGCGGGTGAGGTCGATGCCCTCGGCTACTGCGGTCGGGACGCCGGTGGCCTCGATGACGACGTCGGCGCCGCGCCCGTCCGGTGTGTGCGCGAGGATCCGTTCCAGGCGGGCCTCTTGATCGGTCTCGGTGAAGATGTCGATGTGGATGTCGCCGATGCCGGCGGCCTGCGCGACCTCGAGACGGTTGGCCGGCCCGCCGACGATGATCACTTTCGCCGCGCCGGCGAGTGTGGCGTACATGGCGCAGGCCAGACCGACCGGTCCGCTGCCCTGGACCACGACGACATCGCCTGTCTGCGGCTTGGCGATATCGTTCACGGCGTGGACGGCGGTTGGGCCGGCGCAGCCGAGTGCGATCACCTGTTGCGGGGTCACCGAGGACGGGATGCGGATGATCGTCGAGCCGGGCTGGAGGTAGATCTGTTCGGACCACCCACCCGACAGATGGGGCCAGTCGGCCGAGGACTGGTTGATGCCGTACACCTTGCGGGTCTCGCACAGGGACGGTTCGTGCTGGTCCTGGCAGTAGTAGCAGTGCCCGCAGGGGATGTTGGACGCCCATGAGATCGCGTCTCCGACGTGCAGCTGCTCGCCCCGGGCGTCGGTGGTGACTCCCTCGCCGAGGGCGTGTACGCGACCGACCGCCTCGTGTCCGAGGATGATCGGTACCGGAATGGGCAGGCGACCTTGCTGCAGGTGGATGTCGGTTCCGCAGATTCCCGCGTGCGTGACGTCGACGACGACCGCGCCGGCGTCGGGGGTCACGTGCGGAAATGTTGTCGCGGTCATGGTCTGTCCGAAGCCTTCGAGCACCATCGCGGTGGCGGTGGCGGTGGCGGTGCCGGTGGTCGGGCTCGTCGGGTCCGTCTGCATCGCATTACTCATCGGATCACTCCCTTACTGCGCAAGGTCTGGACATGGGACTCGGAGATACCGAGCTCGTGGAGGATTTCGTCGGCATGTTCACTGACC